>NZ_CALHII010000205.1 GCF_938030815.1 uncultured Campylobacter sp.
AAATCCTATAAAGGTTAAAGGCGATATCTGCGCCACATACAAGTACGACAACAAGGAGCAAGTGACCTTGACCAAAGGCAGAGATGGCTTATGTGATCGGGTATGGAGTATGCCGGGACTTAAAAATATAGATAATATCTATAGCTCAAATGCTCTTATTATCGTCCAATGACCTATTTTGCGTGGGGTTTTAAATCCCACGCCTTTTTATTTAAAAATCCAAGAAAAATTCCAATCATCCAAATAATTGCGAAAAATATAAAGATAAAGCTCCAAAATTGCGCCAGATCCACGCTTTTACTTGTTGGAAACAGATACCAGCCTCCGCTATAAAGCGCCGTTAGCTTGGCTTGCAGCCCCTCTAGCGTCGCATCAGCCGGCACCGCCGGAACGTCGAATGCGCAGCTGTTAAACGGCTTAAAAATTGGCACTGCGCTTAAATCAAAATTTAAAAATCTCACCGCTCCACCGCAGCCGCTCATCCCGCTCATATCTCCGCTCCCTCGCAGTACCGTGTGAATTTTAGCTAAATTTAGCGACGAGACAAGTCCCAGCGCCGCGCCGTAAAACCACACCGCATATCCGCAGATCGCGCCGTAAACGTCCTTGCCACAAACCGCTAAAATCACCGCTCCTAGCGCTATGGCGCAAAGTGCGAATCTCACGTGAATGCTAAAATTTTCCGGATAGATAAAAAGGAATTTTTGCAAGAAAAAATATGAAAATGCTAGCCAAAAAAGCGCCCAGATAGCGCAAAAGGCGAGAAATCTTTTAGAGTATTTGTTTTGAAATTTTAAAATCATAAAAATCCTTTCCGCGCATAATTTTATAATAAATTGCAGATATTTTTGCTAAAATCTCAGCTTTTATAGTAAAAATTTCAAGCAAAGGGTAAAATTTTGAAGGGTTTTTTACGCAAATTAGAAAGAGCTTTTGATGCGTTCGCAAATATTTTAGGCATATTGAGTATCGTATTTTTGGCGCTTTTAGTTATAGTAGTTTTTTACAATGTTGTGGCGCGTTATCTTTTTCCAGCTGCAAATTCCGTCGCTATGCAAGAACTTACGTGGTGGCTATATTCGGCGATGTTTTTATTCGGTGTGACCTACGCGCTCAAAGAAAATGCCCACGTTCGCGTGGATATTTTTTACGAAAAATTTAGTCCCACTGCAAAAGCGCTCATAAATATCTTAGGCACGATATTTTTCATTTTGCCTTTCGTAGCGCTCGTGGCGTTTTTTTCGATCGATTACGTGAGCGAGGCTTATACGAGCCATGAGGCCAGTGCCAATCCCGGCGGCATGCAGCATCTTTGGATCATCAAGTCCGCAATCACGCTTAGCTACGCGTTTTTATTTATCTACGCGTTTGGATTTTTGATTAAAAATATTAACGCCTTGCTTGATGTTAGGGAAAACAAAGGCTCGGAATTTCTTAGTGGGAATTCTTCGGGCGCACAGAGTGTGTGAGGGCAGAATGAGCTTAAATTTAAAATTCTATAAATTTTACGCTTTTCGCGCTTGGGCGGAATTTTGCCACGGCAAGATAAAAGGTGACGAGATATGATAGGCATAGTGATGTTTGCGGCAGCGCTTTTTATGCTTTTACTAGGTTTTCCCGTTGCGTTTACGTTCGGTGCTGTAGCGGTGATTTTCGGATTTATCTACGGACTTAGTGAGGCGTGGGATTACGCGCAGGGCTTTGAAATTTTAACCGAAGCTTTCGAGGATATGAGTAGGCAGTTTTTTTCACTGATGCCTAATAGAATTTACTCGATTATGGAAAATCAGCTGCTAATTTCGGTGCCGCTTTTTATTTTGATGGGTATGATTTTGCAAAAGACTCGCCTTGCGGAGCGTTTATTAGAGTCGATGGCATTTTTATTCGGCGGCGTACGAGGCGGCGTGGCGATCAGCACTGTTTTGGTGGGCGCGTTACTTGCGGCTACGACGGGCATCGTGGGCGCGACTGTCATTGCTATGGGCGTCATCAGCCTGCCCGTGATGATGAAATACGGCTATGATAAGCCACTGGCTACCGGCACCATCGCTGCTGCGGGCACGCTTGGGCAGATTATCCCGCCCTCGATCGTGCTAATTATTTTAGGCGATATACTTTCTGTTTCGGTAGGTGATCTCTTTTCTGCAGCAGTTATTCCTGGGCTCGTGCTAGTGGGTTTTTACGTGATTTATATTGCGATTATTTCATATATTTGCAAAGATTATGCACCGCCTGTTCCGCCGCTAGAGGGACTTAGCAAATCAAAGCAAATTTTTATCGCGCTTAAAAACGTCGTGCCGGTGCTTGTGCTGATTTTGCTCGTTTTGGGATCTATTTTTGCGGGCATCGCTACGCCTACGGAGAGCTCGTCGGTAGGCTGCTTGGGTGCGATAGCGCTAGCTGTTTTATACCGCACGTTTTCGTTTAGGCTGATCTATGACGCGCTAAAAAATACCGCTAAAATTTCGGGCATGGTTTTTATGATTTTGATGGGCGCCACGGCATTTTCGATGATTTTTTCTTACACTGGCGGAGATGAGGTCGTGAAAAATTTTATGGAGAATCTGCCCGGCCAAGCATGGGGATTTATCGCGCTTACGATGGTAGTTATCATAGTGCTTGGATTTTTTCTCGATTATGTCGAAATTTCATATATCATTTTGCCAATACTTTTGCCAATAGTAGAGTCTTTGCATATCAATCCCGTGTGGTTTGCGATCTTAATCGCTGTAAATTTACAAACATCGTTTATGACGCCGCCATTTGGATTTTCGATATTTTTCTTAAAGGGTGTGACGCCTCCGCAAATCCACACCACGGACATTTATAAGGGCGTGCTACCTTTTATTTTATTGCAAATTCTAGTGCTATTAACGCTCGCAATCTTTCCGGGGGTTTTTGGTTTAAAAGCTTTTTTAGGCTAGAAATATTAAAATTCACGCTAAATTTAACCTAGGAGCTAAAAATGGCTAAAAAGCTTATCGACGTTATGGATACGACCTTCCGCGACGGATTTCAGTCAGTTTTCGGCGCGCGCGTGGCGATGGCGGACTTTTTGCCTGCCGTTAGCGCGGCCAAAGACGCGGGCATCACGCACTTCGAGTTCGGCGGCGGCGCGCGGTTTCAGAGCCTGTATTTTTACCTAAACGAAGACGCGTTTGAGATGATGGATAAATTTAGAAGCATCGTGGGGCCTGAGGCGAACCTGCAAACTCTTAGCCGCGGCGTCAATACCGTCACGCTCGATACCGGCAGCCGCGAGATCATCGATCTGCACGCCAAGCTTTTTGCCAAGCACGGCACGACGACGATTCGAAATTTCGACGCGCTAAACGACGTGGAAAATTTAAAATTTAGCGGCGAGTGCATACATCATCATGGTCTTAAACACGAAGTCGTAGTTACGATGATGGATCTGCCGCCCGGATGCAGCGGCGCGCACGATGCGGCGTTTTACGAGAGGATTTTGCGTCAAATTTTAGACGCGCAGATCCCGTTCGACAGCGTCTGCTTCAAGGACGCAAGCGGCACCAGCAGCCCGCAGAAGGTCTATGAGACAATTAAGCGCGCGCGTAAAATTTTAGGCGACGGGGTGCATATCCGCCTGCACACACACGAGACGGCGGGCGTTAGCGTCGCATGCTATCAGGCTGCGCTCGTTGCGGGCGTAGACGGCATCGATCTTGCCGCGCATCCCGTAAGCGGGGGCACTAGCCAGCCGGACATCCTTACGCTGCTGCACGCGACGAAGGGGCAAAATTTCGACCTGGGGCTAGATTCAGAGAAAATTTTAAAATACGAAGAGGTTTTGGGCGAGTGCTTGAAGGATTACTTCATGCCGCCCGAGGCCACGCAGGTAAGCCCACTAATTCCGTTTTCGCCGATGCCGGGAGGCGCGCTTACGGCAAACACTCAGATGATGCGCGATAATAAAATTTTAGACAAATTCCCAGCCGTCATCAAGGCTATGCGCGAGGTCGTCGAAAAGGGCGGCTTCGGCACGAGCGTGACGCCAGTTAGTCAGTTTTATTTCCAGCAAGCGTTTAACAACGTAATGTTCGGCCCGTGGAAAAAGATCGCCGAGGGCTACGGCAAGATGGTGTTAGGTTATTTCGGCAAAACGCCCGTTAAACCCGACGAGGGCGTGATTAAGATGGCGGCTGAGCAGCTGGGGCTAGAGCCTACGACTAAGCATGCCGTAGATATCGCCGATGCCGACGAGAGCAAGAGCGTCGCGTATGCGCAGAAGATTCTACGCGAGCAGGGCATCGAGCCTAGTGAGGAGAACGTATTCATAGCGCTTGCGTGCAAAGAAAAGGGCATCGCGTTTTTAAAAGGCGAGGGCAAGGTGATGAGTCGTAAAAAAGAGGACGTAGCGCCCGCTGCAAGCCATCAAAACGGTATTTCTAAAAACGGCAAATTTGACGTTAAGATTAACGGTAAAATTTACAGCGTAGAATTTGCCGGACAAAACGTACTCGTAAACGGCGATCGATACGATGTCAGCTTCGATACCTCGGAGTCCGCAAAGCCGCAGCCGCAACGCTCTGCCGGCGAGCAGCCCACTGCTAACGCGCGAGGCGGTACGGACGATAACGATATAAAAGCGACGCTTCCTAGCAACGTATTTAAAATTTTAATAAAGGAAGGCGACGATGTTAAGGCGGGACAGAATGTCATCGTTCTTGAAGCGATGAAGATGGAGATAAATATCGAAAGCCCGCGTGATGGCGTAATCGATAAAATTTTAGTCGCCCAAGGCGATACGGTCGATGCCGATCAGGTGCTCGCGATTTTAAGATAAGCTCTAAAATTTAGGCGGGCGCTCCCGCCTAAATTTCATGGCGATCATCCTCGGCGCTTAAGCGAGCTCACCTAAATTTTAAGCTATAATAGCGCAATCTTTTATCAAAATTTAATTTAAAAAGGATGCAAAATGACAACTCCGAACGATCTGGATAAACTAGGTCTTAAAAATATCAAAAAAATCAACCACAACCTAAGCTACGACGAGCTTTTCGAGCTTGAAAAGGCGATGAATGAAGGGCGCGTGTCAAGCAACGGCACTTTTATGGTCGATACGGGCATATTCACGGGTCGCAGCCCAAAGGATAAGTACTTCGTAAAGCAGGACCCGAGCCAAAAATACATCGCCTGGGGCAAGGTAAATCAGCCCATCTCAAAAGAGCTTTTCGATAAACTTTTAGCCAAAGCCAAAGCCCAGCTAAGCGGCAAAGAAATCTTTATCCAAGACGCCTACTGCGGCGCTAGCAAATCCAGCCGCAAAAACGTGCGTTTCGTAACCGAAGTCGCGTGGCAGGCGCATTTTGTAAAAAATATGTTCATCCGCCCAAGCGAAAGCGAGCTAGCGGAATTTCATCCCGATTTCGTCGTTTACAACGCGTGCAAATGCAAAAACGAAGATTACGCGAGCGACGGGCTGCACTCCGACGTTTTCGTTATCTTTAACGTAGAGGAAAACGTCGCGGTTATCGGCGGTACGTGGTACGGCGGCGAGATGAAAAAGGGAATTTTTTCGATGATGAACTACTGGCTGCCGCTTGCGGGCAAGATGTCGATGCACTGCTCGGCAAACGTGGGCAAGCAGGGCGACACGGCGCTATTTTTCGGCCTAAGCGGTACGGGCAAAACGACGCTCTCGACCGATCCAAACCGCAAGCTGATCGGCGATGATGAGCACGGCTGGGACGATGAGGGGATATTTAACTTCGAGGGAGGCTGCTACGCGAAGTGCATAAATTTAGACCCGAGTAGCGAGCCTGAAATTTACGCCGCGATCAAACGCGACGCGCTACTTGAAAACGTGGTCGCCAACGAGGCTGGCGTCGTGGACTACAAAGACGGCAGCAAGACCGAAAACACCCGCGTCAGCTACCCGATCTATCATATCGATAACTACGAGCCAAGCTCCGCAGGCGGCCATCCGAAAAACATCATCTTCCTAACCGCCGACGCGTTCGGCGTTTTGCCGCCGGTCGCAAAACTAACCAAAGAGCAGGCGATGTATTATTTCCTAAGCGGCTATACGGCCAAAGTCGCAGGCACCGAGCGCGGTATTACAGAGCCTGTGGCGACATTTAGCGCGTGCTTCGGCGAGCCGTTTATGCCGCTGCACCCGACCGTTTACGCTAAGCTTCTAGGCGAAAAGATCGACAAGCACAACGTCAGCGTCTATCTCGTAAATACGGGCTGGAGCGGCGGCGCGTACGGCGTGGGCAAGCGAATGAGCATTAAAGCTACGCGCGCGTGCATAAACGCGATCCTTGACGGTAGCATCAAAAAGTGCGAATTTGAAAATTTCGAAAAATTTAACCTCGCGATCCCAAAAGAGCTCGCGAGCGTCGAGACGAAGCTACTAAATCCGATCAATACATGGACGCACCCGGCGGAATATAAGATCACGCGCGATAAGCTAGCAAAGATGTTTGAAGAGAATTTCAAACGCTACGAGGACGTAAAAGAGGGGGTCGAGTTTGCTAAAGCGGGCCCTACGGCTTAGGCTCCTGGGTCTTGGGGCGATTTGCGCGCTTTTTGCCGCATGCGAAAACGCCCCTTCAAATTTAAAACAGCCGCTCGTTGCGATGAGCGGCTTTTCCTTTTACGACGATCCACTAAGCTACATCAACAATGTGCGCGCAAAATCGGGGCTAAATCAGCTTTCGCAGAATGAAATTTTAAATACCTCTGCGCTTAATCACGCAAGATATGTCGTCGCAAACGAGGCGATGTCGCACGACGAGAGCCCGGGCAGACCGAATTTTACGGGCGAAAATCCGTCAAAGCGCGCTTTTTACGCAGGCTATAATGCCGCAGTACGGGAAAATTTATCCTATAACTCAAGCAATCTAAAAAGCGCGATCGACGGGCTTTTAAGCGCGATTTACCATAGATTTGCATTTTTGGATTTCGCTTCGGATGAGATCGGCATCGGCTATTTTGAGCACGGCAAAAAAAGTAGCTACGTTTTTGAGATGGGAAATTCGCGCCTCAACGCCTTTTGCTTACGAAATTTAAACGACGAAGGAAGCGGCAAATTTCTACTGGGGATGTGTAAAAACGAAACGCTACGGATGAGGGAGGATAAGTTCAAAAGCGCTACTGCGCTGAACTCGCGCCCTTACGTTTACTACCCGAACGACGAGCCCGCGCTTGCATTTTTCAGCAACGAAATTCCGGATCCCATGCCAGAGTGCAAAATCACCGCAAATCCTGTAAGCGTGGAGTTTAATTCTGCCCAGCCGCCCGTAGCGATGAAAAGTTTTAAAATTTACGAAGGCGGCAGGGAGCTTCAAAACGTTAAAATTTTAGATAAAAACTCCGATCCTAACGCCATTTTAAGCGATAGGCAGTTCGTGCTTTTCAGCAGAGAGGTTTTTAAATTTGACGCTAAATACGGCGCAGAGTTTAATTACGAGCAGGGCGGGAAGCAAAAAACGCTGCGGTGGGAGTTTATCACGCAAGCGCCTAAATTTAGATACTTCGTCGTGCAAGGCGGAGAAAATCTGAGCGTGAAAAACGGCGCGTTTTACGATATATTCGTAGCCCCCAAAGACTGCAACGATTTGATGAAAAGCTATAAAACCAGCTACTCCTTTATGGATAAGCCCGAAATTTCAAGCCCCGCGGCAAATATGCTGCGCGTAAAACTAAACGGCGCAAAGGGTGCGAAGCTTGAAATTTCGACAGACAACGGTGCGATAATAAATCTGTATTTAAGCGATAACTCCAAAAGCTACGGCGGCATGGGTAAAATTTACGCCGCAATCGCGGCGGTTTTGACGGCGATCATTTTGTTTTGTCTTTTGGCAAGAAGAAGAGGGCGATAGGTGCGAGATGTATTTTCGCGACCTCCGCTTTTGTCTGCCTGCACATGGGTGCGTAATGCCTATCCTGCGTGAAATTTAGCGCAGAACTTGGTTTTAAATTTTAAATTTCTCGCCGAAAGTCGAGGTTGGCGCCAAATTTTAATCTAAATTTGGATTTATCTCATCCGCAAGCTTTAAAATTTTAGCCTGTACCGCCTCAGGAGCGTAGATATCCATCCACTCTATCCCGTTTGACGCGCTAAAAAGCACTGCGATCCGCCCCTCGCTCATCGCGCGCTTAGCAAGCTTGGTCGCCGCTGGGCTGTTGCCCATATTTGGCGTTTCGTCTATGCTTATCTCGGCGCAACGGCGTAAAATAGGCGCCATATCAAACTCGCCATCAAGCAAAACAACGACCGAGCCGCGCCTAAAACTGCAAGCGTTCCAAAAAATTTCGGCGCCATTTATGCATTCGCGCGAGAGATCGAGGCGAAATTTGCCCCGCTCGCGCACGAGAAAACTAAACTCGCTTAAGTTTAGCGGGTGCTCCACACTGCCGAATGCCCCCACGATGCTATCTTTGCGGCCGTTATAGACATAGGCGGCGAGCGCATTTTGCAGTAGCGGCGCGATTATCTGATCGTGCGCGCTCGTATGGTCGTCCTCTCTGGCGCGGCCTGGGATCTTTACGAAAAACAGTTTGAAATACTCCATAAACGCTCCTTGAGCCTATAAAATTTGCTCGCTTTTGCGTTTAAATTTAGCGCTCGCGGCGGTTAAATTTAACTCTGAGCCTGGCGTATTTTCGGTCTATTTCGGGCGTTGCCATTTAAATTTCACTCTTGTATCTGCTATCGCAGCTTCTTGCGCTTATGTATCGTTTTTACGCCTATCAAATACAACCTGGATGGCGATTTAGATTTTACACAAAATACTCGCGGGCGGCATCCTTGCTCTCAAACGGGCTTGTGCTCAGCTCGCCGCCGTCTATGAGCACGAGGTAGCGGCGCGCGGCGTCTGTTTTGGCGTATGTTAGCGCCAGCCTCGCCGCAAGCTCTCTATCCGCCTCGCTCGCGCCTCTGCTTAGCAGGCTTAGCGCGCCCACGACATCGTCTTTAAATTTTATCTCGCTAAATTTTGGATTTTGCACTGCGGCAAGCTTTTTGTTATCGCTCTCATCCCGCCCGATTATGAGCTTAGCGCCCTCAGGCAGGCGCAGATGGCGTCCGAATTTTAAAATTTCAGCGTCCGCGGGCGTTTCGATCTTTTCAAATTTTACCGCATCCTTGATCCGCTCGCTGAAGCTCTGCACGGTCAGCAGACAGCCTCCCGCAGGCGTTTCGTAATCCTCAAAGCCGAACTCCGCCGCGAGCTGCATCTGCCTAGTGCGCCCGCGCCCGCTGATATCAAGCAGCGCGCCCCTATCGACCCAGCCCTTGATCTCGGGCGTCGTAGGCGGCAGCAGCTTCGCGCATAGCGGACGCAGGATCAGCCCCTCCTCATCGCCGCTAAGCCCGCCGACCTGAGCTAGAGCCTGCGCGCGTTGGCTCATCGGGCGCTGTCCGAGCACCTCGCCCGTGATGATGAAGCTCGCCCCTTCACTTTGCAGCATCGCAAGCGCGGTCTTAAACATATATCCGTGGCAGTCGATGCAGGGGTTAAAGTGCTTGCCGTAGCCGTATTTGGGCTCGAAAAGCACCTGCCGCAGATATTCGCTTCTGATATCGACGCTTTTAAAATCCGCCCCCGCGGCTGCGGCTCTGCGGCGCATGATCTCGCTCTTATCGTCCTTGCCGCTAAATCCGATATCCATATTCAGCGCGAGCACCTCGATGCCTTGCGAGACGATGAGTTTGACCGCGAGCATAGAGTCAAGCCCGCCGCTAAAGAGCGCCAATGCCTTCATTTCGTTCCTTTACTTGAGTTGGTTGATCTTTTTTTGATACTCCAAGATCCGCTCGATCTTGTCGGGCGCGTCGGAGTTTTTGAGCTTTTGCATCAGATCTTGCAGGGCGTTGCGGCGTAAAATTTTGCACGCATCGTTAAAAAGCGCCGCGCCGCCGATCGGCAAAATTTCATCGTCCAGTGCGAGTGCACGCAGATTTTCAAGGGCTTCGGTTTCGGCGTTTTGAATATTTTGAGCGGCGGCTTTACTCTCGCCGTGCTTTTCATTGTCGATCGCGGAATTCTCGCCTTGCTTTGCGTCGTTATTCAAATCTCGCTTTCCGCCCCACTTCTTGATACGGCTTGAAATGTCGTTTGTTCCTTGCTGCAAGTCACCATTTGCGTCCTGCTGCGCGGAGGGGCCTTTCAAATTTATGACGCCTGCGGAGGCTTGCCTGTTAAAATTTTGCTTGCTAGAATTCTCGCCGCTTTTTAAATTTGCGCTCTCCCTACGGATAAAATTTTCTCCCGCGCCGCCTGCGGTAAAATTTTCGCTCGCATTACTATCCGCATTACTGCCCGCGATGAAATTTTTAAAATTCCCGCCGCTACGAGAGAAAGCCAAAAACGCCTCGAAAATATCGCCGTGCATGCGAAAATCACGCCGCTCCAAGCAGCCGAGCCCGAGCTCCGCCATCTCGCCATCAAGCAGCATCGATTTTATGATCTGAAGCTCTGCGATCTCCTTGCGGCGCAGTAGCGTCCGCCCGAGCCTCGCCGAAGCCGCAGGCGGCGCAGAGCTTTCGTAGCGCGCCGTGTTTTGCGCGCGAATAAAATTTCCGCCGTTTAAGCCCCTGCCGTCTGCGCCGTGCCCTCCGTAAGAGCCGAAATCGCGAGAGCCGAAGCTCCCGCTCTCGTTAAAATTTCGCCCCTCAAAGCCCGCGCCGAAATTTTTACCGCCGTCGGCGAGATTGAACGAGCCGGGCGAGACGTTTAAAATTTGCGCCACTAGGCTCTGATAGGACTCGGCGAGCACGGGGCCGAGCGCTGCGGTAAATTCTTTGATCTCATTTAGCGCCGCCTCTTTTTGCACGGGGCGGGCGAGGTCGTATTTTTTAGCGATCTGTCGAATTAGAAATTCCCCGCTCTCCATGCCGCTAGCATAAATTTGCTCTAGCTCGCGTACCTTGCCCGCCGCGATCATATCCGCAGGATCGGCGCCGCCGCCGATTATAGCGACGCTTGAATCTATCTTGTTCAGGCACAAAAGCCGCGCCGATTTTATCGCCGCATTGATGCCCGCAGCGTCGCCGTCGAAGCTAAGCACGACGTTAAGCTCCGCGCGCTTTATAAGCGGCAGATGAGCAGGCGTCAGCGCCGTGCCGAGCACCGCTACGGCGTTATCGATGCCCGCTTGATGAAGCATGATAACGTCCATGTAGCCCTCGGTGATGATGAGGGTTTTTTTAGCGATCGCGCTTTTTTTCGCAAGGTCGAATGCGTAGAAAATTTTAGATTTATCAAACAGCGCGCACTGCGGCGAATTGACGTATTTGGCGGGGTTATCGCTTATCGTACGACCGCCGAAGCCCACAAGCTTGCTCGCGTGATTGTAGATCGGAAAGGTAATCCGCTCGATGAAGCTAGCATAAAGCCCGCGCTCGTTTTGCTTCACCGCGCCCGCATTTAGCGCGTCTTGCGGCGGAATTTCTTCGTTTTGCAAAACCCTGATCGTCTGCGCACTAGCCCCCGCGTAGCCAAGGCCGAATTTGCGAATGCTTTGATCGCTCAGTCCGCGATCGTGCAGGTACTTCACGGCGACAGGATTTTGATAAAGGCAGCTTTGGTAATAGGCGTTTAAAATCTCAAGCACCTTCTTCTCTTCGCTGCGCTCCTGGACTTTGGCGCCGGTGTATTGCAGCGCGAAATTATACATCCCCGCAAGCTTTTCGACCGCTTCCGGGAAGCTTATCTTTTCGTAATCTTGGATAAATTTAATTGCGTTGCCGCCCGCTTTGCATGAAAAGCAGTGAAAAATTCCAAGTTTGGAACTCACGCTCATGCTCGGGTGCGAATCGTCGTGGAAGGGGCAGACGCCTACGAAATTTGCGCCGCTGCGCTTAAGCGGGACATATTTTTCTACGACGTCTACGATATCTACGGTGGCCAGCAGATTTTCTATGCTTTCGTTTTTAATCATAAGCGAAATTATACCCGCACTTTGCTATAATTGCCCTTTATTTTTGCGACGAGGTTTGATTTGGATAATTTTTTCTTAGACGATCGCGACCCGATTTTCGGGCTTATCATGCTAATAAGCATAATCTTGCTAGTGTCGATTCTAAGCTACATTTGGGGAGTTTTTTCTAAAAAGAACGAGAGGCAGAGCTTAGAGAATTTTATCAAAAAATTTGACACCCTAGACGCGCTTAGCACCGAGCACAGGCAGCTTTTAGCAAGCCCGCAAATAGACATCCCGACGCTTGGAATTTTAGCTAGCTCTTTCGTCAAAAGCGGCGACTTCGAGCGCGCGATAGAAATTTATCTAATCGCGCTAAGTAAGGCTAGCGGCGGCGTGCAGAGGGAGTTTATCCTCACCAATCTCGGTATCGTATATTTCAAAGCGGGTTTTTTGGGGCGCGCCGAAGAGGTGTTTTTACAGGCACTGAAGCTGCGCCCGAGAAACAAGGAGGCTCTTACACATCTTACGGTGATTTACGAGCGGCTGAAACGCTTTAATGAGGCACTTGAGGTGCTTGACGCGCTGCGCGAGCAGGACGCCGAAGTATATACTCAAAGCCAGTTTGAGCGCGCGCAAATTATCGCAAACGACGCTAATACGCCGTTTAACAAGAAGATCGCTAAAATTTCGAAGCTAAACTTCAAAGGCGCGGGACGATTTTGTATGGAGCTTTTTATCAAAAATAAAGAGCCCATGGAGGGCTTTGACCGCTTCCCGCCGATCGAGCAGGCGATCGATCTGATCTATGATTTCCCTGCGGCGGTAAATACGCAGGATGCGGAGTACAACGCGCTTTTTTACGCGCTTGGAAAAAGCGATCAAAAGCCGCAGAGCGCGAGTAAAATTTTTGAGATCAACGCGCTTATGGCTATGAAAGACGCGGGCTTTGAGGACGCCGGGCTTAGCTTTAGCTACACCTGCGCGAAGTGCAAAAGCTCGGTGGGACTTTTTTCGCACCGCTGCCCGGTCTGCTACGAGCTAGGTAGCATGGAGATTAGAGCGCAAATTTCGGAGAAAACCGGTGAAATCGGTCAAACTTTTTAGCGACGGTAGCTGCCTCGGAAACCCTGGAGCGGGCGGCTGGGCTTACATCTTGCAATACGGCTACGCGATAAAAAAGGCAAGCGGCGCAGAGGCGATGACGACTAATAATCAAATGGAGCTAACCGCCGCTATAATGGGGCTTAGCGCGCTTAAGCAGCCCTGCCGCGTCGAGCTTTTTACCGATAGCGAATATGTCGTTAAAGCGATAAATTCCTGGCTCGCAAAGTGGGTCATTACCGATTTTAAGGGCAAAAAAAACGCGGATCTGTGGCGCAGATACCTTGCGGCGGCGGCGCCTCACGAGATCAAGGCCTCTTGGGTCAAGGGGCATGCGGGTCATCCGCAAAACGAGGAGTGCGACGCTATGGCTCGCGCGGCGGCGGAAGCGATAAAGGGCTAAAATTCTGCGGCGAAGCTTGCGGTTGCGCGGATTAAGCATAGATTTACCCGCGTTTGCTTTGCACGCAGAGCCGCTTCGGCGTAAATTTTATCGCTAAAGTCGGTTTTAGTGCGTTTGCTTACGCAATCGGGCTTCGGTGCGCTCTATTCATTTGCGTCGTTCGCGCAAGCTCGCACTTATTTGTGCGTGGATTGGGTCTATGAGCGGACGAGCTTCGGCGGAGATTTCGTTAGCAGCGAGCAGGCTTTAGTGCGACTTATATTCTCGGCGGGTCTGTTTTTAGTGCGGATTTCGTTTGCGACAAGTGAGCCTTATCGCGGTTTGCGTTAGAATTAGCGGGCACGTTTAAATTTTATTCGTTGCAGATTGGCGCTAGCGCGTTTCATTCGCCACGTTAGTGCAAATTTAGCGCGTGCCGTGCTTGCGCTCGTTCGTTTCGCTTGCGTAGGTTTTGTTCGCACCGGATGTCGTTTGCGTGTGAGCCGCCGCGGATTTCGTAGAATTTTATAAAAAGGTTGATAATGCAAAATTTAGAAAAATTACAAGAAAAACTGGGCTATAAATTTAAAAATTTAACCCATCTCAAGATCGCTCTTACGCACAAAAGCGCCAAAAACGGGCACAATAACGAGAGGCTGGAATTTTTAGGCGATGCGGTAATGGATCTGATCGTGGGCGAGTATCTTTTCAAAAAATTTAGCAGCGATGAGGGCGATCTGAGCAAGCTGCGCGCCGCGCTCGTGAACGAAAGCAGCTTTTCTAAATTTGCAAAATTTTTGAGCATCGGCGAGAACCTGAATATGTCGCTGTCCGAGGAGCGCAACGGCGGACGCGAGAAACCATCGCTGCTTTCGGACGCGTTTGAGGCGATAATGGGCGCCGTCTATCTTGAGAGCGGGCTGCAAAACACCGCCCGCATCGCGACTGCAATTTTAGAAATCCTCTATCCGCGCATCAGCTTTAACGAGC
Source organism: uncultured Campylobacter sp. (assembly GCF_938030815.1). Lineage (GTDB taxonomy): Bacteria > Campylobacterota > Campylobacteria > Campylobacterales > Campylobacteraceae > Campylobacter_B. Next base: position 14,366 of record NZ_CALHII010000205.1, read on the forward strand.
TCGTTAAAGACTACAAAACCGCGCTGCAAGAGCTCACGCAGGCAAAATTCGGCGTCACGCCCGAATACGTCCTTTTAGGCTCGAGCGGTCCCGATCACAAAAAAAGCTTCGAAATGGCGGCGCTCGTAGGCGGCAAGCGACTCTCATCCGCCGTGGGAGCGAGCAAAAAAGAGGCCGAGCAAAAATGCGCGCAAATCGCGCTCGAGCTTTTACAAAACGGCGCCTCGCACGGTGCTAACGCGCAAAATGGCGAGCAAACAGCATGTGGCGACGCACAAAGCGGCGTAAATCGCGCTCAGGACGACAAAAAAGGCTCGCGAAATGGCGACGGACGAGCGCGGGGCAGCGCAAAGAGCGAGCATAATAATAGAGGCGGCAAAAAGAGCGATCGCGCCGGCACATCGGGCGGCACGCCGAGCGTAACCTACGCGCCCGAGCGAAACAAAAACGCCGAACAAAACGGACGCGATACGGACAAACAAAGCGGCGGCGATCAAGGAGGCGCGCTATGAACACCTTCGGCGAGAGATTGCGCCTTAGCACCTTCGGCGAGAGCCACGGCGCGGCGATCGGCGGCGTTTTGGACGGCTTTCCGGCGGGCGTGGAGATCGAGATTTCAAATATACAAAGCGAGCTTGACCGCCGCAAACCGGGCGGTAAATACGCTACGCCGCGCAAAGAAGCCGACGAGATCGAAATTTTAAGCGGAATTTTTGATGGCCGCAGCACCGGCGCGCCGATTGGATTTATCATTCGCAACGCAAACCAGCACTCGAAGGACTACGAAGATCTAAGGGATGTTTTCCGCCCCGCACACGCCGATTTTACATATTTTGCCAAATACGGACTGCGCGATTACCGAGGCGGCGGGCGGGCAAGCGCGCGCGAAACCGCCGTACGCGTGGCCGCGGGAGCGTTTGCGCAAATCTTGCTGGATCACTTTAAAATTTCCGTAGAAAGCGGAATTTATGGCGTGGGCGAAATTTACGCGGGAAATTTAGACTTCGGCTTTGCACAAAACAGCGAAATTTTCGCGCTCGATCCCGCCGTAGAGGGCGCGCAAAAGGAGTTAATTCTAAGCGTCAAAAATGCGGGCGATAGTATCGGCGGCTGCGTGCTGACGCGCATTACGGGCGTGCCTGCTGGGCTCGGCGAGCCGCTGTATGGTAAGCTGGATGCGGCGCTTGCAGGCGCGCTGATGGGCATAAACGGTGTAAAGGCCGTGCAGATCGGCGCCGGAGTGAGGGCAAGCACGCTAAAAGGCAGTGAAAACAACGATTTTATGCACGCTAGCAAAAATTTGATCCGCACCAACGGCGGCAAGATCGGCGCAGACTTTGCTAGCAACAACGCGGGCGGGATCTTAGGCGGCATAAGTAGCGGCGCGCCGATCGAGATTGCGACGCATTTTAAGCCCACTCCGAGCATTTTTATGGCGCAGCGCAGCGTCGACGTGTGCGGCGCAGACGCGGTCTGCGAGCTGCGCGGGCGACACGATCCGTGTATCGCCGTGCGAGGCAGCGTCGTAGCCACCGCAATGGCGCGGCTGGCGATCGCCGATGCGCTGCTGCTAAACGCGAGCGCAACGCTGGGGAATTTAAAGCGAATTTACGGCGAGGATTAAATTTAGACGAGCGGCGCGGCGAAATTTTGCGAAATTTCATGAAATTTCAAGGGTCGAGCGATGAAATTCCCACGAGCGAGGCGGACAAATTTTAAATTTACGCGGTAGGTCTATCGCGACAAGGAGGGCAAAATGAGACTTGAGCGTATCGGCAAGGACTCGGCGCTGATCGCGCGCATAGAGGCGATCAACGTCGCGGCGTTCCCCGAAATCGAGCGTATCAGCATAAAAAATTTCTTAAAAATGTCGCGTAAAGGACAGCTCGAAATCGCGGCGATATTCGAGGATTTTAGCGCCCTAAGCGCTAGCGGCGCGGCAAATAAACATCGCGCAGCGACAGGCGAAAATTCCAATGCGGCGGCGCCAAATTTAAGCGGCGAGGAGCTGGTGGGCTTTTTCGTCTATAGAACCGAGCAAACCTATAAGCGTGTGGTTTCGCACCACAAACAGCCGCCGCCTCGCCTCAATGCGGATAAAATTTTAAGATCCAAAGCCCATAGCGGCGCGGAATTTGAAGGCGCAGAGGATGAAATCCCAAGCGATAAAGCGGAATTTTCAGAAGCAAAATTTTTTAGCGTTGCTAGCGGCAAAAACCCGGGCCAAAAAGCGCAGTCTTTTAGCGGCGATGAAATTTTAAATGTGGGCGCAGATAGCAAAATTCCGATCGACGAGGACCGTTTGATTTGCGGTGCGGGCGGCAAAATTTTATCAAGCGCCGGAAGGGATGAAATTTCATTAAATGCCGCGGAGAGCAAAATTTCATCGATCACCGCAGAAAGCGAAATTTCGCGCTACGATGAGAGCGGAATTTCAAGCGGCGGAGAAAGCGAGATTTTTTACGTGGCCTACCTTGGCATCGATGCGAAATTTCGCGGACTAGGGATCGGCTCAAGGCTGCTCGCGCTCATTGCCGAGCAAAATCCAAGCACGCAAATCGTCCTTGACGTCGAGCCTCCGCACGAGGACGCGCCCAATCTCGCGCAGCGCCTGCGCCGTATAGAATTCTACGGCAGGCACGGCTTTCGGCGCTGCGGCAAGTTTTTCAACTACGCAGGTCTTAGCTTCGAGATCCTTGCCAAGCCGCCGCTAAGCGCGCCGCAGCAGGGATTTGACGTAGCGAGCTTCATGAAATTTATCGGCGCGGGCAATAAATTTAGATTTAAAATCACCGACGCGCCGCTATACAAAAACTAATGCAAAAGCCCGAATTCAGCCTCATCTGCGACGATACATTTTATAAAATTTTCTCCGCCTCTATCCTTGCGTTTTTTTGCATTTTTATCTCTTTGGACATCGGCGGATCGGGGGAGCTGTTTTACACGGACAGCCCGCTACGCTCGCAGCGAGCCAAGCCCAGCCTGACGATCGTTTTTATGTTTTTAGCGTTACTTTATCTGCGAAGCGGTAGCAAAGAGGCGGCGCGCGTGGAATTTGACGAGCTTAAAATATCCTTTCGCAGAGGGCTAGACAAATACGATCTTATGCTTGGATGCGTCGATCTGATAGAGCCGTCGTTTGGCTTCGTGCGGACGTTTCGCGTGCCGTTTATAAGCTACGAGCGGTTTTTAAAACTGCAAGAAATTTTAAAATTCTTGCTTCTTTTCGCATACGTCGCGGGCGTGTTTTTGACGATCAAATTCGGCTTTGTCGAAGCTGCGATCTATGCAGCGGCAGGCATTTTTGCGATTTTGATCGCTTCAAAGCTCGTCGTCGCGCGAAGGCTAGACGGACGAGCGGGGCTACGACTACGCGACTGCCTGCTACTGCGCGGCAAGGACGATACGGGCGCGGCGGTATTTTTTTGCATCCGTCCCAGCCGCGCCGAGCGCGAAGCTTTACGTATATATTTTTTGAAAAATTTCAGCTACGACATTAAGGCGTGAAATTTTTCGGTTTTCAGCGTAAAATTTAGACCCGCGGGGTAGTTTGGCTACGGCTAAACGTAAACGAAGCGTAAAGGCGAATGCTGCGAGAGTATTTTGCGGCGAGATTGTGGGGTTAGGTTTCGAGCAAAATTCTACTCACAGCAATCGCAGATGAGATTGCTAGGCGCTTAAAGCAGTTATTGAAGCGGTCGCAGATAAACCGCTAGCGCCCGCTTGGCTGAGACAGCCGCCGCTCGTTACAACTCGCCGCAAGCGCCTCCGCAAATATCCTACGCTCTTAAACGCGTCGAAAGCGAGGCGGTGATAAAATGCGCTTCGTCAAAAATCATACCAAAAAGGAATTTTATGAGGGATTACGACAAAGAGCCGATCAAAATCATAGATAGGGCGGTTTACTTTCAAAACAATATCGTTCTTTTTCTTTCACTCGGTTGCTTATATAAAATATTCAATTTAGAAGTTACTCCGTTAAACTTGAAATTTTACACTCATTTTAGTGCCGATTTAGTTATGTTTATCGTAGTGGTCTTTTTATTGTTGCCGGCTACATTACTTTGGCCTATTAAAAGAAAGGGCAGTCCCGCGTATTTTTTATTGGAAAATAATAAAATCAGCTATATAAATGCTTTCGACGATAAGCCCGGATCGCTAAATCAGGCGCTAAATGATTTTTATTTTGTCAAGAAAGAGGAAGTAATAAAAATTTGCGATGCCTGCGATATAGATAAGGTAAGTTTTTGCATTATATCAGAGCTATATGATAGTTACGGAAGATTTCACTATTTTTCGTCATACGAGCTGTATAAAAAGTCGTCCATAGGGGTACACATAGGAAAGGTTATATTGTTTTTATATCATACGATAAATTTCATATTGTTCATCTTGCCGTTTAAAATTTATATGCTGATAAGAGCGGATGAGTCTTTGGGCTTAATCCGCAAAAATATCGTGCTAAGGTTCAAAAATAGAAATTACTTCCTTATAAATATATATTCTAGGCGAGATCTGGATGAGATACTAGAGTATTTTAAGCAAAAAGGCGTCCAAGTTGCGGATAAAGTGGTCTTTATGCCGCAGGCGCAGAATAAAGGCTTGTTTACCGATAAAAACGAAATTTGGAACGATGATTTTAGCGATACGCAAATTCCAAAAGATACGTTTAAGCGTAAGCTTAGGCGGTTTTTTAGCTTGGATTAAAGAGCGATTCCGCCCGTTTCAGCGTAAAATTTAGACCCGCGGGGTAGAATTACAAAAATTTTTACACGGAGCAAACAATGAAAAATTTATTTCTAGCCGCAATAGTTTGCGCGCTTTTTAGCGGTTGCGCATATGAAGCGCAGTTTAATCAAAACGCCGATGTAGCGCCGTTTGACGACACTATAAGCGCGACTAACGCCATACAAAGCGCGCTCATTTACATCCCTGGCGAGCTAATGGGGACGAAAAGCTACGCCGCAAGCTCGAAGTTAGGCAGAGACGATGAGCTTAAAATCGATGTCGGCGAGTTCGTCGCAGGCGAGGCAAAGCGCTTCTTTGGCACCTACCTAAGGCGCGTGAGCGTCACCGACGACGAAAAAGCGCTGCAAGGCAAAGGGCTCGTCATCGCACCCGAGCTTAGCTCATTCGGCTTTGGCTTTTACAGCTCCGACGGCATCGATGTTTCGGCAAAGCCCTATGTGCGCTACAATCTACGTCTAAAAATGTTTAAAAACGGAAAGCCGATCTACAACCAAAATATCGCCGTAAACGAGCGCAACTTCGGCGAGGAGGAGTTTTTTGGCGGCGGTCAGGGCTCATACGCGCAGATCGGCGGGATCTTTCAAAAATCGATGGCGAACGACTACGCTGTGCACGCTAGAGAAATTTTGGACGTAATCAACGATAACTAATCGCGCTTACGCCTTTTTGTGGTGAGGCGGGCATCTAGTCGCTTATTTTTGCCCGCCATCTTGTGGTAAAATTTGTCGCGGCGATCTTACGGCACGCGCTTGCGGATCGTCGCGCCTAAGCTCTATCTAGCGATATAATTAACATGGCTTTAAAATACTCAAATGCGCGCTTGCTTGTAAGATTTATCCCACTTGCGGCATTAAATCCTTTTGATACCAAGTTTGCCAGCGCTCTAGGCATCAAATTTAATCCCGCAAGCTGGGTAAATTCCGTAAAATGCACTATGAAATTTAACTCAGCAGCCCATATTTAAGTGCGGCGAGCCAATAAATTCCGCACTTTGACATACTGCCTAATTACGTTTTTTAGGGCTAAGCTCCGCAAATAAACTTTTCGCGTTCGCTGCTACGCTTGCATAAAATTCCATATTCGCAGCACCAAAAATTCGTCCTAAATTTAAAGCACCGATTAATATTAATTTTTATATCGTTACTAAATTTTTTAAGGAGAGAATTATGAAAAAGTTTTATTGCTTCCGTTTGTTTTCGCGGCGCTTTTTGCGGCACCAAGCTGCGATAATGTCCAACTCAAAGCCGCCGTGGAAGGTATCAATAAGAGTGCGCCGATGCGAGTCGACGAGATTACCACATTAACGGGTGCTGAGTGCAAAGATGGCAGCTTTATCTACAACTACGAGCTAAATGACGGCATGGGGATGAAATTTGACAGTGTCGGAAATGATCAAAAAACCGTGATACAAAATGTCATAGATAGCCAAAATAAGCAAATTTTTTGCAACCAGATGAAAGTAATGCATCCGTTAATAAACAGCGCGATATGGAGCTATAAGATAAAAAGTGGCGAAGAATTTATAAGGGTAGAATTTAAGCCTAGCGACTGCAAGTAGCGCTTGTGCGGGATTTAAAATTTAGCGCGGCGTGAGCCTTTGCCTGCTCGCCCGCGCAGCATCCGTTTAAAATTTATCCGCTTCGCTTTTGATTTCTCCTGCGCAAAAGTAACATGTTAAAATCTCTGCTTGACTTTTAACACGTCGCTGCGTATAGCATGGCGAATATCAGCGTGTATTTCGTCGCCACAAAGCGCTAAAACGCGCCGAGTCCTTTTTAAGCCGCGATCTAATGCATCAGGTTCTGCCAGTGGCGTTTTTCATTAAAATTTCACTATTTCACGTGGAATTATATCTATGCGGCAACGCAAACACTGCGTAAAGCTTTAACGCGAAATTCTATAATTTGCGCGGAATTTTATTTGAAATAGCATCATAGATTTTGAGTCAAAATTTTAGGATTTATTACTACGCTGCACCTGCTGCGGTGAAATCTTACTAAATTTCGTTCGCAACCTGCTCACATAAAATTCTGCGTAAAGCATGAGCCTGTTCACAAGCTTACAGGGTGCCAGCCGCCAACGCGCCGTCACACAAAAAGCGGCTAATCAAATGCCTCACTTGGGTTTTAAAATTCACGTTCGCAGCTATTTTTATCAAGCTTTAGCTGTATCGGCGGCAAGCCCTCTATTTCGTAATTTAATACCATCGTTTTGCCGAGCTCCCGCAGGCGTTGCGAAAATTCCGTGCTACAAAAACTGGTCTTCGCCTTGGCAAACAGCATCTCTTTTAAAATTTCCGTATCGCCCGCGTCCAGCGCGCTGAGGTCTAAATTTGACGAGCTATTTAGCGCGTAATCGTATATGAAGCTACCCTCTTCGCATGCGGCGCCTTTTAAAATCGTAGCATCGTCGATCCTGCGCGGCGCGCCCTCGTTTATCCGCGCTAGCGCATCTCGCACCTGCTTGCTTTCGCAGAAATTTCGCTCTAGCTCGCCGCGTTGTTTCTCTGCATAAAATTCCATCGCTACGTTTGCCAAAATTCCGATTCCAAGTAGCACTAGTAAAATTTTAATCGGCTTATTTAGCCGCGCGCTTAGGCTTCGCGCGTCCATCATCGAACCCTTTCGCAGCACAGCAGCGTGTGTCCGACGCCCAGCCCGTCGTGAATTTGCGAAATTTTAAGCCCTGCGCGCTGCGCAAATTTAACCATATCGTCCGAGTGATAAATTTTGCTATTGCCGTTTGCCATCGCGGCGAAATACACGCTGATCTGCGTCATGCTATACGCGGCGGTTTCGTAGCGCTGCCTGTCCCAAAACGGCTCCAAAATATAAAGCCGCGCCTGCTCGCTCATCGACTCCGCCGCGCGCGCGAGGATGCTTACGATCTGCTCCTCCGCAAAGCAGTCCAAAAACTGACTGAGCCAGATCGCATCAAAGCCGCGCGGAAAGCGCGTGGCGGGATCCAGCAGATCGGCCGCAAGCCCCTCTATGCGCTCTGCGCCCTGCGCGCCTGCGACGGCGTCTTTCATCAGCGCGATCTGCCCCGCAAGATCCATTATCGTCACGCGCACATTTTCGTCGTAGCCTACGCACCGCTTAGCAAAGCGCCCCGTATTGCCGCCTACGTCTAAAATTTTATCCGTCTTGCGCGAGAAAATGATCTTTAGCGCGGGCTCAAACGCCAAATCCGAATAAAAATGATCAAACGCGAGCCAGCTTTTGCGCACGTGCGGCGGCAGATGCGAAAGCGCCTCATAGATCGTAGCCCACTGCCCAAAGACCTTTAGCCCCTCGGGTTTGCCCGATTTTAGCGTCTCTTCGAGCCTAAAGAGCCCCTTATAGCACACGTCGTGGATGAAGTCCATATCCACGTCCACCATCTCGTCGGTGAGTAGAAAATACCCCGCCTTACTGAGACGAAATTTCTCGCCGCACAGCAGCACCGTGCCGATGCTAAGCGAGCTTTCCAAAAGCAGCTTTACGGCATATTCGCTAAGTGAGGTCTTCTTCGCGATCTCTTCTATACTTAGTCCGTCCCGCGCCTCATTAAGCGCGCTTAAAATTCCAAATTTTTTCATCAGTCGCGAGACTTGAAAGACCACCGGTGCAAAGGCGATCTCATTCGCCGTCCGCTGTGCCTCACCCGCGCTTTGACGCTCGGCGCCGTAGCGGTCTAAAAGCTGTTTGGGAAGATTCATTTTTAATCCTGCTTATGTAAATTTCGCAAAATTTTAGCAAAAAATTCTAACTTTTCTTGCGCCCGCTAAGAATTTGCGCGTATCTTAGAATTTTGCGATGAAATTTTAAAATTCCGTCTTAAAATTTATAGAATTTTAGTTAAAATCCTTTCACCAAAATTTCGCGTAAAAGCTCTGCGAAAATGTCAAATTTAGGAGAATTCTTGAAGCTTCAAATGTCCTTGATGTCGGTTGCCTGCGTCGTAATCATCCTGGCTGGTCTTAAAGCTGCGCAGGCTATCGTCGTGCCATTTTTGCTAGCTATTTTCATCACAGTGCTCGTCTCGCCGCTGGTACTTTATGTCCAAAAGATCCGCGTCGGGCGTGTTTTTAGCTTCCTCATCATTACTTTCGCTTTCGTGGCGATTATAGTGTTTTTCGGTGCGGTCATCTTCGATGCGATCAAAGAATTTTCAGCGCGCCTGCCCGAGCTTCAAGCAAAATTTGAAGAGGTGCTAGGAGGCGTGAGTGCGAAGCTCTCTCGCTTCGGCATAGAGCTTAACGCCGCAAGCCTAGGCATCGATCCGAGCGAAGCTGCCGCGCAGCTATCTGCACTACTGCGCAAAACAGGCTCGATAGTCTCGACGGGATTTTTCATTTTTATAATGGTTTCATTTATGGTCTTTGAAAGCTCCGTGATCGACGAAAAAATCCGCTATTTTTCGCAAAGTAGCCGCGCTATGCACACTTTCGTGAAGAAATTTGCCTCCAGCCTCAAAAAATATCTGCTAATTAAAACTATCGCTTCAGCTTGCACCGGTGCGCTCATCGGACTTGGGCTGTGGGCTCTTGGTGTTCCATATGCCGCGCTGTGGGGGATTTTAGCTTTCGTGCTAAATTTCATCCCCACCATTGGCTCGATCGTAGCGGTCTTTCCGACGCTTTTCGTGACGCTAGCTACGATGGATATAAGCTCTAGCATCTGGACTATCGCAATCTATTTGGTCGTAAACGTAGCGATCGGAAATATCATCGAGCCACGATTTTTAGGACAAGGACTTGGGCTTTCAACGATCAGCGTGCTTGCAGGGCTACTGTTGTGGGGCTTTGTGCTTGGTATCGGCGGGCTATTTTTGGCTGTGCCGCTTACGATGAGCTTGCAAATCGCGCTTGCCTCAAACGACAAAACACGTTTCATCGCGACTCTATTAAGCAACAAGGTCGAAAGATAAAGCGAAATTCCGCGGAATTTTAAAATTCTATAAATTTTAGCTTGAGCGCGCTCAAGAGTATTTTTGTCTCTTTTAGATAAAATCCGCCCAAAGGATCAAATATGACGAGCGAAAAATTTATTTACGAAGTAAACACGGTGACGAAATTTATTCAAATTTACTGCGATGGCAAGCATGCGGATGCGCCTAAAAAAGATGGCGCCGTGCTTCATGACTACAAAGACGATAAGGGGCTTGTGCAAACGCACTTTCATCTCTGTAGTGACTGCGAGCGGATGCTACGCTATGCCTACGCGCGACTAGGCGCCTGCCCACATATCGAAAAACCGCGTTGTCACCACTGCCCGCATCCGTGCTACGAGCGTGAAATGTGGGTAAATATGGCTAAGATGATGAAATATAGCGGCATGAAGCTAGGACTTACAAAGATCAAAAAGCTTTTTTCGTTTAGAAAAAGCTAATTTGTGCGGGCAATTTAGTTAAAGTTTGCGGGTAAAATTTATCTTTGCAAGCTCGCTTCATCTTTATGCAAAAAGGTATAAAAAAGTGGCATGAGAACAAGCGCAAAAAAGATATAAAATCAATCAAAATACTAAATCTTAGCGCGTAAAATTCTACCTCGCGAACACAAATCCTCCGCAATCCTTGATAATAAATAATTAAATTTGAGTTTATAGTTTTAAGTTAGAATTGTGCCCAATCAAAGGAGAAAATATGAAGGTCATTACCATCGCGGTCGTTAACGGCAGGGTCGTAAACGAAAAGGAATTAATCGCGTCTATCGCCGATTATGACGATTTTACCGCGGTTGCCGAACAACTCCGCAAAGGGCTGAAATCGAGGTATTTTACATCTAGAGAGCATGCGAGGATCTACAAAAAAATCAGCGTCGAGACGGGCTTTAGGCGCGTGCGATTCGACTACAAACCTTATAAAGATAAAATTTCAAACCTTATTGCCGAGGGCTACACCGTCAAGGCGATCTTAAAAAAGATCGGCGAGGAGGACGAAGCGTTCAAAAACGCCGTTACTGCGCCCGGGCTTACGCACTTTATCTCCGTGACGTTCAAAGATGAAAAAACAAGACTTCGCGCAATCGCCCAAAAAAGCGAAGATTTCTTATACGCATATCGCTTTGAGATCAAAAAAATGCACTTCCAAGGCGTTAGCAATAAAGAAATTTTAAAATATATGAAAGCTCATTACGAAAAGGATTTTGCTAAAGTAAGCGAGCGCGATTTAGCCGCTTTTATCGAGGCAAACGCGGTGCTGGATACCGACCGCAAACTCTCGTTGTATAAAAAGCCGAGCCTTTATGATCCGCATTTTAGCGAGATTATGAAGCTTTACGCAAGCGGTATGCGCGTCTACGACATCTGGAAGACGCTTAAAGCCAAATACCCCGAGTTAGCCAAGCTTCAGGCGCCGAGCCTTTATCAATTCATCGCAAACAACGCCCTTGGCAAAGCCAAATATATGCAAAAAGACTGATATGCCTGCGCTTCTTTCAAATTTTACTTTCAAATTTAAAATTTCGCCGCGATAAAATCGATGAAAGCCGGTGAAATTTCGATGAAAACCTGCGTCATTCTCTGCGGCGGCAAAAGCTCGCGTTTCGGCAGCGATAAAACGCTGTTTCCATTTCGCGGGCATCCCAGCATGACGCACTTTCTTTTTTTGCGCTTAAGAGGCGAGTTTGAGCGGATTTTCGCCTGCGCCAAAAGCTCTAAATTTAACCCTCCGCTTCCTATGATCTACGACGAATTTGAGGAATTTTCACCGATGGGCGCGCTGTATTCGGCGCTAAAGCCCTTTAGCGGCGAGCGCATTTTTATCATCCCAGCCGACATGCCCTTTGTAGAAATTTCCACTATTCGCGCTCTTAGCGAGCAGGAGGGGCAAATTTGCGTGGCGGGCGACGAAGCGCATAGACACAGCCTGTGCGGATTTTTTGACGCGGATCTCGCTCCGCGCGCGCTTGAGCTCTACCACGCAGGAGAGCATAAGATCGGCGCGCTCATCGGATCTGCAAATTCCAAAGTACTAAATTTCAAAAACAAAGAGCAGTTTTTAAATATAAATTATCAAAACGATTTAAAGGGCGTAGATGAAATTTAAAGCTTTAGCGCTCGCGCTTTGCGCCATGAGTCTAGCCGCGCAAGACCTGACCGAGCTGTACGCAAAGGCTGGCGAATACGAGGCCAAGGGCGATTACAAAAACGCGATGATCTATTACAAAAAGATTGCCGCAGCAAGCCTGGCGGATAAAGGCGATAAACCGCGCCGAAAAGTCGCAGAAAATTCTACCTCGTCCGCAGAAAACCGCGCTTCGCACGATGATGTCGCCGTTTTACGCTCTGCTGCGGCGCAAAATTTTTTAGCACAAAATTCCGCCATGGCAAGATCCAGCGCGCCAAATTCCGCTGTATCAAATTTCGCAGACGCAGGCTCGGCGTCAAATTTAGCATCATCTAATTCCGCCTCGCTCTCACAAAATTCCGCCGCGCTGGATTCCACGCCGCAAGGAGAGCAAAATGGCCGAAATTTTGGATTTTTGGGGCTTAAATACTACGAGCCGATCTATATGCTTTTTACCCACGATTTTAGCAAAAAACCCGATCGTAAGGCGGATGAGCTGCATTTTGAGTTTAGCTTCGAGCGCCCGATTGCCTACGACGCGCTGGGACTTGGAGAGAAAATTTCATTCGCTTACGCGCAAAATTCCTGGTGGCAGATCACGCAGGATAGCGCCCCTTTTCGCGAGAGTAACTATCGTCCCGAGCTCTACGTTAGCGCGCCGGTGCCGTTTGCGGACGAGCTAAAGATAGGCGCCATGCACGAGTCAAACGGCAAGGGCGGCGAGGAATCGCGCTCATGGAATAGGCTCTACGCGCAAAGCACGTGGAGCGCGGACGGATTTTCGATCACGCCCAGAGCCTGGTATGCCTTTTGGCTGGACCGCACGAACGAGGACATCGCGGATTATATGGGCTACGGCGATCTGCGCGCGTCATACACCTTCGGCAAACAACGACTTAGCGCTCTGTGGCGAAACAACCTGCATTTTGACGGCAGTAACCGCGGCGCGATCGAGCTAAACTACAGCTTCCCGATCTTTAATAGCGGATTTTACGGCTATCTGCGCTACTTCAATGGCTACGGCGAAAGCCTCGCGGATTATAAACGCAGCGTCAATAAGATCGGCATCGGGCTTTCATTCGTAGAATTTTAAGAGACGGGCTTGGATCAAAAAGCCTGAAATTCTGCGGCTAAATTTAGCTTTCGGCAGGGCAAATTTGCTAATCCTACGAAGCATCGCGATAAAATTTGCTTTTGAAATTTTACCTGTAAAATTCTATTCTACAGCACGAGCGCGGAATTTATTCACGGCTATTACTCTGGTAAAATTTTATCCGCTACATAGATATGGCGGATGGAATTCTACCCTCGCCGTGCCTTTTCCCGCCGTACCCGTATAAATTTAGCGCGCCGATCAAACGACGCGGAATTTTATCGGTACAAAGCCATGCATCACGAAATTTTAAAAAGCAAAATTTAGCGATGCAAATCGCCTTAAATTTTGTGGGCGAAGTTTCGCCTACCGTACCGAATCCCCGCAGGTAGAATTTCTTAGAAATTAATATTCTTTTAGCTAGAATTACGGATTAAATTTCATCAAAGGATCAAGAAATGGCACAAATTCAAGAGGCCGAGCTCATCTGGAAAGACGGCAAGCTAATCCCATGGGCGGAGGCCACTACTCACGTTTTGACGCACTCTTTGCACTATGGAAACGCCGTATTTGAAGGCGTACGCGCTTATAAAACCGACAAAGGCTACGCGATTTTCCGCTTGGACGAGCACACTCGCAGGCTTGAAATTTCGGCAAAACTCTGCCTAATCAAGCTTCCGTTTAACTTCGAACAGCTTCGTCAGGCTCAGATCGACGTCGTCGCAAAAAATCGCTTCAATCAGACCGTTTATATCCGCCCACTTGCGTACTTCGGCTACGGCTCGATGGGCGTTTCGTCTACGAACTGCTCAGTAAACGTCATCGTCGCAGCGTGGCAATGGGGCGCGTATATGGGCGAAGAGGCGCTACGCAAGGGCATCAAAGCCAAAATTTCATCGTGGATAAAGCCGGCGCAATTTTCGATGATGGCAAAAGCCAAAGCAAGCGCGAATTATTTCAACTCGCAGATGGCAAATTTTGAGGCGGTCGATGCGGGATACGATGAGGCGATACTGCTCGATCCGCAGGGCTTCGTCGCGGAGGGCCCTGGCGAGTGCCTATTTATCGTAAAAGAGGGCGTCATCATCACTCCGCCGAACGACACCAGCCTAGAGAGCATCACTCAAAACTCGGTCATCGAAATCGCGCGTAGCCTGGGCTACGAAGTCCGCAGAGAACGCATAGCTCGCGATCAGCTCTATGCCGCGGATGAGGCGTTTTTCACCGGCACCGCCGCGGAGGTCACGCCGATTAGCAACATCGACGGTAGGATCATCGGCAAGGGCGAAATGGGCGAGGTCACTAGCCGCTTGCAAAAGGCGTATTTCGCCGCCGTCACGGGCAAAGACCCAAAATTTGAGCACTGGCTCACTTACGTTAAATAAGGACGCGCATGCCTGCGGATTTGAATGATTATTTTAATAAGAAAAATGGCGACAAAAAAGGCGGGAATTTAAATTTTAAAATTCCTAATTTTGGAGGAATGGGCAAGTTTAGTGGCGTGATTTACGCAATAATCGCGATAATTGCGCTGCTCGTGATCTCAAAACCCTTCGTCACGATCCAATCCGGCGAAGTGGGGATCAAGTCAAATTTAGGCAAATACGATCCGACGCCTCTTGGCGCGGGACTTCATTTTTTTGTGCCGTTCATACAGGACGTATTCGTCGTAGATACTCGCACACGTATCATCAACTACACCAGCAGCGAAGATATGAGCGCGGGTATCGCTACTAAAAGCGGCACCGCGGGTGGTATCATCAGTAAAAACTCGCTTTCGGTGCTAGACTCGCGAAATTTGCCCGTCAGCATCGACATCACCGTGCAATACAGGCTCAATGAAGCCACGGCGCCCAACACGATCGCCGAATGGGGCTTTTTGTGGGAGGATAAGATCATCGATCCGCGCGTAAAGGACGTCGTGCGCAGCGTCATCGGTAACTATGCCGCCGAGGAGCTGCCTACCAAACGCGACGAGATCGCCAAATCGATCGACGACGGCATCCGCAAAAATATCGAAGCACTGCCGAATTCGCCCGTAGATCTGCTAGCCGTGCAGCTTCGCGAGATCATCCTGCCGGCGAAGGTAAAGGAGCAGATCGAGAGCGTGCAGATCGCCAAACAGGAGGCTGAGCGCACCAAATACGAGGTCGAGCGCGCAAATCAAGAGGCACTTAAAAAGGCTGCTCTTGCCAAAGGTAACGCAGACGCCGTCAAAATCGAGGCTCAAGGTCGCGCCGATGCCGCCAAGATCGAAGCCGACGCGCAAGCTTACGCCAACAAAGAGGTCGCAAAGAGCTTGGATGCAAATCTTTTAAGCCTCAAGCAGATCGAGACGCAGGCTAAATTTAACGAGGCGTTGCGCGAAAACAGCGACGCGAAAATTTTCCTAACGCCGGGCGGCGCGGTGCCTAATATCTGGGTCGATACGAAAGACAAGGCAAAGCAAAGCGCCATCGAGCGGGAAAATTAAAATTTCATGCGGCTATGCGCCCCGATTTCGCGAACTAAATTTAATAGCGAGATTTGAAACAAGCCTGCTCCGGGCACATAAGATTAACTCGCGATTTCGCAAGTTAATCTTAGCGGCGAGCGCAAAAGCTCGTGACGAGCAGAACTCGCGCTCGTCGCAGCTTAAACCCAGCGGCCGCTTAAAATTTAGCCGCCGGGTTTACTCTTTAAATTTACTAGCTAGGCGCGCCGCTTCGTAAATTTCAATAACTCAAATTCCGCGTGCAGCGGCTAAATTCAGGGCGCGCGACTTCGCAAACTAAGGATCAAAGATGAAGGTAGATTGGCAAAAATTAGGCGGGCTGCTCCCCGCGATCGTGCAGGACGCGGGCGACGGCGCGGTTTTGATGCTCGCGTATATGAACGAGGAGGCGCTAAGCCTGACGCTGCAAACGGGCTACGCACACTACTTTTCGCGCAGCAAGGGGCGCATCTGGAAAAAGGGCGAGAGCAGCGGTCACGTTCAACTCGTAAAATCCGCCTTTTTGGACTGCGACAACGACGCGCTGCTGCTTAAAGTCGAGCAATGCGGCGGATCCGCCTGCCACACGGGCGCGCGAAGCTGTTTTTTCAAAGAGATTTCGCCGCAAAAATGCGGCGAAAATATCCAGAACCCGAGCACTTGCGGCGCGATAAATTTTGCAGAGCACGGCTCTGCAACCTCTCTCGCGCAGAAAAATTCCAGGAATTCCCGCACAGGGCAAAATTCCGCTTCCTGCGACGACTTGCAGAATTTAACGCCCAAAAATTCTACTACCTCCTGCAGCAATCAGAGCTCCGCAATGCAAAGCCCCACTGCGATGAATTCCGCGTTCACAAATTCCGCCGCAGAGCGCAGCGAGCAAAATTTAGACGCCGCCGCGCAAAATTCCACGCTCGAAAACTCCACAGAAAAAAGCCCGTACGGCATTTTGGACAAAATTTATCACGTCTGCTTGGATCGCAAGCTAAACGGCGAGCCCGCGCTCTCCTACGTCGCCTCGCTCTACGCGAAGGGCGAAAATGCCTATCTCAAAAAGATCGCCGAGGAAGCGTGCGAGTTCGCGCTGGCGTGCAAGGACCTCTCGCGCAGCGAGCTTTACGCAGACGTCGCGCGTGAGAGCTTCGGCGAGCACAAAGCGGGCGAGCCGCGATACGACGTGATTTACGAGGGAGCGGATCTTTTATTTCACCTTCTGCTGGCACTTGCGGCGCACAATATCCATCCAGACGCCCTACTTGACGAGCTAGCGCGCAGGCAAGGGCAAAGCGGCATCGAAGAAAAGCGTCGCCGTGAAAAAAGCTAATTCTGCCTTGCGGCGACCGCGAGTTTATTTAGAGCAAAGCACGCCTGAAGCGAGCCGTAAAACTCGGAGGCGATTTTACGCCGCGGACGCAAATTTAAAGGTTGATAATGAACGAAATTTTAGAGCGAATTTACGAAATAGAAAACATCGCCGAATTAGAAATTTTTCTGCGCGCTTGGGATCAAATTTTAATTCGCGAGCGGCTGCTGGGCGAATTTGACCGCTACGCCTTTTATAAAAACGCTAGCGAGTGGAACAAGGCCGTTAAAATTTGCGAATGCCTAGCGATCGTAGGCTGGGGCGAGCGCGAGAGCTTGGAGGCGCTGCGCGGGAAATTTTACAACGGCTATGCAATGACCTATTTTTTAAATGCGCACGGCGAGGCGCGCTTTGTAGAAGCTATGTGGTCGAAACGCAAAACGGGGCTTACGATGCAAGACGGCGATACGTTTTTTCACGAAAGCCCGGACGCGGCGGGCAAAACGCTCTCGCGCCCAGTAAAAGAGGACATACAAGACGTCAAATTAAACAGCCAGCGCAACTGGATAGCCAAAAATCCAGTCCGCATCACGCGCGCTATCAGCAACTGCTACGAAAACTCGCACGCCGTGATAGAAAGCCTCTTTGCGGATCTACAACCGGCGCTTAATGCCAAAATGCGCCCCGAAATTTACGGCTGCGCGATCAACTACATAAAGCTATCGTGCCCATTTAGCTTCTCGGATGGCGGCTGCAAAACAAACTACATCATCGCGCCCGATAAGCCGCGCCTAAGCTCGCAGCGCGCCTGGGAGCTGATACACGAAATGATGAGCGAGGAGCAGAGGCGCGCGGGCGGTTACTTTTTGCGAAATAGATTTGAGTATTCGCCGTTTAGAAAAGACACGGGCAAAACGGACGCGTTGATACATTTCGAGCCCGAATTTGGCGAGCTAGCACCCATGGAGCAAAAGCGAAAGATGGGCGAGTATTTTTTGACGGCGCTAAAGCAGATCGCGCAAAAGCAAAGCAAGCTTGAGTATGATTTCGCCGCGATGATAGAGGATTTTGGTAAAATTTTAGACGAGTGGACGGCGGCTGAAATTTAGCGCTCGTCGGCGCGGCGCTTTAAAACACATCGGCGGCGAGCAAATCCGCGCCGTAAATTTAAGTGCTTGCGTAAATCATAAAATTTCACTAAAATTTTAAAATCAAATTTAAAGGATAGATGATGAGGCAGATCACGATGCAGGAGGCTTTGGACGCGGTTAGCGAGCGCTACTGCAAAGGCCATCACTACGAAAACGTAGCACTCACCGATGAGATGGTGCGCCGCATCTGCGAAGTAAAAAGCCTCGTAAATATGGGCTTTATAGCCACGGCGATTACGGATGCGGCACTAGAGCATCTAGCCACGCTGCCGAAACTTGCGTATCTGTTTTTGCAAGATAGCGATAAGATAAGCGGCGAGGGCTTTAGATACTTTGCGGGGCACGCCAAGCTCGAACACATCGGTATCGAAAACGTTAGCATCACGGATGAGGGGCTAAAGCGATCGTGCAAATCCCGAAGCTAAAATCGCTGCGCCTGATCAATTCGCACGTGAGCTTTGTGGGGCTACTAGCCGTGGCGGATACGAAAATCCAGTTTTATCTAGACGGCGGGCAGTTTAGCAAGGAGCAAATCGCGGAATTTGAGCAGGCGCAAAGAGACGCCGCAAAGAGCAAAAAGAAGCTTGATCCGCAGGACGCTGCGGCGGCGCGGAGTGCGCTTTTAGAATTTTTCGCGGCGATGAGCGAGTGGGAGAAATTTGCCACATCGCGAATTGATGATCTGGACGACGGCGAGGTGCAGCGCAGATGCGACGAGCTATTTGCGCGCTACTGTACGCCCGTTAGGCGCAGCGGCTTCCGCCCCGAGGGCATCTCGTTTTCAATGATGGAGGGCGGCACCTACGGCAGGTACGAGCCAACGGACGCCGAATGCGAGAGCAAAAATAAAATTTACATCTACGCCAAGGACGAACACGGCTTTGCGCGCCGCTTCCTGCTCGTGCGCAAGGACGGGCGCTGGCTCGTAGATAAGTGCCAAGGCATGGACGGTAAAAACCGCGGGTTATAAATTTGAACGCAAAATGGGGGTTTAAATTTCATCTGCGGCGCGATCGCAGGGATGAAATTTTATCCTTGCTGCGGGCGCGGCGATAAAATTTCATCGGCGCTGCGAAAACAAAGACAAAGAGGACAAATGAGCGGTAAAATTTCTGCGTACGATGCGTACGGCGATTAAAGAAAGGTACGAATGAAAAGGCGAATTTTCTCCGAGCTGGGCGGCTTCGTGGTGTACGAGCCCGCGCTGCTCGCGCACTATTTGGATGAGCACGGGCTTGCGAGCGGCGACGTTCTTGCTTATTTTACGCAGACCGAGCACGGGGGCGCGGTTACAGAAGAGGGTATCGCAGTGCCGATATCGGGCGTCCGCAGCGATTATTACAATTTTGCGGTTACCGTGGGCGAGGCGAGCGAGGAGATATTCGCACAAGACGAAGCGAAAATCATCTCTCGCGGCTGGGTTTTTCACTCCTCGGGCACGCTAAAAATCGTAGGCATCGGCTATTTTAAAGATATGAGCCGCATTAGCGAGCAAAACAGCCTAAGTTTTCGCGTAAAGCGCGGTCGGTACCGCTTGGAAATTTTAGGCGGATACCGAGGCGCAAATTTTAGCGGCGCGCCCGCCTCCCGCGATGATACGCCCGTTTTTCATCTACGGCTTACGCCTTCTGCTGAGCCTAAATTTAGCGGCGATTTGGAAACGTCATTTTATTTTTAGCAGAATTTATAAAATTTCGCGTAAAATTTCTCTTTAATGCGCGATGGGCAGGCAAATTTTATAAATTTAGCCGCATTTAACCGCTGCGCCGAGTAAAACGCTATAATCGGCGCCAAATTACGGGAGGCGAGATGATTTTTGACGAACTTGTGGACGCGCTGGCGCAAAATGGCTGGCAGATACGGCGCAGGGATGAAATTTGCCCGCCGCAAAGCGAATTTTTGGGCAGTAGATTTAAAAATTTAAGCGAAGATTTTTACCGCTTCGTTTGCTCTTTTGAAATTTTGAGCGACGCTGCGGACGCCGTTTGGTTCGTGTCTGCCAGAGATTATGCGTCGTCTGGCGCGGATGAGGCGGAATTTTGCTACGGAGATTTTGAAAAAGATAGCCTGGAATGCGCGGCTAACGATGCGCAAAGAGCCGCCGTGAGCGCGTTTTGGAGCAGGTGCTTGCCGTTTTTGTTTTCGGTCAGGGGCGAGCGCTGTTTCGCGGGAATCCTCACGCAGGGCGCGGACACGGGCAAGATCGTATTCGGCGCGGAACCGATCTATGAGGACGCCCTACTCATCGCGCAAAGCTTCGAGGAGTTTATCGCCCTATTCCTTGCCGCACTCACGGACAAAAACGCCGCGAAATATCCGCTTTCTTGCTTTGTGTAGCGGCATGCGATACTGAAAAGCTGCCGAGCGGAGGTGAAGCAGTGCAGCGAGGTACGCGGCGCAGGACACAAATTTTATCCTCGCGCAAAATCTACGCCGCAGATCGTATCGGAGAGTAAAATTTCGCTCGATGTTTAAAGCAAAGCGCGGAAAAACAGCGCTGCAAATTATACAAGCCACAGAAGTCTGCCCGCACGGCTCTGCCATTCTATCTCCTTGAGCGCTTTAAGAATATCCTCGTTTTGAAATTTAATGCTTACCGATAGAAACGAGCAGTGCTCTACTCGCCCCAAAAGCGGCAGGTCGCTTGCGCAAAGTAGGAATTTTTGCGTGTCGTAGCGATACCGCTTGCCGCTAAATTCCACTATTTTGCCGCCGCGCAGACACAAGCACGCGCTGGGCTCATAGATCGTCGCGATGAAGTCTGGGGCTTTCTTTGACGGTAGAAGCTAAGCGCCTCTATAGGCTTCTGAACGTGTCCGTAGGCGAGATATAGCTCGTCCGCGATCTTTGCAGCGTCTTTTAAAATTTTATCTACTTCGTTCATGCTCGCTCCTTTAAATTTATGCAGATTACACTTACATTTGCACGATTAGGCAAGAAATTTGGAGTATCGTGCTACCGCAAAATTTTAAAAAAGGCTATAATTTAGCAACTTTATTTAAAGGAGAAAAGATGACAAATTTTAGTTTTTGCAACCCCGTGAGGATAGAATTTGGCAAGGGTAAAGAGGAGCATATCGGGCAGTATATGAAGGAAGCGGGCGCGAAAAAAGCTCTCGTACTATACGGCAGCGAGCGCGTACGAAAGAGCGGTCTGATGGGCGTCGTGGAGAGCAGCTTAAAGGCAAGCGGTATAGAATTTACCCAGCTTGGCGGCATAAAATCAAATCCCGTGCTAAGCAAAGTAAACGAAGCGATCAAGCTCGCTAAAGAATTCGGCGCCGATAGCGTGCTTGCTGTGGGCGGCGGAAGCGTGCTGGACTCGGCAAAAGCCGTAGCCGCGGGCGCTTGCTACGAGGGCGACGTGTGGGATTTTTTCACCGGCAAAAGCCCAAGCGCCGCGCTTAAAATTTTTGATATCATCACCCTTGCCGCGACGGGCTCGGAGATGAACTGCGGCGGCGTGGTGACCAAGGAGCAGACTAAGCAAAAATACCCGATCAGCGCACCGTGTCTATACCCGAAGGTCTCGGTCATAAACCCGCAGCTGCAAGCAACCGTCAGCCGCGAGTATCTCGTATATAGTGCGAGCGACATCATCGCGCACAGCATCGAGGGGTATTTTACCGCTAGCGTCCACCCGGAGATCGTACGAGCCTATATCGAAGCAAACATCAAAACCGTCATCCGCACGACCGAAGCTCTGCTTGCAGATCCGAGCGATTACGACGCGCGCGCCGAGTTTGCGTGGGCTGCGACGATGGCGCTAAACGGACTAACTTACGTGGGTGTGGGCGGCTTCGGCTATCCGAATCATATGATCGAGCATGCGATGAGCGCGGTCGTGGACTGCGCGCACGGAGCCGGTCTTAGCGTGGTAATGCCTGCGTGGATGAGGTGGTATAAGGATAGGAATTTAAGCGCGTTTGAGCGTTTCGCTCGTGAAATTTTTGGCCTTAAAAGCGCAGATGAAGGTATTACGGCGCTTAAAGCGTGGTTTGATAAGATCGATACGCCGACCAGCCTCGCGCAGCTTGGCATCGAAGGCAAGGTGCTAGACGAGGTCATAGACGTAGCCACGACAAACGCCAAAGCGTGGAATATGGCGGAGCTTTACAGCCGTGAAAATATCGCTAAAATTTTAGATTTTGCAAAATAAGGCGCTAGCGCATAGATAAAATTTAAATCGAAGGGGCGAGCGATCGCCCTTTTTCAAAAAAGCAGGCGGTAGTGTGGGCGCGCTAGCGATTATCCTTCCTAAAAAATAATCGGCTGCGCGGATAGCGAGATGATCGTCTTGCGTCCCTTAAATCCGCGGGGCTCGCTATGAGAAGGTAGAGACGATAAGCGGCGCGTCTAGATTTAAAGCGCAGGCGGCGGCGGATCGAGCACGAAATTTAGCTATGTTTGGAAGGGTAAATTTTGCCACATAATACTTGCACCGAATTTGATGCGCAAATCTCACAATAAATTTTACTCCGGCGAGAAGTTTTATCGCGTTTAATGGCTTTGCTTAAACGCTCTTATCCTGCGCTATCTAAAAATTCGCTCGTTAAATTTTAATCTCGGCTTTATATTTGTGATTGCGAAATTTGCTTTTGCGTGCCGCTGCGTATTTAAATTTGCCTCTCGATGCTAAGCAGATCGCCGAAAATTTCTTTACAATACTGAATGAAGCGTTTGGGAAT
>NZ_CALHII010000206.1 GCF_938030815.1 uncultured Campylobacter sp.
AAATTAATCATTTATTTTATATTAATTATCAAGACGTTTTAAAATCATTAGAATTTTATCTCCGAATGCTTTATTATCATTAAATAAAGCTAAATGATAAAATATAATTTAAATATCGCTCATCAAAATTTTAGTAAAAATTAAATCTATTTTTGATAAAATCGCTCATTTTTTTGGCAAGGCACTTTGCTAAATTTATAAAAATTTTTAAAATTTTTAAGGAGAGCTTATGGGCATTATGGAATTTTTAGCGCATTACGTGGATTACATTATCTTTGCGATCCTCGGATTTATGAGCTTTTTAGTCGTGTGGTTCAGTATCGAAAGGCTGCTTTTTTATTCGAAGGTTAAAGCTAGCAATTACAAAAGCAAGGCGCTTTACGAAGAGGCTCTGACAAAAAATTTAACGACGCTTTATATTGTTTATTCAAATGCCCCGTACATTGGTCTTTTAGGTACTGTTATTGGCATTATGATCACATTTTTTGATATGAGTACCGCAAGCGGTATCGATACCAAGGCTATCATGCAAGGTCTCTCGCTTGCCCTTAAAGCTACGGCTACCGGTCTAGTCGTCGCCGTACCTACGCTCATCATCTACAATGGCTTTGTTCGCAAGGTAGATGTGCTTCTAAACCGCTACGATGAGGTTAAATAAATGAGCATTCCTAGACGAGACGGGCTAAATATCGTCCCGTTCATCGACATTATGCTGGTGCTGCTAGCGATCGTGCTTAGTGTCTCGACTTTCATTGCGCAGGGGCATATTAAGGTAAATCTTCCATCTTCTTCAAGCTCGCAAAACCCGCAAGAGGATAAAAAAGTTACCATTAAAGTGGATAGCGAATCTAAAATTTATCTAGACGATATTGCAATAAGCGAGGATGAGCTTGAGAAAAAAATTGCCGCACTCGATAAAAACGATCTTGTCGTATTGAAAAACGATAAAGACTCGAAATTTTCCTCTTTCATTTCTATCATGGATGTCCTAAAAAAGGCGGGCCATGAAAAATTTGCGATCGTGACCGAAAAAGAGCAATGAATAAAGATAGCGCAATAGGCTTCATTGTATCTTTGGTGCTGCATTGCATCATCGCTGTAGGTGTTTTTGTTCTTTTATCGTCGGCACCGAAGCCGCCTAGCATGCCCGATATGATAGCCTTTTCCATCGATAGCATAATGGATGAGGCCAAGCAGGGCGATATCTCCGATGAACCCAATATCCCGCCTCCTTCCGATCAGTCCGAACCGGATCCTGAGCCCGAGCCCATTCCGCCGGAGCCCGAGCCCGAACCGGAACCAACTCCGCCTGAGCCAGAGCCAATACCGGAGCCCGAGCCGATTCCTGAACCGGAGCCTATACCAGAGCCTGTAGTCGAAAAACCAAAACCGGTCGAAAAGCCTAAGCCAAAGCCGGTAGAAAAACCAAAACCGATCGAAAAACCTAAGCCGAAAAAAGAGCATAAAGTTCAAAGCAGCGATAGGAATTTAACGGCGAAGTTTGATCCGACAAAGCCTATTTCGCTGGGTAGCGGCGGGGGCGGCGGCTCCAGTAGCGCAGGTGGCGGTAGCGACGCTATAACAAGCCGCGGCGATCCTAGCAATAGCGATGTCGGCAAGAAAATTTTCGCCATCATTTCGCGCTACGCGCAGTCGCACTACCCTAAAAATGCGCAACGTATGCGTAAAATCGGCGTCGTAGGCGTGCACTTTACCTATACGGCAAGCGGAGATGTTAAAGGTCTTCGCGTTACGTCTTCTTCTAATGTCGATTCGCTTGATGAGGGCGCGTTAAGCGCGGTCGAGCGCACCAAAGGTAGCTTTCCAAAGGTCGAAAAGGATATGGAATTTAACTTTAGCATAAAGTATACACTAAATTTTAACTAGCCTTAAAGCTTCTATTAAAAACTTCTGCCTGGGCGGTGAAATTTTAAAAATTCACCGCTCTTGCCGCTTTATTTTAGCTCGCAAAATTCCATCTTGGCAAAGTGAAATTTTAAAATCTGCCTCTCTTGCTGTGCTTCTACTGCTCCGCCGCATGAGCTTTTATAAACGGATTGGCGCCGTGAAATTTAAAATTTAAACGGAGAAAATTATGTCTTTTCAAATTTAGCCAAGCAAGCATCTTATAAGCGTTAAAATTTTAAATTTAAGCTGCGAAATTGCTAGGAAATTCCACTGATTTTAATGGAATTTTTACTATAATTTCGTATGAAATTTAAAAGATTAAAGGAAATTTATGATAGACGTTTACGACTTGGCGGTGATCGGCGGCGGTCCTTGCGGCATCGCTTCCGTAGTAGAAGCCAAAAGAAACGGGCTTGCGCATGTACTTCTGCTCGAAAAGGGCGACAACCACTCTCAAACGATTAGGCAGTTTTACAAAGATAAAAAGCGCGTCGATAAAGAATATAAGGGCTTTGACAGCGAGACGCGCGGCTCTATTTCGTTTGAAACCGGCACAAAAGAGAGTGTGCTAAATTATTTCGACGAGCTCTTAGATAGCGACGAAATCGATACGAATTTCAAAAGTGAGGTCGAAAAGATCGAAAAGCACGCAGATGAGTTTTATATCACGACTAGCTCGGCTGGATACCGCGCGCGCAATGTCATCGTTGCAATTGGCAGGATGGGCAAGCCCAATAAGCCCGCTTATAAAATTCCACCTTCGATCACGCAACGCGTAAATTTCAATCTAGATAAATGCACGATTAATGAAAAAATTCTAGTCGTCGGAGGCGGTAACTCAGCCGCTGAATACGCTATAGCGCTATGTAAAACCAATGTCGTGACGCTTTGCTATCGCAAGGCTAAATTTACCCGCCTAAACGAGACGAACGAAAGCGACGTAATGCGCGAGACCAAATACGGCAACATCATCTTGCGTTTAGGCATCGATATAGAGGCTCTTGAGAATGAAAACGGCAAGGTGCTGGTGAAATTTGATAGTGGCACCGAGCTCGTATTTGATCGCGTGATATACGCGATCGGCGGCACGAGCCCGGTCGATTTTCTTAAAAAATGCGGCATCGCTTACGACGAAAACGGCGTGCCGATCGTGGATGAAAATCTCCAGACTGCCACTAGTGGGCTTTACGTCGGCGGAGATCTCATCAGCAGAAGTGGCGGATCGATCGTGGTGGCGATAAATCACGCCCATACCATCATCAAAAATATCCGCAGATGAGGCTTTATCAGCCTAAAAAGGGTTATCGCTACACGAGCGATACGATTTTTTTGTGGAATTTTATAAGAAGCTCAGGCGTGCGTAAAGCTGACGCAGCATCGCAAAATGGCTCTTGGGCGCTGGGCTGTGGCGCGGAATTTAAAGACGCAGCAGATAGAAGCTTTAATGCAAAATTCTGCGCCGCGGATTACGCAGGCGGCGAAGCGGAATTTTGCGCCGAGGATTGCGCTTTTAGCAAAGAAGAGTCGTATGCCGCTAACCATAGCGTGGGGAATGATCACGATGTTAGCAATACGGGCTGCGCTGAACTTCAGGCGGAATTTAAAAGAGAATTTGAAGCGGGACTTCGGGCGAAATTTCAAAGCGAGCGCTGCAAAAATTCAGATTTTCAAAACGACGAAGCCCAGTATGCTTTAAAGCCTGATATCGCAAGCGGTGAAAATTTTAAATTTTGTGACGAGCAAATCGCGCAGCCTTTAGAATCTAAAAAGACGCACGATAAAGATTTTGCGAGCAAATTTGAAGACGCCAAAGCGCGCAAGGATTTTATTGCGGAGTGCTTGCGTGACGACTGGTTTGCAGTTTGCGATGAGCGTAGTTTAAAAAGCGCGCTAAATCTGCGAGCGATATATGGCGACGTGCTGGATGTGGGCGCAGGATGTGGAATTTTGGGATTTTTGCTAAAACGCGATTTTAAAAGCATCAATCTAAGCTTGCTAGAAATTCAAGAGCGAAATTTAGAAATCTTAAGGCTAAATTCTTTGCAAAACGATCTGCCTGCCGAGATTTTGCACGCGGATTTTGCGGAGTTTAAAAGCGAGAAGCGTTTTGACTTTATCGTTTCAAATCCGCCATTTTATCGAGAGCGCATTTCGCTTAGCAAAGAGCCTCATATGGCGCTTAGTAAGAGCGCAGCAAGCCTTAGCCTACGGGATTTCGTGCGATCTGCGAATGCTCATCTTAAGCCTGGCGGTACGCTTATTTTTTGCTACGAGGCGGGCAAGCTAGCTAAAATTTGCGAGCTTTTAGGCGAGTTTAGGCTAAATTTGACGAGGCTTGGTTTTGTCTATCCTGACATTTCAAAGCCCGCTAAGC
>NZ_CALHII010000207.1 GCF_938030815.1 uncultured Campylobacter sp.
GAAATTTTAAAATTCCAAAGCTTTGCGTTTTGGGATAGCGGGTAAAATCCAAAAGCGAATTACGTGTTAAAATTTTAAACGAGATCACAAACCCAAATTTTATATAAGTTAAAATTTTAGACGAAATCCTAAGCGAAATTCGGGATGAAATTCCAAAACCAAGCTCTTGATAAAAATTTTACGCTGTAAATCTAGGTAAAATCCTGCGCCGTAACTTTAGACAAAATTTCGCGCTTAAGCCGTAAGCGTAAGCCGCATAAATGCTTTAAAAACTCTAGCCCGCGCTAAACACAGTAGCTAAGCAATCTGTCGTAGTCCAGGATCAAAAACTCGTGCTGACTGATTTTTTGAATTACGTTATCTTTTACAAGCTCGTTAAACGCGGTACTCGCGCTTTGACGCTTGAGCCCTACGAAGGACGAAAGCACCTTTAGCGAAAAGGGCAAAAAGACGTATTTGTAGCCATTTTGATGAAAATTCTGCTCGTTTGCAAGCTCGATCAAAAAGCTCGCGATGCGCCCTTTTGCATTTTCAAAAAGTATAGAGCGTGTGATTTTGCGCTGCAGCAGAATTATCTCTGTTAAAATTTTTATATATGCCTCGCAAAAGCTGCGATTTGCCAAGATCTCCCCAAGTCCGCTCGCATCGATCGTATAAATCTCGCTGTCCTCTAAAAACTCAAGTGCGCAAATTTCATTAAGAATAGTGATATTGTCCTTGTTTAGGTAGTTGATGATGAATTCCTCGCCGTCTTCAAAAAACGAAAGCTTCGCCTGCCCGCTTTTAAAAATAAAAACTTTAGGCGCCTCGCTATAAAAAACATAGCCTTTTTTAATGACTTGGTGCTCGAACATTGCAAGCTCCTCGTCGCTAAGCGTGGCGATAGCCTCGGTTTGCAGTAGTCCCAGCCGCGATTTTTCCATATAACCTCCAAAAGCTAAGAATTATACAATGAAATATTTAGACAAAGATAAAGCTGCGCGGATTAAATTTACCATCCGCACTATAGCTGCGCATCTAGGTCGCCTAAGCTAATAAATTTTATAGCTTTTAAAATTCTAAATTTTGCCCGCGCTTTGCATCGCGTAAAATTTCAAAAATTTATTGAGCCTTATGCGGCGAAATTATAGCCAAAACCCGTGGCGCGAATTTAAAATTCTGTCTTTAAATAAAAATTAATATCATTTTATTGAAATTTTATTTAGCAAGGATATAATAATGCATATTAAAAATAAGCGGTATTTTGCTCGCAACGATACCGCAAGAAAGGCACTTCATGCAAAAGTTAAATTTTAAAGATAACGTTTCCGAGACGTTGCTAATCAACGTTTATATGCGCCACTTGGATTTCAAAGACGCGGATCCAATCCTAAATGATCCCTTTTCGAGCGCCGCGGTCGAACAGATCGATTATGATTTTGCAAAATTTAACGACGCGCGCCTTAGCAAGACGGGCACCGTGATCCGCGCGAAATTTTTCGACGACGAGACGCTGCGACTCGCGGCGGAGCTTGATCGCCCTATCATCGTGCAGCTCGGCGCCGGGCTCGACACCCGCCCGCTTAGGCTCCAGCACGCCCTACCGAGCGCCCTATTTTACGACCTCGACCTGCCCGACGTCATCGCGCTGCGACGCCGGCTGCTCGAGGACG
>NZ_CALHII010000208.1 GCF_938030815.1 uncultured Campylobacter sp.
TTAGTTTCGTCATAGGTTTTACTTTTTTTATTTTTATATTTTTTGATTTTTTCAAATATCGGATTTTATTGTTTTTGTGCCTCGTTAAATAAAAAGAAGAAAGAATTTCTTATTCCGTGTTTATGCGCATTATGCTTTAATTCTATTTTTGGATTTTTGGTCATACCTTCTATAAATTATCTAATAGGATTTATATCATTTAGTGTAATTTTTGCAATCTATTATATAGATAATTATATCAATGAGAGGAGATTTTTAAAATGATACAAGCAATAGTTAAAAAAGGTAAAGTTTTAGCAGAACAGATCCCTGCTCCAAGCGTTTCAAAGGGGTGTGTTCTTATAAAAGTAGTAAATAGCTGTATATCGGCGGGCACCGAGATAAGCGGCGTATCAAATAGTGGAAAGAGCCTGATCAGAAGGGCCTTGGAGCAGCCAGAGAACGTAAAAAAAGTTATCAATATGATAAAATCAGACGGCATCGCAAACGCCTATGCTAAGGTAAAGGGCAAGCTTGATAGCGGAAGCCCGACCGGCTATTCGCTTAGCGGCGTCGTCATAGCGGTCGGAGAGGGTGTTTCAAATTTTGAAATTGGTGAACGCGTCGCTGCAGCTGGTGCAGGACTTGCAAACCACGCAGAATACGTAGACGTACCTAAAAATTTAGTTATGAAAATGCCGCAGGATATGGACTTTGAGTGGGCTTGCACCGTGACGCTCGGCGGCATAGCGATGCAAGGCGTTAGGCGGATCGATCTAAGGTTGGGCGAGACCTGCGTAGTGGTCGGCGCGGGGATTTTGGGGCTTCTCGCGGTGCAGATGCTTAAAATTTCAGGCGTGAGGGTCGCAGTTAGCGATTTTGATGATAGACGCTTGCAGATAGCAAAGGAATACGGCGCCGAGCTAACTATCAATCCCTCAAAGGAAAATTTGTTAGACATCGTTTCGTCTTGGAGCGGCGGATACGGCGCCGACGGAGTGCTATTTACCGCTGCTACGAGCAG
>NZ_CALHII010000209.1 GCF_938030815.1 uncultured Campylobacter sp.
TATCTCGAAAATATCCTCTAGTTCGCAACATTCAGTTATTATATCTATGACACGCTTGCTAACTTTATTGTTTTCCAAATGCGTTGAAATATAGGGCGAAAACAAAATTCTTTGGCTTTCATCTATGGTAATCGCCTGGTGCTCCAATGCCTGCAATGAACCTAGAGCCATCAATAAAATTGCCCTCTCGCCCACAATATCAATATTTTTCTCTAGTATCATTCGGTCTCGCTCCGCTCGTATTTAATTTCATCTAAAATCATACAAATCTTCCTCTCGTCTATCTCCCCATAAAGGCAAGGGTTTGCCAGCTCAAATATGATCTCTTGCAAAATTTCATCCTCATATCCTATATCCTCGCGACACTCTATTAAATTTGCCCATTCCTCAAGGAGATCATATGAAATTTCTTTATCGATGACCCTATTTAAGATGTTTGCAATGGTATTTTGAGTTATTGTTACAAGCTCCGATTCGCTATTAAAACCTATCTTTGCCAAGTCGCTTTTTATCGCGCTTATATCTTTAGTAAAATTTATTAAATTTAATAAAATATCTATTTTAGTCATCAATGCCGTATTTACCCTCACGCTTCTATAGCCATATCCTTATATTTTTCATAAAGTCTTGGTTTCAAAATTTTAAATTTCACAGCGTTTCTCCTTAGTCCTTTCCAAATTTAAAGATTTATCCAATCCTCTTTTTTACGCCGAATTCAAATTCGACCTGCTTAAATGCGTCCTCTGTGCTTTTATAAAATTTCCCATACACAATCCAATTAAAATTTTCATTTGGACACCGGCCTGGGGCCAATGGCCGGATAATATATAAAATCATCTCCGTTTCTAGCGCGATACTTAGTGATATATTGGATCGCCACTTCGAATGCATCGTCATCCCCCTTGTCTGTATACCAGCCGTCGCATGTGATGACGGGCTTATTGCCGCTTAGGCGATATACTTCTCCTCCTAGGATAATCATACCTTTATCTCTTGTGATTTTTAACACATCCATTACATCGTCAAATCTCCAAGCGATTTCATAAAATCCGAGCTTCTCTCTTAAGTTTATACCGCGCTCCAGCAGATCCTGCGGCACTATATTTACAAAATCCTCATCTGTAAACAACATAATTCGCTCCTTTTAGGTATAAAATTATTGCCATTGCCATTTTTCTATTTCGTCTTTCTTTACGAAATACCCTCTTTCGCCGCAAGGATAGTAAATTTTACACCATTTACTCCCGCAGGATTGGATAGGGATGACTATCTCATCATAATAAGCAAATTCTTCTTTATCTTCATAGAAAATTTTACGAATAACGGCGTCTTTAAATTTATATATAATTTTTTGATCTATTTTTTCGCCGCATTCGCCGTAAAAGGCACCGTCTTCGTGTTTTGCAAAAGTGATTTTATGCCCTAAAATTGTAGGGCTGCACCCATATAGGCATAACGCGACAAAAGATATAACAAAATTTCTCATCTCTTTCTCCTCTCTTCTATAATATTGCGTATTGCGTCTTGTACTTCTTGATGCTTTTGACGCTCCCGCTGGTGAATTTTAGCAAAATATACGCTTTGTTCATATGGAAAATCCCTAATGCGAAAAAGCCCCTAATAAGAGTCCTAATATTTCGGAAAAGATTATATCTAAAATAAAAATGAAAGAAGCCCGGAACGACTAAAATTTAAGATAGGTGTCTACGCGCAAGAACCCAATGCAACTAAAAGAAGTGATTGGAACTTAAAGATAGCTTAATTGGTGGAGGTGTGCGGGATTGAACCGCAGTCCGAAAACAAACGACCAAAGCCTCTACATGTTTAGCAAAAGTGAAGTTCTCGCGCAGGCTCGCTCACTTTCCAAAACGACCCGCCTGTGCAAAGACTAGGATTTCACCCTACGGCTCGTCACGCCGCAGAGCTACGCTATCGCAGATTACCCGCCGCCGCGCTTAGATAGTATCGGCGCAGAGCAGGGCTCGACTG
The DNA here is from genome assembly GCF_938030815.1 of uncultured Campylobacter sp. Classification (GTDB taxonomy): domain Bacteria; phylum Campylobacterota; class Campylobacteria; order Campylobacterales; family Campylobacteraceae; genus Campylobacter_B. The sequence goes on from NZ_CALHII010000209.1 coordinate 1,990, forward strand.
GACTTACGCAGCTTTAGCGTAAGCAGGAGCAAATTTAACGTTGTTTGCGTTTAAATTTAGTTTGGATTTTATACGCTGTATCCAAAGCGACATGCCGCCTTGACCCATCCGTTCCCGTCGAAGCCAAGTCACCCCCGAAAGAATGCGCGCGCATTTTACTTTAAAATTTTATAAATGTCAAATTCGGCTTATGCTAGAATTGTGTTCAAATTTTAACCAAATCAAGGAGCCAAAATGTCAAAAATCACGCTTTCTAAATTATATGAGATGAAAAAATCCGGCGAAAAGATCGTGATGATCACCGCCTACGACGCGCTTTTTGCTAAAATTTTCGACGACGAGGTCGATATGGTGCTCGTAGGCGACAGCCTAAATATGAGCTTCGGTGGACACTCCGAGACCCTGGGCGCGAGCGTAGAGCAGATGATATATCATGCGCGCGCCGTAAGACGGGGACTAAAGCGGGCGTATATGGTCGTGGACATGCCGTTTTGCTCGTGCGCGACGCCCGAGCTCGCGCTGCAAAACTGCGCCAAAGTTTATGAGAGCACCGGCTGCGACGCCGTCAAAATCGAAGGCGGCGCGCATATGGCAGATACCGTGGCGCTGCTTCATCGAAACGGTATCGCCGTGATGAGCCACATCGGGCTAAAGCCGCAGTTTTCGCGCTTTATGGGCGGTTACAAGGTAAGCGGACGCGGAGAGGAGGGTGCGCGCGAGGTCTTAAACGACGCTAGAGCGCTTGTCGAGGCGGGCGCGGTGCTGCTGCTGGTGGAGGGCACGATCTGCTCGGTTGCAAATCAAGTGGTGCTCGGTACCGACGTGCCCGTCATCGGCATCGGCGCGGGCGCGGGCGTGGACGGACAGGTGCTCGTGTGGAGCGATATGTGCGGGTTTTTCACGGAGTTTCGGCCGAAATTCGTTAAGCGTTATTTAGACGGCGCTGCGCTGGTAAAAGGCGCGGTGCGCGAATACGCGCGCGAAGTGAAGGACGAGAGCTTCCCAAGCGAGGAGTTTGAATATAAGCAATAACGGGATTTTGGGCTAAATTTTAAAATTTACGCGCCGAAATTCCAGCGATAAAGCCCCGCTTGCCTTAAAACAATGCTTCGTTTTCGCGCGTCGCAGGCTATGCAAATAGCTCGCGCCGCTTGAAATTTATTCGGCGCGAGCGATTGCGAGCGCTTTAGCTAGTGCGAGAGATCGCAGGCGCTTTGGGCGGATACTCTGCGCGGTATATTTTATACGGGGCGCCGTGCGAGAGTTTGCGCGCTTCTGCATGCGGGCGCTATTTATGTCGCCGAGCGCAATGCGCGAGCGCTTTTCATGAACGCTCTCGCGCCCGCAGCTCTAAAATACGCTACGAGCGCTAAATTTTACGCACGTAGCCGTAGAGCTCAAACATAAACCAGCCGTCACGCCTAAACGGTTTATAAAATTTAAGGAGAAAATTTGGCTAAAGCTTTAAAAATCATCATAGCCACGGCTCTGGGTTTGCTCTTTTGCGTAAAGGTGCTGCCGATTTTGGCGGCATTTTTCGCGTTGAATTCTTTCTCTGATAAAGATGATATGGAACTGGATAAAGCCCCGCCGATGCAAAACTACGAGCAAAATCGCGAGAAATTCCTAGACCTGTTAGCTTTTGCAGGTCGCAACTTCCCTAAAAATTTGCGCGTTACAATCCAGAGCACCTACGGCGATGAGTATATTTGGATCGATTTGGACGGCAACGAGACGAAATTTTATTCAAATTTTAGAGACAATGCGCCGGGTATTGGCGAAGGGTTAAAGCTCATTGGCTGGGACAAAAAGACGTTTGCAGAGCTAAAATCAAAGCTCGCAGCGATAAACGCCAGAACCATCGTGCTAAATAGAAGCGGCGACAGCGGGGTGCCTTGGGCGGAGATCACCTACCGATACGTGGAGCACTTCACCGATAGCTATCAGTTTTATGCTCCGGATAGCCCGAAACTCGCGGAGCTATATGCCAAGGGCTGCTCGAAAAAATTTCAAAGCGACGGCGTAGTGTTTTTATTCGAAAGCACAACGTCCGGCTTATATAGAGCGTTCTGCGATGGCGACGACGATAATAAGAGCGTTTTGATCGAAGAGCATGATTTGTAGAACTAGGCTCGCGCAGGAAAAATTTAGCGTCTTAATTTGGGGTGCGATCGATAAGGCGTCGTGAGATTCACGGCTAAATTTAATCGCCCGAGCCCGCGTTGAGCTTGGCGCAAATTTTAAAATTCACGCTAAATTCTAAGTCGTCTTGAAAAACGAAATTTCGCGCGAAATTTTACCTAGCTGCGCAAGCGCGTAAGGCAAAATTTTGCATAAAATTCTACACAGAATTTCTTGCAAAATTTTAACCGATTATGTGAGATAAAATTCTAGCCTGCTGCGTACCGCGAAGCTTGAAGCGCAGAATTTAAATCTTCGCTGCCGCAAAAACAAAATCCGCATCAAAGCTCTACAAGACAAAATTTTGTCGCAAAATTTCGCTGCAAAATTCCAAACGCAGAATTTAATATCGCAAAATTCCAAGCGCCAAATTTTACGTTGTAAAATTCCGTGCGTATTTTTCAGTTGGCTAAATTTCGCTCTTTAATTCTACGCGCTCAAATTTCGCACCGCCGCTCGCGAACGCCTAAAGCCTTAAATTATACGTGTTAAATTTCACCTCGTAAAATTTAGCGCAGTTAGCGACCCGCGCGCTGTCTTGAAACCGCTACGGCAAAATTACATACTTAAAGCATAGCGAGCGCAACGGCATGAGTGTAGTCTTAAATCCGCTGCGGTAAAATTCCGCAGTCTTTCGCGACGGGTGCTCTGCTTTTTAGCCCCAGCCCTAAGCGCGTACCGTAAAATTCCGCGCGGCAAATTTTATTTCCGCCTACAAAGACGGCGCCTTGCTAAAATTGTCAAAATTTAGCCATTTTTCGCTACACTTGCTAAAATTTTAAAAACGATTAAAGAGAGATTATGGACAGAATTGTAGAGATCGAAAAGATGCAGCTCGATGAGAGCGTGGAGAGCTCGCTGCGCCCGTCGAGCTTCGAGGATTACGTGGGGCAGGAGAAGATCAAATCAAACCTCGCTATCGCGATCGCTGCGGCGAAAAAGCGCGCCGACGTGCTCGATCACGTGCTTTTCTACGGGCCGCCCGGGCTCGGTAAAACCACGCTAGCCCACATCATCGCCGCTCAGATGGGCGCCGCTATCAAGGTCACCGCCGCGCCGATGATCGAAAAGGCGGGCGATCTGGCGGCGATTTTGACGAACCTGCAAAGCGGCGACGTGCTTTTCATCGACGAGATCCATCGCCTAAGCCCCGCGATCGAGGAGGTGCTATATTCGGCGATGGAGGACTTCCGCCTCGACATCATCATCGGCTCGGGTCCCGCCGCGCAGACTATCAAGATCGACATTCCGCACTTTACGCTCATCGGCGCCACGACGCGAGCGGGCATGATCTCCGCGCCGCTGCGGGATCGCTTCGGCATGCAGTTTCGCTTGCAGTTTTACACGCACGCCGAGCTTGCGCGGATAGTGCAGATCGCTTCTGTTAAACTCGGGAAGGAGAGCGCGGCAGATGCCAGTGCCGAGATTGCGCGCCGCTCTCGTGGTACTCCGCGTATTGCGCTGAGGCTACTGCGCCGCATACGCGATTTTGCCGAGGTGCGCGACGAGGGCGCTATCTCGCACGATCGAGCGCGCGAAGGGCTCGAGGCGCTGGGCGTGGACGAGCAGGGCTTTGACGAGATGGATATAAAATATTTGGAAATTTTATTTGACGCCAAGCGCCGTGCCTTGGGGCTTAGCACGATCGCGGCGGCGCTTAGCGAGGACGAGGGCACGATCGAGGACGTCATCGAGCCCTATCTGCTCGCCAATGGCTACATCGAAAAGACCGCCAAGGGCCGCATCGCAACCGATAAGGCGCGCGAGGCACTCGGTCTCGTGCTAAAGACCGCAGAGAGAAATCTGTTTGAGGAGTAGGGCGGATGAAATTTTATACTTTACGGCGCTGAGCCAATAGCTACGCAGGCGGAGACCCTACCGTGGCGATTTTGTATATTTGATCTTTGAATTTTGCTTGGTTTTAAAATTTCTTCAGATTTAAAATTTAAAGCGGGAAATTTTATAAATTTAGAGCAAATTTATTATCGGCTCAATAAAATATCCAAAAGAATATGAAGAGAAATTTTATGAAATTCATAACAAAATATATAAAAAGGCTCTTATATTATTTTTACGATGTATTTTATAGGCGTGTTTTTATCAGGGGAGTTTCGCATCCGCCGGCACAGGTGGCTAGCATAGGCTGCTATGGTTTGCTTTTTGTCCTGTGCGGAACGCTCCTTACTATTTATAGAACGGATACGTCGCCTAAGCAGTTAAATGAGCTTGAGATAGATACCGGAATTTTAAGAAGCGTTTATTATGATTTTCGCGGAAGCGGCGGACGAATACATATAGAACTAGAAAACGGCAAGAAAAAGGTTTATGAAATAAGCAAAAGCGATAGCGATATTTACGAAAAGATAAAAGGGCAAAAAATCAAAATTTATGGCGAGCCAAGCCCAGATATATTAGGTAATAATGAAATTTTACAGCTTGAAGATAAAGATGGAAAGATATATAAGGAATATAATTTTGATCATAGATTGTTAAGACCATATTTGATGACCGCACAGTTTAAATTCTTTTTAAAAGGGGCAGTTTTTCTACTTTTATTGATATTTTTTATAAATTTTTCAGATAGAAATTTGATTAAAAAAAATCCAGAAAAAGGAGCAAAAAATGAGTAACGGGTTGGGTATTTATTAGGGATGCGCTTTCGCATGGTCTCGCTAATGCGGCTGCAGCGCAAGCTGGAGCGAAGTTCTGCTTTCGTACGCCTATAAGGGCGGCTATTATTCTCACTCTCCATTGAAAGTTAAAATTTAGTTTATTCGCGCACCTGTTGTGCTCATTATTTTATAAATTCGCTATTCTTTTGCTCTACGTAGATTGTTGTTTGCGATTATTAAGGTACATTGATTTTCTAAAAAATAGCCTGTCACCCGCTTAGCTTTTACTTCACTCTCGTTTATTGTACCGATTTTTACTTCGCTTCTAGCAGACGCATTCGCTATACATTTTTCTTTTCCGCATAAAGTTGCCATTGGGCTTATTGTAAGAGTTGTGGCGCGAACGAATCCAAACATCGGGTGCGCGCGGCTTTAGATTTTGCGGCGCGGCATACGCGTCTGGCGTCAACATATCAGCACTGCCCACCAAAGCGCTAATTTCATCAAATTTAGCCGCCCGCAGCCTGCGCATTCGTATCGCGCGCGCCGATTACCACGCGCGATAGACCTAGCTGCGCCAAAAGCTCGGCGCAATACGGCGTCTTGCCGCGGTGCACGCAGGGCTCGAATGCGGCATAGGAGCACACATCTAGTTTTGACGTATGTTCGAGCTATGCGCTATTTTCATAAATTAGGTACGATCCGTGTACATGTCGTATAGTGCGCTGTATGTTGAAAACGCACGAGGACGTCGCTCGTAAATTCTATGAAATTTTAAAATTTAATCGAAATCTGATAAAAAAATTTATAAAATAGCTCATCAAATTTCAAAAGGATAAAATTTGCCGACGTCAAAAGATAATGCCCCAAGCCGCAACGAAGACCTGGCTGAAAAGATAGCTCAAAACAACGCCGAGAATAACGCCAAAAGCGAGGCTCAAAATTTCACCGAAAATCAGACCGTAAATAACGAGTGGGGCAAAATCGAAGCCGCCGCCGAAGCCAAAGCGACCGTCAAAAACAAAAACAAGAACAAAAACAAAACCGCCACCGAAAATCAAAGCGAAAACATAGCCGAAGCGCGCAAAGCTGCCAGAGGAAATACCGGCGCCGATAAAGCAGGCGCAGTTGCGCTAGACGCCGCGGAAGGCAGGACTAAAACTGCCGCCGAAAATAAAAGCAAAAGCCGGATCGAAACCGACAGAGTCTCATCTGCCGGTGCTTCCGCGCTTAACGACGCTGTCGAAGCCAACGAAACCTTCTCGGCTAATGCTTCCGCGTTAGGCGATGCCGCCGCTTCGGGGGCCGCCGCGGGTGTGAAAGCAGGTCTTGCCAAGGCTAGCGGGCGCGCAAAGACGAACAAGATATTTTTTATCGGCGCAACCTTGCTGATGTTTTGCTGCGTGATCTATCTATTTTCGCCGTTTTTGATGGTGATCGCAATCGGCGTGCTGATGGCGGTGGCGACCTCGGGTCTGCACGCTAAAGTGACGAAGCTGTGCCGTGGCAGGCGCACGCTAGCCTCGGTGCTTAGCCTGTTTTTGCTCTGTGCGCTTTTTTTCGTGCCCTTCATCTATGCAGTGATCGAGATCGCCAAAAACGCCGCGAGCTTCGATATGGCGCGCCTAAACGACGCGCTTAGCTACGTTCAGAGCCTAAACATCAAGCTGCCCGGGCCTTTTGAGAAATTTGATACGCAGTTTCGCTCGTTTTTGGCAAACCTAGACGTCGCGGGCCTAGCGAAGCAGATCATCTCCTACCTCTCGGTCGTCGGGAAATCCAGCGCGAAATTTATCGTCGATATGGTGCTTATCGTCGTGTTTTGCTTTTTTGCATACCTCTACGGCGAGAGCTTCAAGCGCTTTTTCAAAAAAATTCTACCGGTCGAGCCCGCGCAGATCGATTATATCTTTTCTGAGACGGCAAATACGATGAGCGTCGTGTTTTACTCGACCATCTTCAATGCCGTATTGCAGGGCTTTTTGTTTTCGATCATCGCGGGGATCTTCGGCTTTGACGCGCTGCTGATGGGGGTGCTTTTCGCCTTCTGCTCGCTCATCCCCGCAGTCGGCGGCGCGCTTATCTACGTGCCTACCGCGCTATACGTGCTAGCGGGGGGCAGCACCTCGGGCGCGATCGTGATAATGGCGTATTGCGTGATACTGATCTCGACGCTCGCGGACAGCTTCGTAAAGCCGCTCGTGATAAAATTTATCAACTCGCGCTTAGTCGAAAACCCCGCAAACATCAACGAGATGCTGATCTTCTTCTCGATGCTTTCGGGCATCAGCACGTTCGGGTTCTGGGGCGTGATCTTGGGACCCGCGATTTTAACGCTATTTATCGCTGTGCTAAATTTATACGATTATCTAAAAAAGATAGAATTCGAGTAGGGCTTGCGCCGCTGGGTGCTTTTAAATTTATGAAAATGCTGCCCGTAAAACGCAATGCCCAGCACGCCCTTGCGGCTCTTGCGCCCTCGCGCCTTTGCGCAGGTTTAAAGGCTTTAAATTTAAAGGCAAATTTTAATTTCAGCTGCTGCTCGCGCTCTTTGACGAATTTTAGAGCAAAGATCGCGAGTATCGGCGAGGTTATTTTGGGTCGCGTCATGCGGCGGCGCAGTATTTTTAAGCTACACCGCGCGGCGTGGCGAAATTTTATGGATTAGAGTTTAAATTTAAAGTAGTCGATAATAAAAGAAAGAATTTTAACTTCAGCTCTAGCAAGCAATGCCCAGCAACTCAATACCCACTTTCGTCGCCTTCTCCTTGTGAGTTAAAATTTATCTTATTCTTTTGATTCTTTAAATTTTGGTATTGATTGAAAAGTATGTCCGTCTCATGTTTATCATAGTATAAATTTTTATTATAAAATATCGTTTCATAATCGAGATTGCTCCCCTTGTCGTATATTGAAATGAAAGAAAATATATATTCTCTATCGCAATCCATATTTTCATCAATTATCTTTTTATAGTTATAGCAAAACGGGTATATGCTCTTTTTTTGTTGATAAACTACATCCCTAAATATAGAGTTTAAAAGCCACCTATAACATCTGTTTTCTGGAATAATTATGTCAAATTTTTTAGTTTTTGTTTCGTGCATAATTGGTAATTGTATGTCATTTTTACTTATAAATACAAAATCAGTAAATAGGTCGAATGAGTGGTTGGCGCCATCTCCAAACCTCATATATATAAAATTCTCTATAAAATTTCCATTTTCGTCAATCAAATGCTTTTGTTCCCAAGGATAAAAGAGTCGTAGCTTTAAAATCTCGTCGTTTTCTACAATCTCTTCGGCATTTTTTATGGGCTTGCCGTTTTTGCAAATTTTAGAGCCCAGATCCATTAGATAATTAAAATTTAGCCTTTTATCCAGCTTCCAAAATTCGCATCTATCATCGGGGTATTTATCGCCGTTGCACCATGAAAATCTTACTCTCTCATAGCCGTTTTTGTCTAAGTGAATATCCGCCATCTTGCCGAAATCTATTTGCGAATAATTATCTAAGTAATGAAGCTTTTTTAGGTAATCTTTTAAATTTAGCTCTACGATCTCTCTTTGCGTCAGGTTTTTATCTCTAAAATCAATCGCTTCTAAGATCGCTGAAATTTTATGAGCGGGCAGCAAGGCGATAAATATGCAAAGCCAGATTAGAAAAACTATAATACAAAGGTATTTCAGGCGCAAGCTTACTCCTTCGGGCAGATTGCGCTATATTATCCAATGCAAGCTTAACGAGCCCATAATCCGCAGTGCTTGCAGCAAACGACTTGCTGTAAAAATTCCAAGCTTGTTTGCGCAGTTAAAATTATATAGTTAAATTTGAAATTTTAAAATTTACATTTGGCGGTAAAATTTTAAAATTTGCGGCGGCGATTTAGACTCGCACTTTGCCGCCGTATTTGATCTGGCTCGGGTCTTTTTCGTCCAGCTCGCGCATTATCTGCTCGCCGTTGTCGAAGTTTGCCGCGGCGATATCTGCGTCCAGATCGGAGTATGAGTAGATCATCATCGCCTCGCTTACACCCTCTATGACTTCTATCGCGCGAAATGCGGCGATCTCGTCCTCGGAGCTCTCCGCGCTAATCGTGGCTACCGCCTTGCCGTCCTCACACGCTACGAACTCGCAGCCGCCGATACTTTGCAACTGCTTGCGAAACGTCGCTACGTCAGTATTTGCGCCTAGATAGATCACGACGCTTGAAATATTCATTTTAGCCCCCAAAAGTAGATATATCTATTATACCCCGAGCCCACGAGATAATCTCCTTCGAAAAGCAGATAGTTGATGATGTCGTTGTCCAGCTCGATGCTGCGGACGATCTCGCCTGCTTTATCGATTACGCGTACGCCGTTACCAACTGTAAAAGCACCCAGCTCTGGGCTTAGCGCCACGGCAAAAACTGCGAAATGGGCGTTATAAAATTTAGCGAAATCGCCGTTTTCGTAGTAGCACGATCTTTCTTTGTCGTTCGAGCCGCTCATCATACGATCGCCAAGCAGCGCCACGGAGTAGATCCCGTCCTTGTGCAGGGACTTTTGGCTTATAAGTTTTTTCGCTTTCGCGTCGAAATAAAATACGATGCCGCCTTCGCACGAGATTAGCAGCGTTCCGCTGGAGCGGTCGTAGGCGCTACCGCCTAAAGACGCGATGGTGAGCTTTTGCTCGAAGCTTACCTTGCCGCTAGGTAGGTCGAAGTATAAAATTTCGCTACCAAGACCTAGCAAAATCACGGTATTTTCGTCGTAGAAATAGACGCTTTTGATCCCCGTCATCGGCAGCTTGTAGTGCGTAATATTGCCGCCTGCAAACACGCCCAGCATCTTTTCAAACGCGTCGCCGTTATACAAAAATGCGTACTTCTTGCCTAGTTTATCGACGTCGAATATGGTGGCGCCCATCGGCTCGTCTAGGTAATTTTTGGACGAGGGCAGGGCGAAAATTAGCGTTTTGGATATTGCGCCCGAGGCGGAATTAGAGGCGGAATTTAATACCGTAGAATTCTCGGCAGAATTCTGCTTCGCGAAATTTTCTAAAGAATTTACGGCAGCGGAATTTGCGGTAGAATTTCCCGTGGAATTTACGCTTGCTTTAGCATTGAAATTCTGCGCCGCATCAGAATTTGTGCTTGCGACGGAATTTTGCCCGGTGACAGAATTT
>NZ_CALHII010000210.1 GCF_938030815.1 uncultured Campylobacter sp.
CAATATATAGAACAACCACGCGTTTTAAGCCGCTTGCACTGCCGTATTGTTTATTTACGATCGAGCTTAAAATCAAGATAAAAACTAAAATCGGAGCGACCGCTTTAAGGGCGCCTACGAATAAATTTCCTAAAATTTCCGCGAAGTTTACCAAGCTTATCAAAAGCGGAGTATGCTCGGCCGTAACGCTGCCCGCCGAGGAACGCGCAGCAAAGCCCAAAATAGCGCCTATTATCAAGCCGGTAACTATACGCAGCACCAGATTTTTATCTTTGTAGCTGGCTACTAATTTTTGAATCGAACTCATTTTTTACCTTTCAATCAAAACGTCGTTTGAAATATATCGAAATTTTATTTAAGCGCATTTAAATTTGGGCGAAATTTCGCAATTTTTAGTTAATCTTAAAACCTCGTTAGATAAAATGACGCGAAATTTTAATTAGGAGCAGATATGTATCTATTTACCAGCGAGGTCGTAAGCCCCGGACATCCGGATAAGTGCGCCGATATCATCGCAGATAGCATCGTGGATGAAATTTTAAAACAAGATCCCAACGGACGCGTCGCAGCAGAGGTTTTCATCGCAGGCAAACACGTAGTAATCGGCGGCGAAGTAAACGCCAAGGTCGATTTTACCCACGACGATTATCGCCACATCGTAAAGGGTGCGCTTGGCGAGATCGGCTACAACGACAACCCCTACTTCACGCGCGCACAGTGCCTGCATCCGCAGGATCTGCAAGTGGACGTATTTTTAAACCAGCAAAGCCCCGACATCAACCAAGGCGTCGATCAAGATGGCGGCGAGATCGGAGCGGGAGATCAGGGCATAATGTTCGGCTTCGCAAGCTGCGAAACGAAAAATTTTATGCCGGCTGCGATTACCTACGCAAGAGCGCTTTGCGATCACGTTTATGCCTACGCAAAATCCCATCCTAACGAGCTTGGCGTCGATATTAAGACGCAGGTTAGCGTCGATTACGGCACGAAGAGCAATTTTGAGGAGTGCAAGCCGCAAAGCATCCATACGATCGTGGTTTCCGCGCCATGCGTCGAGAGTATGAGTATCGAGCGCGTCCGAGATCTGATCGGAAATTTAATCGATTCTGCAGGGCTTCCGAAGGAGCTTTACGACAAAAGCAAAACGATCATCTACATCAACCCGACCGGCCGCTACGTAAATCACAGCTCGCTTCACGATAGCGGCCTAACGGGGCGCAAACTGATCGTAGATAGCTTCGGCGGCTACAGCCCGATAGGCGGCGGCGCTCAAAGTAGCAAAGACTACACTAAGGTCGATCGTAGCGGGCTTTATGCGGCGCGCTATATCGCTAAAAATATCGTTGCCGCAGGGCTTGCGAAAAAATGCATCGTCCAGCTCAGCTACGCAATCGGCGTCGCAAAGCCCGTCAGCGTCAGCGTCGATTGCATGGGGACAAATTTAGGCGCGGCGAGCGACGATGAGCTATCTGCTTTCGTGCTTGAAAAATTCCCGCTCACGCCGCGCTGGATCATCGATAAATTCGGTCTTGATCGCCCGGGCAAAGAAAGCTTCCTCTACGCCGACGTCGCAGCGCGCGGACAGGTCGGAAACGACGAATATCCGTGGGAGCAGCTTGATAGCGTGGAGCTTTTTAAGGCTTTGAAATAAAATTTTACGCTTTGCAGTAGCGCCTTTTTTAGCTTACGACATTCGCTAGACTTGCAGCAGCGAGCCTAGCTCAATATTCCTACGCGGCTTTGCATGCCATGTAGTTTTATCGCATCCCAAGAAATAGCGTTGCGGCAAAATTCTCCATCAAAATTCTAAGCCATGAAATTTAAGAGTTTTCGCAGGTAGAATCGAATTTTAAAATTTTAAGCCTAACTCGCGCAAAATTTTAAAATTGGCGCGGTGAAATTCCAAGGCTGAGCCCGTCTTAGTTTAGTGATAAATTCTAACTAGAGCAGGCTTTAAAAAAATTTTCACGCAAGCTTTTAAATTTACAATCGCTTAAAATGAAATTTGACCTATAAAATTTTTTCTAACACGCTTTTTACTTAATCTCCGAAAGACAAAATTTTAAATTCTCATTGCTTGTGATATTTAAGCGTGTAAATTTTAAAATTTTGCATTTTATTTGAAGTTTGCCGCTTTTATTTAGCAAGAAAACCCCCGAAGCAAATTTCATTTAAAAGCGGTATCGGCAAGACAAAAACATTAAAATTTTAAAATGTGGAATTTATGAACGCTACTGATTTGAAATCTCAGATTAGCACGCTTCGCCAAAGCTCCTACGCTAACTACGCGAAATGAAAAAGTAAGATTAATTCGCCTAGCGCGATGGTCGCCCGCAAGCAAGCACGGCGGAATATCAAGCTCGACTTATTGACGCTATAAATATCGCTCACCGACATTTTCATACCTAA
>NZ_CALHII010000211.1 GCF_938030815.1 uncultured Campylobacter sp.
AATTTCATCTCAAATTTTATCTTGCGCTCTAATCGGTTAAATTTTATCTTGCACATGCAGACTAAATTTTATCTCGCAGCAGGTTGGATTAAAATTTTCATTTGCCGCGGCTGCGTAAATTTACGGCGTGCTCTTTTTGTAAAATTTTATCTACAAGCGGGGCAAAGAGCGTCTATTCAGTGCTTTCAGCTCTTTGGCTCCCGCTTGATTAGCTTTTCTTGCTAGCCGCCAAAACTTGCGCTAAGATCGCCGCTAGCGCGATGTTAAGGCTGACGCAGAGCCCAAACAGCGCCACGGCTTTAGTGGAGCTGAAAGCGAGCGTAAAAAAGGAGATTATGCTGGTTAAAGACGCGAGCGTGATGCCGAAAATTTTATCGCTAAGCGCCATCTTATCGTTGTTTGCAAAGATCATATAGTCTATCCCCACGGCGCCTGAGAGGATCAGCGCAAAGATCGCAAATATATTCACGCTCACGCCGAATGCGCTAAGCAGGGCGAGCACGGCTAAATTTGTCGCAAAAACGCAGATGACGATCAGCCATGCCGTCCGCGCGCCGAAAAACGCCCACAGCAGCGCGAGCGCGAGCGCGTATGCGGCACATTTTAGATACAAGGCGTTGATTTTGATCTGTGAAAACGCCTCGCTTATGGCGCTTCGCATATTTAGATGCAGCGCGCCCATCTGCGCGGCAAGCTCGCTTACGGCTGCTTTATCGCGCACGCCGCGCAAAAAAGCGATATGCGGATCGACGCTCGGCATCGCGGCAAAAAGAACGGAGCTTCTAGCCTGCTCGTAGCTTAAAATGGGCGCATCCGCAATCTTAGCAAAGTTTGCGTCCACGAGCTCGCGACTAAGCCCGAGGTTTAAAAATGCGCTTCTATCGTAGTTTGCAAAAGCCTGCTTGATAAAGCTCTGCGTAGCTGGATCCAAAATCGGCGCGCCGGTGTATGAGTCTGCAAGACCGCGCGCTACGGCCTCTTTGGCTACCGCGCTCGCGTTGTTACCCACGATAAGATCGAAGCTCGAGCCTCCGATGCTTGCGAGCTTGGCGCTCATCGCGATCAGGTTTTTATCTAAGCTAGCGTATTCACTGACGTCGTCCTTAAGCTCCATTTTAAAATACAAAAACGCAAGCAACGCCACGCAAACGAGGATGAGCGCTTTGAGGCTTAGGTTTATCTTGCAAAGCGCCTTTGCGTAGAGTTCAAGCGCCTTTGCAAAGATCGGGGCAGGGCGAAATTCTATCCCTTCAAGCAGGATCGGCAGGGCGAAGTAGCTAAAGAAAAATGCCCCCGCAAGTGCGGCTATGGCAAAGATCGCGATCTCTTTGAGCAGAAAAAACGGGCTGAATAAAAATACGAAGTAGCCTCCGGCCGTGATGAAAAACCCTAGAAGCAGGATGTTTCGCATGCTTTTTATCGAGCGAGCTTCGATACGGCGCGCGATATTTGCGCCCAGCCAGTGCACCGCGTAATCCAGCATCAGCCCGATTAGGCTCGTCGAAACCACGGCGCTTAGGATGTGGATCGAGCCGCGGATCGCCATCGTAGCCGCTACGCCGCAGGCAAGCCCGAAAAGTGCGGGCAGCAGCAGACAGAAGATCCGTGCGCGCGAAAATGCCGCCAGCAGCAGCGCCGCGCATAGGCTAAGCGATACGGCGCCCGCGATGGAGCTCTCGCGCACGCCCGCGCTTTTACCCAATGCGCTGAAAAGGGCGGTGCCGGAGATTAAAATTTCGCTCTTTTGCGCTTTGCGCACCAGCGCACTAAGCGCGTCGTCATTTGCTTTCGGAGCCAATTTAGCCATAGCGAAGTAGTACGGCGCGCCGTCAATGATCGTAATAAAGCGGTTTTGTGCAGGATCGAGTCTGATAGCGCCGCGAGTGCCGAGGCGCGAGTGAAGGCTGAGTGAGAAAAAATCCTGCGAGAGGCTAAGCGGGCGAAATTTTGAGTAAAGCTCACGCGCGCTGCGCTCAAAAAAGGCCTGCGGATCGCTTTTTAAAAGCTCCACGCTCGCATCATCGAGCATCGCGGGCGCAAAGCGCGCAAGCTCGCTCTGATACACTCTCGCGTCCTTTACCTCATAAATTATGCTCTCAAAAAGCCCGCTTTTTTGCATATCTGCAATGAACGCGTCAAAGCTCGCTCTCTCCGCGCTTGCGACGATGATTTGCCTTGCGATCTCGCGGTTGAAATCCTCGACGCTTTGTTTCTGCTTGCCCGAAATTTCAATGCCGCTCAGCTCGTAAAAATCGGAATTTACGCGGTTTAAATTTAACGCTATAAAGGCGCAAAGCGCGATGAATGCCGCGCCGAATGCCGCTAGGATCGCGCTCTTACTCATCTAAGCTCACGACGCCAGAAAATACGTTTTCGCTCACGTCGCCATTGGCGCTACTGATCCGCAGCACTCTGACGTAGGCGCCGCCCTCGATCACGATATTTTTAAAGATATTTTGCAGCATCCCTTTTGGGCTTAGCTCGGCGCGCCACGCATCTTTGCTGCCGCTTAGCGCGATCGAGAAATTTTTGCTAAGCCGCGCTACGTCCAGGCGCGAGATCGCCAAAAAGGTGTCCTTATCAAAAAGCGAATCGGCGCTTTTGACCCACGCTTCGCCGCTGCGCTCAAAGACGCCGTCCGCGCCGATTTTTAGCTCGCTTCGCACCGGCTCTAGCGTCGTCCAAAGCAGCTCGCCGCCTTTGATCCTAAACTCGCCGCTGCTTCGCACGGGCTCGGCAAAGCCCTCGATGCTGAGCGTTTCGCTAAATTTGCCGCCGATATTGTCGGTCTTAAGCGCCAGATCGCTTACTTCAAGTGCTCTCGCAAGTCCCAAAATCGCCAAAAATAAAGCTAAAATTTTCATCGTAGTCCTTTAAATTTTATGCTCGCTAAAAAATTTCATTGTCCATTATCGCTAGGCAAAATTTCATTCGCCGCGGCGTTTTGAGGGCAGTCTTGCTCGGACGCGGCTTTGCTTGCCGTCGAAATTTCATTTGCTGTCGAAATTTTATCTGCCGCTGAAATTTTACTCGCGGGATTTTTCTTTGCTAAAATTTTATCCGCGCACGCCCTTAGCTGCGGCGGTATCTCATACAGCGTTCTTTTAGAATCAAGCTCTACTGCGGCTTGCGACGTGGTTGCCTTGGCTAGGAGCGCGCCGGATAGGCTTTTGATACGGTAGGAGAATTTTATGATCGTGTCGCACTCAAGCAG
>NZ_CALHII010000212.1 GCF_938030815.1 uncultured Campylobacter sp.
GCGGCCGGCGATGACGACGGGCTGGAAGACGTTGGGGATGGCGGCGGAGGCGCGGACGGCTTGTCCGGCGTTGCCCCTGTTGAAGGCGACGGCTTTGCCGGTGGAGAAGTCGGTGGCGACGGCGGCGAATTTAATCGGGAATTGCTGGATGGGGCGGTTGCCGACTTTGTAGTTGATGTAGTTTTGCAGTTTTTCGCCTTTGATGAAGCCGCTGGTGGAGAGGGTGAGGTCGACGAGGTCGGTTTTGCCGAGGATTTCGGCTTCGAGTTCCATGCGGTCGGGCGACATGCCGCTGGCGTACATGCTGCCGACTATCGCGCCCGCGCTGGTGCCGGTAACGACTTTGACGGGGATGTTGTGTTGTTTGAGGACTTTGAGGATGCCGATGTGGGCGAAGCCTTTGGATGCGCCGCCGCCCAGTGCGATGGCGACGACGGCCTGCGGTTTTTGGCGGGTAACCGTGGGTTGGCTGCCGCCGGGCTGGGTGCTGCTCGGGCAGGCGGTGAGCAGGAGGGCGCACAGGGCGGTCAGGGCGGTACGGCGGGTGTATTTCTGCATGTTTTTTCCTTCGGGTGGGTTGTTGCTTGATGGAACGGGCTGCGCGGGTGTTTCAGACGGCCTCTTTCGGTTGGCGGCCGTCTGAAAAGGCGGCTGTTCAGGTTTTTCTCGGGAAGAAGTGTACTTCGTTTTCGCCCGCAGGCAGGATTTTTTTCTTGACGGCGTGGCCGAAGACGGTTTCGAGTGTCAGTTCGGGCGGGGTTTGCCGCTGCCACAGTCCGGCAATGGCGGTGCGGGCGGCGGCCGAGTCGTCGAAGTCCAGCGCGTGCCAGAGGCCGAGGGTATCCATGTCTTGCAGGAAGGTGTCGGCGGTGCGGTATTCCAATTTCAGGCGGGCGGTGTCGGTTACGGGGTCGTAGAAGCCGCTGTCGGCCAGCATGTCGCCCAGGTCGTGCATGTCGATGAGGGCGGGCCGGCGGGCGGCGATGCCTTGTTGCGCCAAGGTGTCGGTCAGTTCGAGCAGGGTGTCGCGGCCGAAGTGGGTAAAGAAGAGCAGGCCGTCGGTTTGCAGTGCGCCCGCCCAGCTTGCGAAAACGGCCACGGGATTGTGTTCGGTGGCGAGGCCGAGGTTACTCCACAGCATGTCTGCCGAGGCTTCGGGCAGGGGGGCGGAGAGGGCTTGGCAGTGTTGGGGGACGGTTTTTCCCGCCAGTTTGGACAGCAGGCTGCCGCCGCGTTTGTCGGCCGCGTCGCGCAGGCATTCGGGGCGGGGGTCGTATTCGGCAAAGGCCGCTTTGGGGTAGCGGGCGGCAAGCAGGCGGCGGCTGTTGTCGCCGTCGGCACCGGCCAGGAGGATGCGGCGGGGGACGGTTTTGACGATTTGCAGCCGTTGGTCGGCCTGTTCGGCAAGGTGGCGGTGGATTTGCCAGCGGTCGTTGGTCATGCGGGATTCTCCTTTAATGTGCGGCGGGCGGTTTGTCCGATTATGACTTCAAATACAGTAAATTCAAATGAGGATGCCCCATATCGTCATGCCCGCGCAGGCGGAAACCCGAACCGTCGGATAACCGCTCTTTCCTATCCATTCCTGAAAACGCAAACTCTGGATTCCCGCCTGAGCGGGCATGACGATGGCGGGTATTTTTTATTTTAATTCACGATAAAACCCGCCATACCGCCGTTGATTTGCATAAACTTTGTGCCGCCGAAGCGGCGTTTCAGACGGCCTGATCCGTCGGCCCGTTCAGCCACGGGTAGCGGGCGGGCAGGCGTTGTTCGGCGAAACGGCGCACGGAACGGGCGAATAGGTTTGAGATGCGGCGTGCGGTTTCATCGTTCAGGGCGGCGGTGCGGCGGTCGGCTTGGTCGAGCAGTTGCAGAGCGCGGCTTCTTTCCTGCCGCATCCAATCGCGGAAGGCCGCATCGGCACTCAGGGCGGCGGGGTCGTGCCGTTTTTCAGACGGCCATCCTGCCTGCCGCCAGAGTTCGGACGGAATATTGACGATGCCCGCGCGCAGGTCTTCGGGCAGGTCGCGCATGGTGGAACACCAGCCCAAGGCATCGACCAGTTTGGGCAGGTCGCGGCCGCGCACGGATGAACCCAAGGCGGCCAAAAGCAGGTCGAGGGAGCGGGTGAAGGTGCGGCGGTGCTGGGCGGCGATTCTGTGTCCGTTTACGACCTTATAGTTTTTGCTGTCTTGAGCAAGCTTTTCTAGAATTTGCCAGTTGTAAACGTGCAGGTAGTCGGTATCGTTGCGGCTCATACCGGCTTCCATCGGAGGCAGACCCTTTTCGATGCCGCCCGTGTACATTTCGGAGTTAAAGCTGTTGGTAAACGCCCAGCCGAAGCTCTCGCCCTTACCTGCGTCACTTAGATCTTGCATATATGGAGGAAGCTCTAGAGAAAAGGATTTATTTACGTCGATTTTGCCTTTATCGTAGTCAAATTTCCATAGCGTTACCGCACCGCGATAAACCGCCTGATACTCCTCGATCGGGTGCCAGTCGTTATCGAAAGGGGCTGCGTATTGGCTGGTTTCGATGACGTATTCGGTATTAGGCGTTACGAAAGAGCCGCCGTGATCGCTTTTGATTACGGGATTTACGACTATTTGAGTAGTCTCGAAATCGGATAAATTTATAACCGCGATTCTTGGGTTCGCCTTATCGTTGATAAAGAGATAATCGCCCACATACTCGCCGTTTTTTTCGCTGAAATTTGGGTGGTGAGTGTCGCCCCAGTTGATCTCTTTGCCGTTAATGGAGCCCGATCTTAAGACCGCCTTGCTCTCCTCGTCAAAGCCGTATCCCTGCCAAGGCTCCGGGGTAAATACGCCGATATATTTGTAGATCCTCATCGACGGCACGCCGTAAACGAGCACCTGTCCGCTTTGACCGCCGGAAGAGAACACCATATAATCGTCCTTCCGACCGGTCGGCTGATAGGTCTTAGCCGCCGCCAAAACGTCTTTTTCGCTTAAATTTCGTTCTTTCATCACGCGCTCTAAGTCGCTATCTGTGGCACACAGGGCGCTTGCGGCGAACAAAACCGAGCCCAAAAGCACGGGTTTGAAACTTTTTAACATACTAATCCTTTCTTAGAATTTTAAAATTTTACCTGATTTGCTGACTACGAGGATCGCTTCCCCGTCTGCGTACATCGCTAAAAATTCGCTTTTTAAATCCACAACCTCCTTTAATCCTACTTTTTGATTTTCGTAAATTTTATCTTTAGTAGCGATAAACTGCGTGCCGCGGGCGCACACGATGGATTTGATCCAAGAGCCCACGCTTTTGCGCTCGCCGCTTTTTAAATTTATAAAATTCCCCTCTATATCGCCTGCAAATAGCGTCCCGTCGCAGTCTGCAAGCGCAGTGGCTATAGAGCCGCTTAAATTTTTATCGCCAGCTTCGGCTGAAATTTCGCTTTGAGTTTTAAGCCCCTCGTCTTGAAATTTTGCGCCTTTGAATTCTGAGCCTTGAAATTCCGCGCTCTTTGCGCCGCCAGCTTTCGTTTCGTTTGGCTCGGAGGCTTGCACGATTCTCGTGCTATTAAATTCCGCATCCTTAAATTTCACGCCACCAAGCTCTCCCTGCGCGGCGCGATTAGGCGCTGCATCGATGCCGCTAAATTTAGTCGCGACAAGATCTGCGCTAAAACAGGCTACGCCGTTCCAGCTTGCGACGCAAAGTCCGTTAGCGCCCAGGCTGACGGCATTGATCCTGCCATAATGAAACGAAATTCCGCGCAGCCCGTCGGAGGCGGAATTTCTATTTAAAGATTGCCCGTTCGCGGTGGAATTCTCACCTGGGGCGTAGCCGCCATCCGCGCTGTTATCAGGGTCTTCGTCTAATCTTATTAGTTGATTCTTATCCACTACCGCGTAAATCGCGTCTTTTGTGGCATAGATCGCATCTATTTGGGCTGTGCCGCTACGTCCCGTCTTAAGCGTGCGTAAAAACTTTAGTCTATCGTTTAGTACCGCGATTTCGGCTCCGCCCCAAGCTAGATAAATTTTGCCGTTTTTAAAATTTAAAGCCGTAATTTCGTTATCGCTGTATTTTTGCGCGAACTCCACATCCCATTTAGCAGTATCAAACATCCTAAGCTCGCCGCCACTGTCGCATAAAAGCAGTCGGTGCGAGCTTACGTCGAATGCGCCCAAACGCAGCGTGGCATTTAGATCAAAGCTACCAGCTGTTGCCATCTGTGATAAACAAATCAAAAAGGCAATACAAAATTTTATAAAATTCATCTTAATCCGCTCTTTGTGAAATGATACTACTCCAAGGCTTAAAAATCGGTTTAAAGCTTGAGCTATAATGGAATTCTAAGTTTTCTTAAAAGTTGCGAAATTTTATGATGTAAAAACAGCTCTAAGTGAAATTTTATTTTTCACATTTCGCTATAAATTCTGCTTTAAAATTATAATTTCAGTAAATTTTTATTTTGATAGATTTTTACAATTCGTAACGCTCCTTTAATTTTGTTTAAATAAAAAGTTAGTATAATCGCCAAAGTTTGTTTTAAATTTTACTGAAGGAGAAACTATGGAGTTTCTGACAAGTTTGTCTGAAAGCACTCAATTCTTTTTGCAGCTCATTATAGTCTTGGGCTGTTTGTTTTATGGTGCTAAAAAAGGCGGTATGGCGCTGGGAATTCTAGGCGGTATAGGCTTAGTGATCTTAGTGTTTGGATTTAGATTAGAGCCGGGTAAGCCGGCAGTGGACGTTATTTTAACTATCCTCGCAGTTGTCGTAGCAAGTGCAACGCTACAGGCTACGGGAGGGCTTGATGTAATGCTTCAAATAGCGGAGAAATTGCTTCGTAAGCATCCAAAGATGGTTTGTATCATCGCTCCAACTGTTGCGTGGACGCTTACAATCTTATGCGGAACGGGACACACCGTCTATACGCTGCTTCCGATCATCTATGACGTAGCTATTAAAAATGGGATTCGTCCTGAGCGCCCGATGGCTGCTTCTACGATCTCCTCGCAGCTTGCTATCATCGCTAGCCCCGTTTCGGTTGCCGGCGTTTCGATGGTCGCGATCTTACTAGGTCAAGGCGTGCATATCGAGGGCTTTAGTACGTATTTGGATCTACTTAAATTAACAATCCCTTCTACTTTCATCGGTATGCTTGCGATCGGAACGTGGTCGATTTTTAGAGGTAAAGATCTAGATAAAGATCCGGAATTTCAAGAAAAGATCAAAGATCCAGAGCAGAAAAAATATATCTACGGCGAAAGCACGACATTGTTAGGTCAAAAGCTTCCTAGGATTAAGTGGGTTTGCATGTGGATATTCTTAGCCACTATTGCGCTAGTAGCGGTTTTAGGTTACGAGAAAAGCTTGCGTCCTGCGTGGACTAAAAATGTACCGGGCAAATCCGTAGAGATCATCGTCGATAAAAAAACGGTCAAAAATATCACGATCAAAGATGGTCAGGTCATCTCCATGGTGGACGGCGGTAAGGTCGTCTCAAACGTCAAAGAGTCTAAAGCCAAAGATGCGACTAAATTTAATAGCGTCGAAATTTACGACAAAGATAAAAAGCTAGCTCAAAGCATCGTCTCTCAAGACGGAAACGTCGTCATCACGACAGGCGATAAGAGCGAGAGCATCGCAAACGCAAGCATTGTCGTAAAAGATACGATGAAAAAGACCACAAATTTAAATATGGTCTTAACCATTCAAATTTTCATGCTTCTTGCAGCATCCATTATGATGATTGTCTCGGGTATCAAAGCGGGCAATATCGCTAAAAATGAAATTTTTCATAGCGGTATGATCGCGCTTGTAGCCATTTATGGAATTTCATGGATGGCAGAGACTATGTTTACCGCTCATATCGAAATGCTAAAAGCGTCGCTAGGTAAGGTCGTTATGGCGTATCCGTGGACGTATGTCATCGTTTCGCTTTTGATTAGTAAATTCCTTAACTCTCAAGCAGCAGCAGTTGCTACTTTCGTACCGCTAGCGGTTAGCATCGGTATTGATCCGGGCCTTATTATTGCATTTGCACCGGCTTGCTACGGATACTATATCCTACCTACCTATCCGAGCGATCTTGCGGCGATCCAGTTCGACCGCTCCGGCACTACGCACATTGGTAAATTCGTCATCAACCACAGCTTCATTTTTCCTGGGCTAATAGGCGTTCTTACTTCATGCGCGATGGGCTTTATCTTCGCTCATATTTACGGCTATTTATAATAGTTGCGCTCGCGGGCATATGGCTCGCGAGCTTTAAATTTCAAATCCCAGCGGCTTTTAAAATTTTTAAATTCTAAAGCTTTCTAAATTCCGTTCATAACCCGCGCAAGGCTAAATCGTTTTAAATAAAATTTACGTTATAATCCCGCCAAATTCCACACAGGAGGCAGATATGCAAATCCCTATCGCATATGGCAAAGACGACCATCTAAATCTAGAGATAAACGAGAAAAATTTGCTCGGCGTTTTTGATCCAAACCCCGTGGCTAAATTTGACGAAACGGCGCTCATCGCAAAGGCTCTGGCAAATCCGATAAATCAAAAAAGCTTTGACGAGTTTATAGCGGGCGAGCAAAAGATCGTAATCATCGTAAATGACGGCACGAGACCTACGCCGACGGCAAAAATTTTAAAGCAAATTTACCCGAAAATTCGCGAGAAAAATAAAATTTTCATCATCGCCACGGGCTGCCATAGAGAGGGCACGCAGGAAGAATACGAGATGATCTTCGGCAAAGAAATTTACGCCGAGCTTAACGCCAAAAACGAAGTTCACGATCACGACTCCAAGCATGACGAGATGGTATTTTTAGGCGAGAGCAAAAACGGCACGCAGATGTATCTAAACAAAATCGTAGCAGAAGCCAAAAAAGTAATCGTCATCGGCTCGGTCGAGCCGCACTATTTCGCGGGCTACACGGGCGGTAGAAAGGCCTTTTTGCCGGGCACCGCGTCGTACGAGAGCATCACGCAAAATCACAAGCTCGCCCTAAGCTCCGACGCGCAGGCGCTGCGCCTAGAGGGCAACCCCGTGCACGAGGATATGATCGATGCGATGAAGGTGCTAGCGCACATCGACGTTTTTTCGATCCAGACGGTGCTTGATAGCGAGCACGGCGTGTATTATGCGAGCGCTGGACACCTAAACGACAGCTTTTACGACTGTGTGAAAAAGGCCGACGAGGTCTTTTGCGTAAATATCCCGCGCAAGGCCGATATCGTGATCTCGGTCGCGCCCTATCCGATGGACGTCGATCTCTACCAAGCGCAAAAAGCCCTAGATAACGGCAAACTAGCACTTGCGCAGGACGGAATTTTAATAATGGTCGCAAAGTGCCGCACCGGCATCGGACCAAAGCCGTTTTTTGATCTGATGGCCTCCGCAGACACGCCTAAAAAGGTGCTCGAAAAGATTAGCGCCGGCTTTAAGCTCGGCTATCACAAGGCCGCTAAAATGGCTGAAATATCGCTCTGGGCGCAGACTTGGGCGGTGAGCGATCTAAGTGATGATGAGATGCGCGCCGTGCATCTAAAACCGTATCACGATCTGCAAAAGGCTGTGGACGACGCGCTCGCGCAAAAGGGCGCGGACGCTAAAATCATCATCCTGCCGTTTGGCTCGATGACGGTGCCTAAGGCGTAATTTTGGCTAAAATTTTATATTACGACGCGAGCTGCGGCATCAGCGGCGATATGAACTTGGCCGCGCTGGTGGGGCTTGGCGTGGATTTTGGTTATCTTTGCGCCGAGCTAGAGAAGTTAAATTTAGACGGCGAATTTAAGCTGGAGCGCAAAAATGTGCTAAAAAACGGCATCGCCGCTACTAAAATCGACGTCGTGCCGCTAAAATCCAAGCCTCACGCCAGAAGCTACGCGGGTATCAGGCAAATTTTAGAGAGTTCAAATTTAAGCCGGAACTGCAAGCAAAGAGCGGGCGCGATATTTCGCACGATCGCGCAGGCCGAAGCCAAAGTGCACGGCACAGACGTAGAGCAGGTGCATTTCCACGAGCTCGGCGCGATAGATAGTATCGCGGACATCGCGGGCGCGGCGATCTGTCTTGAATATCTTTTTGAAAAACTCGGCGTCTCGCGCGTGCTAAGCTCCAAAATCGAGCTCGGCGGCGGCGTAGCGATCTGCGATCACGGCGCGCTTAGCGTGCCTGCGCCAGCCGTTTGCGAAATTTTAAAAGGCGTGCCCGTAAGCCTAGGACGCGTAAATTTCGAGATGACTACGCCCACGGGAGCGGCGATCTTAAAGGCCTGCGCGGACGAGTTTACGGACGGCGCGAGCTTTAAAATCGAAAAGATCGGCTACGGCGCTGGCGGCAAAGACGCAGCGGACTTTGCAAACGTGCTTCGAGCGATGATCTGTGAGGCGGACGAGGATTTAGACGATCAAAATTTAGCCGCGCGCCCTGGCTACGGCGAGGTTTGCAAGCAGATTTTAATCTCCACGAACATCGACGATATGGACGCCGAGAGCTTCGCGCTTGCGTGCGAAATTTTGCGAGATAGCGGCGCGCTGGACGTGTTTAGCCGCTCTATTTTTATGAAAAAGGGGCGCATGGGTTTTGAGCTAAACGCGCTGTGCCGCAAGCAGGACGCGCAAAATTTAAAGGATCTGATATTTACGCACACGACGGCGATCGGCGTTCGCGAGATAGAGGTTGCTAAAACCGAGCTAAAGCGCGACTTTGCGCGGGTGCAGACGAAATTCGGCGAGATAGGGCTTAAGATTTCTGGCACCTGCCAAACGCAAAAAATAAAGCCCGAATTTGAAGACTGCAAGGCCGCGGCGCTCGCGCACGACACGACGATCGAGCGGGTGCGAAAAGAGGCGCTAAAAATCTATGACGAAACTAGAAAAACTAAAGGCTGATCTGCGCGGGCTGGGCGAACTCGCGGTCGCATTTAGCGGCGGCGCGGACAGCTCGCTGCTGCTGCGTGCGGCGCACGACGCGCTGGGTGCACGAGCGATCGGCATAACGATAAGATCGCCCTACATGTCCTCGCGTGAGATCGCCGAAGCCGTGGAATTTGCTAGATTTTACGGCATCCGCCACGAAATTTTAGAACTAGGCGTCGCAGAGGGGATCAAAAATAACCCCGAAAACCGCTGCTATCTGTGCAAAAAGGCGGTGTTTTCGCGCCTAATCGAGCGCGCCCGTGAGCTTGGTTTTAGCCGCGTCGCAGACGGCACGAACCGAGACGATCTGGGCGAACACCGCCCGGGGCTAAAAGCAAAAGAGGAGCTGGGCGTGCTCTCGCCGCTGATAAATTTAACCAAATCAGATATCCGCGAGCTATCGCGCGAGCTGGGCTTACCCACCGCCGAAAAGCCCGGCTACGCGTGCTTGCTAACGCGCCTGCCGCACGGGCGCGAGATCGATGAGAGCGAGCTAAATTTGATCGAAGCTGCGGAAAATCTACTCATCGCAAGCGGTTACACAAACGTCCGCGCGCGATGCGACCGAAAAAATATAAAGCTGCAAATGCCCTTTTCTAGCATGCGGGACTTCCTAAACGACGCGAAATTTAAAAGCGTCGTTAGGCGGCTCACGATGCTGGGCGCAGCGGATGTGACGCTTGATCTAAAGGGGCTTAGAGAGGATGTTTTGTATGAGAGAGGATGAAATTTTAGAGCTTTTCGCGGGGGTAAAAAGCGGCCGCGTGAGCGAGCAAGAGGCGCTAAAATACCTGAAAAACTACCCCTATGAGGACGTGGGCTGCGCCAAGATCGACACTCAGCGCGCATTGCGAAACGGCGCAGGCGAGGTGATCTACGGCGAGGGCAAGACCGATGATGAAATTTTACGTATCGCTGGTGCGATCGGCGCGAGAGGGCAAAATATCCTGATCACGCGCACGAACGAGCGGGTTTTTGGGCTGGTGCGCGAGGCGTTACCGCAGGCGGAGTTTAACGCTCGCGGCCGCGTCATCAGCGTCAAATTTAAAGAGCCCGCGCTCACGCAAAGCTACATCGCGATAGTCTCTGCCGGCACCGCCGACGGCGCGGTCGTGGAGGAGGCGTACGAGACGGCGAGATTTCTAGGCAACGACGTGCGCAAATTTAGCGACGTGGGCGTGGCTGGGCTGCACAGGCTGATCGCAAATTTAGAGCAGATACGTGGCGCAAAGGTCGTGATCGCAGTGGCGGGCATGGAGGGTGCGCTAGCTAGCGTGCTAGCAGGCCTTGTGAGCGTGCCGGTGATCGCAGTGCCCACCAGCGTGGGACACGGAGCGAGCTTTGGCGGGCTGGCGGCGCTGTTAGCGATGCTAAACAGCTGCGCAAACGGCGTGAGCGTCGTAAATATCGACAACGGATTCGGCGCCGCGTATAACGCGAGCCTGGTAAATCATCTCTAAATTTTAAATAGAATTTGTAAGGGGTAAAATTGAGAGAGGATACGAAAAAAAGCAGTACTTCCGCCTACGGACGCATCTAGAAGTGAGTATTGTTGGGATGCTAGAATGAACTGGGCGATGATGGGTATTGCTATTTTAGCATTTGAAATTTTTATCGCAATTTACGTCAAAAGCGGCTTCATACGCTACTATCTAGGCGATGTGCTAGCCGCAGCGATGCTTTATGCATTTGGGCGAGCCGCGTTCAGACTACCGCCTAAAGCTTTAGCGCTCGCGGTCTTTGCTCTCTCGCTAGTTATCGAAATCGCACAATATTTTAAAGTGCTTGAAATTTTAGGCGTCCAAAATTCTATATTGCGGATAATTTTTGGTGGAACATTCGATTGGACGGACATCATCTGCTACGCGATAGGCTGTGTTTTAGCTTACGTATCTGAAAGTATCATTTATGATAAGGCGCGACTATGGAGGCGTAAAAGGTTGCCTAAAAATTTTAATGAAATTTTGCAAAGCGGCGATGAAGAAAAGATCAAAGCGGTATTTCAAGCCCTCGATATAAATGCGACTGACAAAGACGGCAACACGATACTTCATATGCTACATGCGGACAAAGATATCAAGAAAAAAGACCCAAACTCACCCTATGTGTATATGGGCGCAAATTTAATCGAATGGATCATCATGCAAGGCGGCGACATAAACGCTAAAAATAAAAAGGGCGAGACGCCCCTTAGAAATTTTATGTGGTATGTATATAAAAATTTACAACCGTATCAAAAGTTAATAATCGTAGGCAATCAAGGTTATGCTTCTTCGGTATATGTAGAACAAGTAAATGAAGTCGTTAATATCGATTTTGGAATAATGTATAACTATATATACAATCTTCTACCTAAAAAATCGCAAATTTATATTTGGCGGCGCTTCGGCAAAAAATTAGAATATCTATATGTGCCCGAGTATCCAACGGATATGGAAAAATACGATCCGCAAGAATACAGTAAATTTACCTATGATTTTTGGATGAAATTCTTAAGGCAAAAAGATAGCGTGCAGTATAAAATGATACATGCGGTTACTAATTTATATTGGCATTGGGACTATAACGGGGAATACGGAAGTTGGATTTTATGGGATGACGATTATACCGATGAAGCTGCCGTCGAAATCAAAAAATATTTTAAGCTAGGCAATAGGCTAGATGAGCTAAATGACGACGTGCTTGATAAGATGTTTTATAATTTAAGGAAAAGCTGGCATGCCGAAGATGTAGGTAAGCTTAGATACCTGTTCGTGCTTTGGCTGCTTAAAAACCCCGAGCCGTTTTTCGAGGATGAAATTTAAAAGGAGAAGCGATGGATAAACAAAAAGCCGTTCAAAAGATGACCGAGGTTATGGCGAAATTCGTCGGCTACACGGGCAAGGTACTGCCCGACGACGTGACGGCGAAGCTAAGCGAGCTCGCCGAGCGCGAGACGCAGCCGTTAGCGAGAGAGATCTACAAAACGATGTTTGAAAACCAGCGCCTAGCTAAGCAGCTAGACCGTCCGTCCTGCCAGGATACGGGCGTGATCCAGCTTTTCGTGCGTTGCGGCGCGAACTTCCCGCTCATCGGCGAGCTTGAGGAGTTACTGCGAGAGGCCGTACTGCGGGCGACACGAGAGGCTCCGTTGCGCCACAACAGCGTCGAGACGTTTGACGAGTACAATACCGGTAAAAACGTCGGCAAGGGCACGCCGAGCGTCTTTTGGGAGATCGTGCCGGATAGCGGCGAGTGCGAGATACACACCTACATGGCGGGCGGCGGCTGTAGCCTGCCCGGCAAGGCAACCGTGCTGATGCCCGGCATGGGCTACGAAGGGGTCGTGAAATTCGTCATGGACATAATGACCAGCTACGGCATAAACGCCTGTCCGCCGCTGCTAGTTGGCGTAGGCGTAGGCACCTCGATCGACGTGGCGTCGCTGCTATCTAAAAAAGCGCTGATGAGGCCGCTTGGCTCGCGTAACCAAAACGAACGCGCCGCGCTAACCGAAAAGCTGCTCGAAGAGGGCATCAATAAAATCGGCCTGGGCCCGCAGGGCATGAGCGGCGCAAGCTCCGTGATGGGCGTGCATATCGAAAACTGCGCCCGCCACCCCAGCGTCATCGCCGTCGCCGTAAACGTGGGCTGCTGGTCGCACCGCAAAGGCCACATCGTCTGGGACGCGGGGCTAAGCTTTGCCGTAAAATCGCACAAGGAGTTCGCGCTATGAGTAAGAAAATTTTAACCACGCCGATCAAGGCCGAGAATCTGGCCGACATCAAAATCGGCGACGTCATATACCTCAGCGGACACATCGTCACCTGCCGCGACGTGCCGCACAGACGCGTCGTAGAGGAGGGCCGCGAGCTACCGCTTGATATCAGAGGCGGCGCGATCCTGCACGCGGGGCCGATCATCAGAAAAACGGGCGAAAAAAGCTTTGAGATGGTTTCGGTCGGACCTACGACTAGCATGCGGATGGAGAAATTTGAGCGCGAATTTATCGCTAAAACGGGCGTGCGCCTCATTGTCGGCAAAGGCGGCATGGGCGAGGGCACGATGAGCGGCTGCAAGGAATTTGGAGCAATACACTGCGTATTTCCTGCGGGCTGCGCGGTGGTCGCCGCGACGCAGGTTGAGCAGATCGAGAGCGCGGACTGGACGGAGCTTGGGATGCCTGAGACGCTGTGGAAGTGCCGCGTGAAGGAGTTTGGTCCGCTCATCGTCTCGATCGACGCGCACGGAAACAATCTTTTCGAGCAAAACAAGGTCAAATTTAACGAGAAAAAGGACGCGGCGCTAGCTGAAATTTTACCGCAGGTAGGGTTTATAAAGTAGTTAAAATTTGGTGGCCCCCGCTTTAAATTCTACGTCTTAAATTCTTACGCACTGTCGCTAAATTTTAAAATTTAGCGCTCTAGCGAGGGGCAAATTTTAAGAGCTTTGGGTGGATAGCGCGGATGATCAATAAAGCAGGCAGCGGGGCTAGGCGCGAGATTAAATTTTATCTGCAAATTTAGCTGGTCGCGAGGGATAAATTTTAAAAATTTAGACCCATAGAACTGCCGTTTTAAAGCGCCGACTAAAAGCGCACGCTAATCTCGCCGAAGCTCTTTCGTAAATTTAGCCTACGCGCTATTTTTTCTGCGCGAATTTCACGCTTGCGTAGAGGTGGCTTGCAAGCCCTAGCGTGCCCAGTATCGCGCCCGCTTCTCCTATGTGCCAAAGCCTCCAAACGCGTTGCGCCATTGCCCAAAAGATAGAAATACAACTGCCGCTCGCGCTGCAAGCCATGATAATACGTACTCAACGAAAGCACGTTCACACCAAGCATGTTACCTAGCAGTATGCCCACAACGGGTATAAAATAACGTGCATCGAAGGGATTATACAAGCGCAACACCACGAAAAGGGCATACATGCACACCACAAAAGCTCCCACGCCTAAACCTACGGCTATGGGCATAAGCATCAGCCGCATGCGCATACGGGTGCGGTTTACTGCCGTTATCGAGGCCACAAGCACCATCAGCACAAACCAAAGCACGTTGATTAACCAGCTGTTGTAGCTGAAAAGAAACTCTAAGTAAAGCCCAATAAGCGACATCTGCACCACCATACGCACCGTAGAGATGATGGTAGAGCGAATAAGAGGGACTTTGAAATAATGGAAGAAGTAAAGCGGAACAAGCACCAAGAGCAATGTCAAGAGCATTCCGATGATGGATATATTCATTTTATAAAGCCGTGTTTGGGGTTACTGATTGTTTAGTTTAAGCATCAAGGTTTTATCGCATTGCCCTGCAAAGGTCCTATCGTGGCTCACGGCGATGATAGCCGCCCCTCGTTTGGCCAAGCTTTGCAGATAGCCCGCAACAAGCAATGCGCTGTCAACGTCTAAGGCCGATGTTGGTTCGTCTACCAGCAACACTTTCTTGTCTAACAATCCGGCCATCGAGAGCATAATGCGCTGCCGTTCGCCTCCGCTCACTTCGGCCATCCGCTTATCGTATAAGGTTTCGTCCAATCGCAGTCGCACCCATTGGTCCATCAGCGCCTCCTTAGAAAATCGTTTGTCGCGATTTACCCGTAGCTGGTAGGGCAAAGCCACAAGCTCGGCCACGGTGTTGCAAGGCAGGTTCACTTCTTGTGGCACATAGGCCATCACACTGCGCATATACTCCGCAGAGAGGGGCGTTAGTTCTGTTCCGCCAATGCTAACCGAACCCTCGTCAAGGGGCTGAAACCCCAATATACATCGCAAGAGCGTTGTTTTTCCGCATCCCGACTCGCCCATCACGCAAAGCATCTCGCCCCCACTAACCACAAACGAAAGGTTGTGGAACAGGCTTTTACTCTCTAACGCAAGACTGGCGTCTTTCATTTCTACCGTCATACTATATAATATAATGTGTTATGGTGCGAAGGTTAGGCAAAGTGCGCATACACACACAAGGTTATGCGCCGGTATGGCCAGGCACGGTTCGCGCCAAGTGTTCTTTAAGTTTAATAAAGTAATGAATTGTCTACAAAAATACAAAGAAAAGTTCACAAACGTGTCGTTTGTTGGCTTTTTACGCTATCTTTGCAATGAAAACGAAGGAGAAAGATAAATATGGCAACATCCAACAACATCGACATAAAGCTTTACTTACCTGCCGAGTGGCACGAGCAAAGCGGCGTGCAGCTTACTTGGCCGCACGCAAAAACCGACTGGGCACCCATTTTGCCCGACATAACCAAGGTGTTTGTGGAGCTTACACGAGCCATAGCCAAACACGAAAAGGTGCTTATCGTGGCTCCCGACACCGATGAGGTGAAGGCAACGCTTATGCGAAACTTAGGCCTAGAACGCCTGCGTAACGTACTGTTTCACCAATGCGAAACCAATGACACATGGGCCAGAGACCATGCCGCCATAACGCTTACGGGCAACAACACCAACAATGGGTTTAAAGTACAGAACACGCTGCTGGACTTTAAGTTTAACGGATGGGGCGAAAAGTTTGCTGCCGACAAAGACAACGCCATTACCCAAAGCCTATATCACGAGGGAATGCTTAACGGAACGCTTGAAAGCCACAACGACTTTGTTCTTGAAGGCGGCGCCATAGAAAGCGACGGAAAGGGAACGGTGTTCACAACATCGCAATGCCTGCTGGCCCCGCATCGCAACCAACCTATGACAAAAGACGACATTGAACAACGGCTGAAAGAGGCGTTGAGGGCCGAACATGTGGTGTGGCTTGACCATGGGAACCTTGTTGGCGACGATACAGACGGACATATCGACACCATTGTGCGCACAGCACCCGAAAATACGCTGTTATATGTGGGATGCGACGACAGCCACGATGAACAATACGAGGATTTTTTGGCCTTAGAACACCAGCTAATGAGCCTCCGCACATCAACAGGCATGCCCTATCGACTGCTGCGCCTGCCCATGCCCGACGCCATTTACGACGAGGGCGAACGTCTGCCTGCCACCTATGCCAACTTCCTCATCATCAACGGAGCCGTTATTTGCCCCACTTACGCACAACCCGAAAAGGACAAACAGGCGCTGAAAGAAGAGCGCTACAGCTTCGTCATCTCCGACATCCGCCTGCCCGA
>NZ_CALHII010000213.1 GCF_938030815.1 uncultured Campylobacter sp.
ATCGAAATTTGCGGCGCGCAGGTAGCGTGGTATCTCGTAGGCGCGCTAAAAGAAACCCTCGGCGTGAACTACGATATGGCAAGCTCGATGGATATCCTCATCATCGCCATAATCGCCGATATGATGGAGCTGCGCGACATGAACCGTGCGCTGCTGCGCTTCGGTATCAAGCGGCTAAATAGCTCAAACCGCGCCTGCTTCAAGGCGATTAAGGAGCATTATTTCAAAAAGCATTTCGAATTCGACGATATCAGCTACACGATCGCGCCGCTTATCAACTGCACGGGGCGGATGGACGATGCGACGATGTCGTATAACTTCCTATGCGCCAAAAATATCAGAGAGGCAAATCACTACCTAGAGACGATAAATTCGATCAACAACTCGCGCAAAGAGGAGGAGAAAAACCTCTACGACGAGATCGTAAAAAGCGTCGATCCGAGCGATAACGTCATCGTCGTGTGGGGCCCGCAGTGGCATGAAGGCATCATCGGCATCGTCGCAAGCCGCCTAAGCAAGACCTACAAAAAGCCCGCGATCGTCTTTAGCGTAAGCGACTCGCGCGCCAAAGGAAGCGCGCGCAGCATCGGTAAATTTGACATTTTAGAGCTGATCTCCTCGCAAAGCGAAATTTTAACGACCTTCGGCGGACACAAGGGCGCTGCGGGCGTAGGGATCGATCCTGCGCTACTTCAGGAGTTTAAGCGGCGCGTAAATGAGCGCATAACGCCTAAGGATCTGAGCGATTTTAGCGCGCAAGACGATCTGCTGGGCGAGCTGGACGCGTCGCAGATAGACTTCGAGCTGCTTGAAATTTTAGAATTTTACGAGCCCTACGGGCAGAAAAATCCGCGCCCGCTCTTTTGCATCAAAGGCGCGCGCGCCCGCAACATCAGGGAGATCGGCAAGGAGGGCAAGCATATCAAAATGGCGCTTGATAAAAACGGCGGCAGCGTCGAGGCGCTGTTTTTCAACTACGACTTTTTGCCGCGCGCGGGCGAGCGAGTGGACGCGATCTTTACGATTAGCAAAAACAACTTCCGCGGCACGATCACGCCCGAGCTCATCATCAAGGAGCTGACCCCGAGCGAGAGCTAAATTTTAAAATTTAGGCCGGTCTGGCGTGCATTTTGCGCCGGACACGGCCTGTAAATTTAACGCTCGATCTATGAGCTAGACCGCGCATTGCGCACTCGGCAGGGTCGCCCTACTACAGCGCCCGTCTGCTCTACTCGCCCAATATATATTACACGCCTGGCGCGGCTTTGAAATTTAACGCGCGAGCTATGGATTTGACTTGCGATGCGAGCTCAAGCGCGCGATTTCGGGGCTAGACACGGCGCGCAAACGCGATGCGTTATTTTCAGCTCCCGCACGGTTTGCAAACTCAGCGAATTTTTTTGGCGCGATAAAAGTAAAATTTAAACGTTTTGGAATTTTAAAATTTTGCGAAGGCGAGCGGGAACGGTCTGAAACAGACAGAAGGACCCTGCTAATGGAATTTCGGATAAAATTTTATGAAGCGGCGGGCGGGTTAAATTTTAAAATTTGACCCGCCCTTAAGCTTAGAGGCTAAAAAACCACCACTAAAAACCACTTAAACGGCGCGGGTGCCGAGATCGCGTGTGGCAAGCCCGCAGGCATGACGATACTTTGCCCCGCTTTTACGCGGTGCTTCTGCCCGTCGATCGTGAAATCGCCCTCCCCCTCAAGCACGTAAACGAACGCGTCGCCGTCTGATTTGTGCGAGCTGATCTCCTCGCCGCCGTCGAAGGCAAAAAGCGTCATATTCAGCGCAGGATTTTGCGCGAGGGTGCGCGAAATCACCTTGTGAGGGGATACTTCGACTAGCGAAGCAAGCTCTACGGCCTTAGCGGCGTCGATATTTTTGATGTGTTGCATAAGCTCTCCTTGAAATGAAATTTGGTCGATTGTAGCTAAAATTTAGCAAGCCTGCTTTGATGAGCATCAATCCGGATCCGCGCTGAAAGGATTTTTCAGAAAGATCGGAACGAAATTTATCAGATATAGCGCGACTGCGGCGATGAAAAGTGCCGAGGGGATCATCACGTATAAAATAAAGCTCTCGCCCGCACAAACGGCTCTTAAGCCCCCTGCACCCAGAGCCAAAACGAGCGCCGTGCGGCTTAGGCGCGGGAAGTTTAGCGGCGAAATTCCGCTGTGACGCTGTCCGGCGATCATTCCCACGAAAAGTATCGCTCCATACATATAGCAGATCGCGATGACGTGCAGCGGCGCGGCAGCGTATCCCCCGTGGATCAGCGTCGCGCCCAGCCACAGGTATCCTGCCGCGCACGCAGCCTGTAGCGCGTAGTAAAACGCCATATAGTGGCGGCTTAAAATTTCGACGTAGTGTAGCTCGCGAAGCTTTGCCAAAAACAAAAATCCGATGCCAAGCGCGATAAACCCGCACGTCGCCTCGCTTAAAAATGGGCTCGCGAGCGCCAAAGCAAAGGCGAGGAAAGCGGCTAAATTTTTGTAGATAAAATTTGGAATAAAAACAGCGTCCTTCAGCCCGCCCTCTCTTAACGCTTCGTTGCCGATGACGACGCTTATGCGGTAGCTTACGACGGCGATTGCCACGACGTTGATATGCACGAAGCTAAGCAAAAACTTCTCATCCCCGCTTGCGCCGTAGGCCGCAGAGCAGGCGCAAAACGCCGCTAAGACCGCCAGGATGCTAAAATTATTCGAGTTTTTATCCAGCCACAAAAGCCGCGCCGCAAAGATGAAAAATACCGCCCAAAACAGCCCCACAATCGCCGCCGCGAGCCGTAAATTTAAAAAGCTTGCGATAAAAGCCGCGATCAGGCAGGCGGCAAAAGCAAGCGAGACGGGCTTTAGCGAGCCCTCGAAATTCGTCCAATCGGGCAGCGCGGTAAGCAAAAACGCCGCGTAGATGCACGAGGGCGCCAAAAACAGAAAATAAAACTTATGAGCGCTGACATAATCGATCGCCAGCGCATCGGGTGCTAAAAAGCTAAGCGCCCCCAGCGCCGCAAAAAAGCAGGCGCAAAGAACGAAAGCGCGCATCGGATGGGAGAAAAAATTCCTCGCGCGCTCATCTTTAAATTTAGGCGCGTAAAAGCCTAGCCGCTGCGCCGAGCACGGCTCGAGATTTTTGAGCTCCTGCGGCGAAACAGGCTCTGTTCGGTCTTGCGTGGAATTGGTCTTAAAATTTCGATCAGAATTTTTAGCGCTTTGTGAGAAGTTTTGAATAGAACTCGGCTCGGCGCTTCCGCCGCTTTGCAAGAAATCCTGCGCGAAATTTCGATATTTGAAGCTTTGCGCGCGGGCGGGTTTGAAATTTTGACTTTGATCGGAGCTTTTAACGCTTTGCAAGAAACCCTGAGTAGAATTTTGATCGTAGCTTTTACCGTTTTGTGAGAAGTCCTGTGTGGAATTTTGATTTTTAAAGTCTCGCGCGAGCTCTGTCTCTAAATTTCGATCGGAATTTTTAGCGCTCTGCGGGAATTTCGGCTCAAAATTTCGGCCCGAATTTCCGAAGCCTTGCATAGACCCGGCTTCCCTGCCGCGAACAGAATTCCAAAAATTTTGTATAAAATTTAGAGCGGAAATTTTACAATTTTGCACGGGCTCGGCTTTCAAGCTCCATGTAAAATTTTTAAAATTTTGTGTAAAATCCGAGGCACAAACTTTAGAATTTTGCGCAAATTCGCAATTTCTGTATCCGAGGCCGGGTCCGCACGGCGCACCAACCGCACTCTCAAAGTAAAATCTACGCGGCGCGAGAATTTTACTTTCAAAGCCTAGTCTGCGCAGTACACGGGTTTCGCGCCCAAAACTCGTCAAATTGCGCGGCTCGGCGCTCTTATCGGCACCTTCGCCGGCGCGGATTTGCTTTTTTAAATTTACAAATTGCGAGGCGGCGAGGTTAAATTTCTTCAAATTTACGGGGCTAAAATTCTTAAAATGGCGTGCGACATGTAAATTCAAAAAATTCCGCACCGCACAAAAAGTGTCTAGAGCTGGATTTTGCTTGCTGCCTAGCCCGCTTACATCGCAAAACAGCGAGCGATAGGCGCTAAAAACGGCTTTTTGAGCACTGAACTGCGCGCTCAATCCACAAGCATCAAAACCGCAACGTAGAAAGGCGTCTAGGTTCGCGCCAAATTTGCAGTACAAATGGACGCCCTGCTTCGTGCCAACGCGCCGTAAGCAGACGCCTGCATTGAAGTTGCGCTGCGAGCAGACGCTCATACTAGATTGCAAACGAGCGCTCGTGCTAGAGCTGCGCTGCAAACGAGTGGGATCGCGGCGTGAGTGGACATCTCGGTTCGCGTCAGCGCACCGTAAGCAAGCGTTCGTGCTAGAGCTACACCGCGAGTAAGCACTCTCGCTAGAGCCGCGGTATGTATCGCCGCTAAATTTCGCCGAATTTTGTGCTGCAAAACCGCAGCACACTGCGCCGTTCAAGAGCACGCTCACGCTATAAACGCAGTTCACGCGGCTGCGCAGTTCGTATTTCGGTACGGCAAAACCACGGCGCCCAATGTCCTGCGAAAGGCTATATCCGCTTGCGCTAAGATCGTAGCATCCGATGTCCCGAAAGAGCCTGTCTATGCAAGCAACGAAATCATAACATTTAGTATCTCGCAAGAGCCTGTGCCCGCCCGCGCCGACATCGCGACATTTAGTACTTTGTAAAAACCCATGCCTGCGTGCGCCTAAATCGCAGTATTCGACGCTCCGCAATAGTCCGTATCCGTACGCGCCTGGATTGCGATGCGCGCCAAAGCCCTGCTTGCTCGCGTCTGAGCTGCAACGTAAGTTTAAAATTCGTGCAGAATCTCCCTGCTTGCGCGCACTAAAGATAAAATTTCTACTCATAATAGCTCACTCCCCCAAACTGCTCGTTTACCACGCGCTCTTCGTATTGCTCGTCGCGCGCGCTTAGCGGCTCATCTAGGCTCACGACGCGCCTAAGCCCCATCCCTTTGGGCTCGAGCTCGATGATCTCGTGGCTTAGGCGTGCGGCTTCGAAGCGGTCGTGGGTCACCAAAAGGCAGGCAAGCCCCTCGCGCTCGATCTTTGAGACTAAAATTTCGATCAGCACGCCGCGCAGATCGCGATCTAGACCTACAAATGGCTCATCAAGCAGTGCCAGATCGCAGCCACTAAGGATAGTGCGCAAAAATGCCGTGCGCTTTTGCATGCCGCCGCTTAGCTCGCGCGGGAATTTATTCAGATCGCTCGGACTTAGCCCGATCTTTGCGGCGAGGGCGTAAATTTCGCTCACGCGGGAGGGGCTAAAAATTTCGATATTTTTAAGCGCCGTGAGGTTCGGTAACAGGCGGTTTTCTTGAAACAAAAAGCTGATTTTTTTAAAGTCGTTTTCGATCTGCCCGCTTT
Organism: uncultured Campylobacter sp.; assembly: GCF_938030815.1. Taxonomy (GTDB): domain Bacteria; phylum Campylobacterota; class Campylobacteria; order Campylobacterales; family Campylobacteraceae; genus Campylobacter_B. The sequence continues at coordinate 5,395 of NZ_CALHII010000213.1, forward strand.
TTTTATCCTCTAGCCCGCAGACCAGCCGTAAAAGCGAGGTCTTGCCGCAGCCGCTGGGGCCAAAAAGCGTCTTTACCTCGCCCGCGCGCAGCTGCAAAGAAAAATCTGAAATTATAACGTCGCGCAAAATTTCGTAGCGCAGATTTGAAATTTTTAGCATCATCTGCTCCACGGCATCAGTAAAATTTGAAGCGGCTTGGTCACGAGATAATCGAAAAGCGCCGTAAAGGCTATGACTAGGCACACATATGCCATGACCTCGACCGTATCGATATTGACGCGCGCTTCGGCGATCTTTGCGCCGATGCCGTCGTTCGCGCCCAAAAGCTCCGCCATCACAAGCACCTTCGCGCCGTTGCTGACCGCGACATAGATCGCAGGGAGCAGCCGCTCGATTAGGTGCGGCGCGTAGAGGTAGCGCAGTTTTTTTAAAATTGAGCTTTTGTAGCTGTCAAAAAGCTCGGTGTATTCGGTGCTCACGCTAGCCATCGCCTGCGCCGCGGATGCAAAAGTCATCGGCGCGACTACGATAACGACGGTAAAAAGCACGCTTGTATCGCCGAAATGAAACCAAAATATCGCAAGTACGATCCAAACGATGGGCGGCGTCGAGAGAAGCACGGTAATTAGCGGGTTTAAAAAGGCTCGCAGGCTTTTAAAATACCCAGCCGCAAGCCCGCTGCAAATCCCCGCAAAAAGCGCGAGGAAGGTGCCTGCAAGCGCACGTTTAAGCGACAAGGCTAGATCGTTTGCAGCGAAATTTTTTAAAATTTCGCACGCCTTAGAAAAAACAGCCGCGGGTTCGGGCAAGATGAGCGGCCCGTAAGCCTCGCTCGCCACCTGCCAGGCGGCTATGAAAAAGCACACCGCCCCTAGGCTCGCAAAGCCGCCCCATAGATAGTCTATGACGTAAAACGCGGGGTTTTGAGCTTTGCGAATTTTATCGATTTTTAGCATAGAAAAAACTCGTCCTTAGGCATCGCGCCGCCGATGAGCTTAGGGTTAAATTCCATCAAAATTTCATAAAATTTTAAAAGCTCGTCCTTGATCTCGCTAGGCTTTTTGACGCATAAATTCGACGTATCGATGCTCATAAATATCGCAGGCGGCGGCGCGGGAAAGAAATTCGTCCCGATCGCCGCAGCGCTTTGTTTGTTCGCTTTGATCCACGCAAGCGCGTCCGCTAAATCGGCATTTAAAATTTCAAAATCCGCCTTTTTCGCGGCGTAAAAATCGGTATCTGCGATGATGCCTGCTTGCGGGATGATGGGCTTTACCGAAAACGCCTGCGCCCACATATCGCTTAAATTTGCTCCTCGTTGCACGGCGATACCCGATACTTTGCCCTTTAAGATCATGGCGCTTGCTAGCGGCTCGACCGTGATCGCGACGTCGTAGTCCTTAGCCAAAAACAGCTGCGCGCTCTCTGCGGGGCTGGCGGTGTAGTCGATATTCAGCCCGCTAATGCCCTGCTTTTTCGCTATGGCTCGCACGATGATGTCTAGCATATCGTTTTTAAAAGGCATGACGATCTTTTTGCCCTTCAACTGCGCAAATTCCGTTATCTTCTCGCCCTTGCTCATCACAAAATTTAGCCCCTCGGTGAGGATATTTACCATACCGATCTTGCGCCCCTGATTTGCGAGATTCACCCCCACGTTGCTAGGGCTCATCATGACCTTGTACTCGCCGTTTGCCACGCCTGCGCGCAGCTGATCGGGATCGCGCCAAAGCTCAAGCTTCGCGTCGTATTTTTTGCCGATCTGCCCCTGCATGCACGCAACGCCGATGATGAGGCTAGGCATCGCGGGCGCGCCGTAGATAGTGAAGGCCTCCTTTGCAAAAAGAGGGCTAGCAAGGCCGCTAGCCGCCAACGCAGACGTTAGTTTTAAGAAATTTCTTCTTTGCATCTTCTCCTCTTTTCATTCCTGCCAAACGGCAAGATTTTGATAATCGATGTGCAATTATATCAAAAACAGGAGTGATTCGGTTTGATTAAGCTCAATAGTCCCTCTTTAAATTTTAATGCGCAAAATTCAAAACGTCCCGCAGCGGTAAAATTTTATGCTAAAATGGAGAAAATTTCAATTCAAGGACAAAAAATGAGAAGCGACATCATCAAAAAAGGCTATACGCGCGCGCCGCACAGAAGCTTGCTAAGAGCGACCGGACTAAAGGACGAGGACTTTGAAAAGCCATTTATCGGCGTGGCAAATAGCTTCATAGAGATTATCCCCGGGCACTTTTTCCTCAACAAATACTCCGAAATTTTAAAAGACGAGATCCGCAAAAACGGCTGCGTGCCGTTTGAGTTTAACTGCATCGGCGTGGACGACGGCATCGCAATGGGGCACAGCGGGATGCTCTATAGCCTGCCTAGCCGCGAGCTCATCGCAAACTCGATCGAAACGGTTATGAATGCGCACGCTCTGGACGCTCTTGTGTGCATGCCAAACTGCGATAAAATCGTGCCCGGCATGGTGATGGGCGCGCTTCGCGTGAACGTACCGACGGTTTTTGTTAGCGGCGGCCCGATGAAAAAGGGCTACACTAAAAAAGGCGAGCCGATCGACCTATCTACGGCGTTTGAGGCGGTGGGTAAATTTGAAACCAAAGAGATCAGCGCCGAGGAGCTAAAAGAGATCGAGTGCGCCGCCTGTCCGAGCGGAGGCAGCTGCTCGGGGATGTTTACGGCAAACTCGATGAATACGCTGTGCGAAGCGATGGGTATCGCGCTAAAAGGCAACGGCACGGTGCCTGCGCTTACACCTGAGCGCGAGGATCTTATCAGGCAGGCGGGACGACGAATTTGCCAAATCGCGCTGGATGAAAAATACAAAATCCGAAATATCGTGAACGAAAAATCGATCCAAAACGCCCTGGTAGTCGATATGGCTATGGGCGGCAGCAGCAACACCGTGCTGCATATCCTAGCTATCGCACGCGAAGCGGGGGTAAATTTACAGATCGCAGGGCTCAATGAGATCAGCCGCAAGATCGCTCACATCGCGAAAATCAGCCCGAGCCTGCCAAACGTGCATATGGAGGATATAGACCGCGCGGGCGGCCTAAGCGCCGTGATAAATGAAATTTCGCGCCGCGATAGCGGGTTGCTGGGCTTAGACGCACTAACGGTAAGCGGCGAAAGCCTGGGCGAGCGCGTCGGAGCTAGCGCCATAAAAGACGAATCTGTCATCCGCAAGGTCGAAAATGCCTACTCGCAGGTCGGCGGGCTGGCGGTTTTGTTTGGAAATCTAGCCGAGCAGGGCTGCGTCATCAAGACCGCGGGCATTATCGGCGAGCGCAAATTTAGCGGCAAGGCGGTCTGCTTTAACAGCCAAGACGAGGCGATAGAGGGGATCTCAAGCGGCAAGGTAAACAAAGGCGACGTGGTCGTCATCCGCTACGAAGGGCCGCGCGGAGGCCCAGGCATGCAGGAGATGCTAAGCCCGACTTCGCTCATCATGGGGCGAGGGCTGGGCGCGGACGTAGCTCTCATCACGGACGGGCGTTTTAGCGGTGCGACTAGAGGGCTAAGCGTCGGGCACGTGAGCCCGGAGGCTGCCGAGGGCGGCATGATCGGACTGCTAGAGGACGGTGACATCATCGATATCGACGTGGATACATACGCGATCAACGTGCGTCTAAGCGAAGCCGAGATCGCCGAGCGCAGGGCCAAATTTAAACCGCTTGAAAAACCGCTGCCGTATCGCTGGCTACGAATGTATCGCAAACTGGTAACGAACGCTAGCAACGGAGCGATTTTGGAGGCGTAGGGCTTGTGCGGCGTAAATTTTATAAAGAAGTGGGTAAATTGTTTACGCCGCATTGCCACATAAAATAGCGCTATATTGCTATTTTTGAGCTTATTTTTGCTGCTTTTATAGCGGATAAATTTAACTTTTCAGAAAAAATATTCACATTAAAGCGCTGTAACTTCATGATTTTTCATATTCACTAACTAAATTTAACCACAAAATTCCTCATTTAACCACAAAATTCCTCGTGCCGGCATCCTTAATGAGCAGTAGCGAGTGAAATTATAAACTTTAAGCCAATAGGAGCACACTCAAAAAAGCAAGAATGTATTGTCGCGTCGATATGTAATTTTTTTAGTACTAACTAAAATAAAAATATTTTACAAATTTAAAGCGTAGCATTAAAACCTATAATTTTTCTGTCATTGTAACTAATTTTTCTTTGATTTTATTGCCTTTCGAAGCAAATAAAGCCAACAATGAGTCGAATTTCATCACTATCTTTTTAATATCTTCCATATTGTTGTCTTCAATATCATATCTTTCTTTTAATAGCCAAAAAAACTCTTGGTATGTAGCCATGAAATCTTTATAATCTTCTTGCAATTCTGGAGCGTAAAAACTAATCAATAGGTGTAATTTTCCAATTTCAAATTTCGTATCCTCTATATTAAAATTTGGATTTATCAATAACATCCATTTCTTGCTCATTCCTCCTAAAATATCTCCGATTATAATAAAGGCCTCCTCTAGTTTTTGCCGCTTTAGTTTATTTTTATCTTTTTTTGTATTTAAATTGACATATATCCATTGTCCACAGATTGTTAATGCTGCACCAAGTATGACTTTTAGAAAATCATATATTTCCATAGTTACTTTTACAAATCCCTCGGGTCGGCGATCTTGCCTGCGACGGCGCTAGCTGCGGCGACGGCGGAGTTTGCCAGATACACTTCGCTCGTTCTATCACCCATGCGACCCACGAAATTTCGATTTGTCGTGCTTACGCAGCGCTCGCCCACGCCCAAAATCCCCATATATCCGCCCAGGCACGCGCCACAGGTCGGGTTGCTCACGACTGCGCCCGCTTCTACGAAAATATCCCACAGCCCCTCTTTTTGCGCGGCTAAAGCGATCTTTTGCGTCGCAGGCGTGATGATGAGGCGGGTTTTGCGCGCAACCTTGCGACCTTTTAAAATTTGCGCGGCGATCCGCAGATCGGAGAGCCTGCCGTTGGTACAGCTGCCGATAAAGACCTGATCGACGGCGATATCATCGCGTACTGCTTCGCGCACGCTCTTGCCGTTGCTAGGCAGGAACGGGTATGCGATCACCGGATCAAGCTTGCTAACGTCGATCTCTAAAATTTGCTCATAGTTCGCGCCCTCGTCGGAGTAGTGAAATTTCGGCTCGGCGCGCAAGCTTTTATCCGCCAAAAATTCCTTCGTGATCTCATCAACCGCGACGATACCGCTCTTACCGCCCGCTTCGATTGCCATATTGCAAAGCGAAAATCTGCTATCCATATCCAAATGCTCCAGCGCGTTGCCGCAGAACTCCAAAGCCTTATAGCGCGCGCCGTCCACGCCGATGAGGCGGATCACTTCCAGGATCAGATCCTTGCCGTAGATGTGCGGCGCGGGCTTGCCGTGAAAAATTACTTTGATCGTAGGCGGTACTTTAAACCAATTCTTGCCCGTTATCATCGCAAAAGCAAGATCGGTGCTGCCCATACCGGTCGCAAATGCCCCAAGCGCGCCGTGGGTACAGGTGTGACTATCCGCGCCGATAATGACGTCGCCGGGCACTACGAGCCCTTTTTCAGGCATCAGCGCATGCTCGATACCCATATCTTTTTCGTCGAAATAGTTTTTCAAATCGTGCTTATAAGCAAACTCGCGTGAAATTTTAGCTTGGTTTGCGCTTAAAATATCCTTCGTAGGGATGTAGTGATCCATCACGATCGCAAAGCCGTCCGGGTTGGCGAGCTTTTTCGCGCCGCTAAGCTCGAACTGCTTGATCGAAATCGGCGTCGTGATGTCGTTGCCGATGACCATATCGATGGCGCTTTCGATGATCTGTCCCGCAAAAACCGCCTCGCCCACGTGCTCGCTAAAAATTTTCTCCGTGATCGTTTGCTTCATAAAATCTCCTTCGTATCGGTTAAATTTGCGCGATTTTAGCTAAAAAATCATAAATTTTTGCAATTTTATGTATAATTGAGCCGCAAGGAGCGAGACGATGGAAATTTTAGATATTTTTGCAAACCGCAGAAGTGTAAGAAAATACGCGCAGGGACCGCTTGAGGACGAGGCGCTGGATAAAATTTTAAAAGCGGGCCTGCTTGCGCCGTCGGGGCATGCACGCCGCCCGTGGGAGTTCATCCTCGTGCGCGACAAACGGATGCTTGATCGACTAAGCGCGTGCCGCAGCAGCGGAGCGAATATGCTAAAACAGGCCGCAGCCGCGATCGTAGTGATCGCAGATGCGCAGAAGCAGGACGTCTGGATCGAGGACTGCTCGGTAGCGCTAGGCTACATGCACCTTGCCGCAAGCGCGCTAAATCTCGGCAGCTGCTGGGTGCAGGTAAGATTGCGCGCCGCTGCGGACGGACGCAGCTGCGAGGAGTTTTTGCGCGAGGCGCTGGACTTTCCGCTAAATTTCAATGCAGAAGCGATACTAGCCCTCGGCGTGCTGCAGCAGCGCCCGAGCCCGCACGATCTGCAGAAGCTAAATTTAAGCAAAATCCACAAAGAGAAATTTTAACGCGTATGAAGTATCAAAATTTAATTCAAATTTGCGAGTATCTACGCGCCAAACGCTTCCTTTCGCACATTAAACGCGTAGGAGATAACCTTTTTAAAGTCTGCTTTGACGGCAATGAGACGCTGTTTTTTGATATGAATAAATCAGGCTGCAATATCCACGAAAATGACGCTTTTACCGAAGGTAAGGTTTACGCGGCGCCCTTTGATGTGCTACTTGCCAAGCGCTTCGTAAAATCGCGCATTACCTCCGTTAGCGTGCCAGAAAATAATAGAATTCTATGCCTTAGCGTAAGCCAAAACGCAAGCTACAAAACCCAAAGCTCAAATATCTACTTCGAATTTACCGGGCGATTTACCAACGTAATAATCAGCGATGAAAACGATGTGATTTTAGAGGCGCTGCGGCACTTCGAAACGGAATTTAGACAGATCAAGGTAGGAAGAAAACTTCGCCATCTACCGCCTGCAAATATTAAAGAAGCCCCCGTGCCAAAAATTTCGGACTTTAGAGCATTTTTTCGCGCGGAATTTAACGCGCTAAATGCGGATCGCTTAGACGCGCTCAAATCCGCAAAAATCACGGCGCTAAATAAAAAGCTAGACTCGGTGCGTGAGGCTTTAGACTCTTTGCAAAGCAGCGCCGAACTACTGCGAAGCGCCGAGCTTTTAGGTGCGAAAGCCGCCTTGCTAAAAGAAAATATCTATAAAATTCCAACTAGCGCGCGAGAATTTACGCTGCAAAAAGGAGACGCCGAAGCGGTAGAATTTAAGCTGCAAAAACCTGCAAGCGCTGCTTTGGGCGAGCTTTACTCCGAGGCAAAGCGTCTGCGCCAAAAGGCTGCTAATATCCATATCGAAGAGCAAAATTTAAAGGAGAAACTCGCGTTTTATGAGAATTTAAAATCGCTCGTCCTTGCCGCACAGGACGCACGCGAGATCGAAATTCTAATGCCTAAGCGCACGCAAATTAGGCAAAAAAGCAAGGAAAAAAATAGCGAATATGTAGCGAGCTTTTATCTCGGGGATTTTAAAATCAGCGTCGGTAAAAACGAAAAAGGCAATGAGTTCTTACTAAAAAATAGCTCCAAATCCGACTATTGGTTTCATCTTAAGGATATTCCAAGCGCACACGTCATCGTAAAGACAAATAAGCAAAGTCTAAGCGAAGAGGTAATCGAATTCGCCGCTAAAATTTGCGTGAGCTTCAGTGCAAGTGGCAGCGGAAAATATCTCGTCGATTACACCAAACGTCAAAATGTCAAAATCAACGAAGGTGCTTTCGTAAACTACGTAAATTTTAAAACAATCAGCGTTTTAAAGCCGTAATAAGCGAGCTTGCAGTATAATTATTCAAAATAAATTCCAAGGAAATTCTATGAAGCAAAGAATAATCACGGCAAGCATTTTACTAGCCGTATTTTTGGCTCTAATTCTAATAAACGCCAGGTGGCTAAATTTCGCCGTATTTGCGCTGATACTCGTGCTTGCGTTTTTTGAAAGCCTCAAATTATGGGGTCTAGAGGAAACTAGCAAAAAGTGGCTCGCGCTGGCGATCGCGTTTTTTGCGCTGCTACCATTTACGCAGACCGACGAACCCTTCGTCTCAGCGCTAAAAGTTAGCATCCTAATGATCCTATGCGTCGCCTCTGTCGTGGCCTTTACCAAGGGCCCCAGCCTAAAGATCACACTTCCTTTCATCTATCCCGTTGCGCCGATATTTTTTATGTGGGCGGCCTATGATGATTTCGGGGAAGTTTTTCACTTCGTTTGGCTGATCTTTATTATCGTAGCTAGCGATAGCGGCGCATATTTTATCGGAAGAGCCTTCGGCAAAACCCCGCTAAGCGCCAGTTCGCCGAATAAAACCGTAGAGGGCGTGCTAGGTGGTCTTGCGCTCGCGCTTATAGTTAGCCTCATTTATGCGCGCATCTTTACCAATATGCCGCCGCTTGAAATTTTAGGAAAAACCATCATCATAGCAATTTTTGGCGTATTCGGCGATCTGTTTGAGAGCTACCTAAAGCGCGCGGCAGGTCTTAAAGACAGCGGCGCGCTCTTTCCCGGACACGGCGGGATCTTAGACCGCATCGACGGCTATATGTTCGGCGCGATCGCGATGGCGATAGTCTATTCATGGTAGTTTTAGGCTCCACGGGCTCTATCGGCACAAACACCCTAGACGTAGCCGCGCGCAGCGGTAGTATGATCGAAGCGCTTAGCTGCGGGCGCAATATCAAGCTCTTAAACGAACAGATCGCAAAATTTCACCCAAAGCTCGTCTGTATCGCGGACGCGCAGCAAAAAAGCGAGGTAGATCACAAGCGCGTATTTTACGGCGCGGATGGAATTTTGCAAATGCTTGCGGAGTGCAAAAGCACGACCGTGGTAAACGCTCTCGTAGGCTTTGCGGGCATGATGCCCAGCCTAAAAACCCAAGAGCTCGGAAAGAGGCTCTGTTTAGCCAACAAAGAGAGTCTCGTCGTCGGCGGGAAATTTCTGCAAACGGATAAAATTTTCCCGATCGACAGCGAGCATTTCGGGCTGAAATTTCTACTTAGCAATGCCAAAATCCCCGTTTCTCGCCTAATCATCACGGCTAGCGGGGGCGCGTTTTACGACGTGCCGTTAACGCAGCTCGGCTCGCTCACGCCGCAAAACGCCCTCAAGCACCCCAACTGGAAGATGGGCGCAAAGATCACGATCGACAGCGCCACGATGGCGAATAAGCTCTTTGAGGTGATCGAGGCATTTTGGCTCTACGGCACGCGCGAGATCGATGCGCTTATCGAGCGCACCTCGCAGATCCACGCTCTAGTCGAATTCGCAGACGGCTCTACGACGGCGCACATTAGCAGGGCCGATATGCGCCTAGCCATCGCACACGCGATGTTTAGCGGCGACGTACGGGAGCAGATCACCGCGCCCGTGGATCTGTGCGCCCTGCGACCGATAGAGTTTAAACCGATCGACGAGATGAAATTTCAAATCTTTACCCTCAAAGACGCGCTGCTAGCGAACCCCGATCTAGGCGTCGTTATCAACGCCGCGAACGAAGCGGGCGTAAATGCGTTTTTGCAACAGCGGTGCCGCTTCACCGACATTGCGCGCGTGGTGTTAAAGTGCGCGGAGAAATTTAACTCGCCTAGCGTAACGGATGCGGACGCGCTTGTAGCGGTGGATGCGAGCGTGCGAGCGTATGCAAACGAACTGCTGAAATTTAACGGAGAGCTTTAAGCCTAGCTTTGCCTGCTTAAATTTAGAGTTTAAATTTGAGCTATCTTGCCGCAAGCGGTGAAATTTAGGATCGAAAATTGTTAGACGTACAAACTATCGTAAATTTGGAAAAAGAGCGCCGCAAGCTGCTGCAAAGCCGCATAAAATGGAAAATAATAAGCCTGCTTAAAGCCTATGCGATATTTATCCCTGCGGTTTTCCTAATGAGGTATATGGCTAGCGAAGAGGGTACGCCTTTGGGGATGCCGTATCTTTTATTTGGTCTGGGCATAGCGCTATATTTTACTTATAAGCTATTTTACGAAAAAACCTACAAAGTCAAAACGCGAGAATTCGCGCTACAATACAAAGCCCTCTACATAGCACCCTACGTCGAAAGTCTAGGATACAAATACAACAGATTCGGCGCCGTAACTCAAGAGCAAGATATTCTGCAAAGCGGGCTTTTTAATCAATATGCAAATTCCGGCGGAGATGACTTGATATGCGGAAACATAGACGGTGTGGATTTCAGCTTTTGCGATATTTGGATGTCTAAAGAGACTATAGATGATAGCTTTTTCACTTTGATTTATGAAAAAAAGGAAACGGAGATATTTCAAGGTCTTTTTTTTGCAGCCGATTTTCATAAAAAGATCAGATCCGATGTTTTTATTCTTCCAAGACAAATAAAGCTACCGCACGGCGTCTTGGAAAGCGGTGCAAAATCTTGCAATATGGATAACGCGGAATTTAATAGATATTTTGCTGTATATGCAAAAGACGCGGTCGCCGCAGCGTATGTGCTTACGCCCGTGCTGATGGAGAAAATTTTATTTTTAAAAATGCTTACAAAATCGAAGA
>NZ_CALHII010000214.1 GCF_938030815.1 uncultured Campylobacter sp.
GACTCGACGAAGATGTTCCAAGATTTTCACGAAAATGGCTGCGGCGTGAAATTTGCTCTGCGACGTAAATTTAATCCGGCGGCGCGCAGGTTCTTGCTTTGCAGCACGGAATTTGTCCCACTGCGAAATGATAAAATTTACTGCGCGATTTGGCGTCGCGGCGGAGCCTACTCTGCGGTGCGTCTGTTTTGCGGGCAAGGTTCTGCGACGGGCGATAAATTTAAAATATAAGCGTGCGGTTAAATTTCAAATGCGCGGCTAAATTTAAAGTAGAAGCATTATTAAATTTCAGGTGAGGTTTTAAAATTTGCGGATAAAATTTTAAGGTGCGAAATTTTACTTAGCAAAATTTTATCTGCGATCATGGGTTATTTATGAGCGCGGATACGCGAAATTACGCAAAGCAAAATTTCGGCGAGCTAAATTTTACCGCTGCGATCTTTAAATTTACGAGACTAAAATTTACCGGCTTGCGCGAGCCGCCGTTCGTCGCCAATCTTTTGCTAGTTTAAATTTTGCCTTGCGAAATTTGGCTCGCAAACTTAGCAGCACAGGCGAGACGACGGATTTTGCCTCGCAAAATTCTAGCCGCAAAATTTAAAGTGCAAATTTAAACAGCGATCCATGCGTTAAAATTTAAAAACTAAATTTGAAGTCTAGTGAGCGGGTCCGCCGCACGAATACTCGTATAAATTTCAAGCACATAATGCTCATATTGAAATTTTGCGACTGAGCGTGTATGTGAAGCGCTCGTTAAAATTTCAAATCCGAAGCCCATGCAACCGCACACGTTAAAATTTTAGAGCCGAGCGCGCTACGACGGTCGCGTTAAAATTTTAAAGCTAAGGCGCATACTGCGGAGATTGCATTAGATTTAAAATCGATCGGCGGGCGCGCGGAATTTTAGGATTGATCCATTCGCAAAGCTGTGCGCCATCGATCTGTTCGCAAAGCCGCGCCCATAGATCTTTTCGCAGCGGCGCGTGCCGAAATTTTAGAGCAGATCTGAGGAGTATAAGTAGAGGATGCAGTCGTTCATACAAGGGGTTTTGATGGGGTTGGGCGTTAGCGTGCCGATCGGTCCGGTAAACGTGCTGATAATGTCCTACGCGCTGCGAAGCTACACCAAGGCGCTGTGCCTGGGCCTCGGCGCCATGAGCGCGGATATGCTCTATCTGGTGCTATCGGCGTTCGGCATATCGCAGTTAGCCAAAATCCCGATCGTTTTTACCTGCATATCGGTATTTGGCGCGTGCTTTTTGCTCTACACGGCGTACGCGATCTGGCATAGCACGGCTAGCTCGGTGCAGCCTGCAAGCGTCGAGGCTTCCTCAGGCGCGGCGCTTTACGGCAAAGGCTTTTTAATAAATTTATTAAATCCATACGTCATTATGTTTTGGCTCAGCGTATCTGCCGGCACCGCGCGAGCAGATTTTGCGCTTACTCTTGCGGGGCTTGTAAGCGGAATTTTAGCTTGGATCACGCTTTTTCCGCTTGCGATATATCTAGCTCGTAGCAAGCTTCCAAGCATGATAGTGCGAGCGTTTGCATATATCTCGGCGTTTATTTTGGTATTTTTCGCACTAAAGCTTTTATACGCTATAATTTTCGCTAAAATTTAAACCAAAGGATGGCTTATGAAACCGATTGAAATTCTAAAAGAGCTCATCAAATTCCGCTCGCTCACGCCTAGCGACGACGGGGCTTTCAACTACGTCTCGATGCTGCTGGCAGACTTTAGCGAGGATAGATTCGAGCTAAACGGCGTAACTAACGCGATTTTTACCAAGCGCTTCGGACAGGGTCCGCATCTATGCTTTGCCGGGCACATCGACGTAGTCCCTCCGGGCGAGGGCTGGGCGAGCGATCCGTTTAAGCCAGTGGAAGTGGACGGCTTTTTATACGGGCGCGGCGCGCAGGATATGAAAAGCGGTATCGCAGCGGCAATCTGCGCGCTAGCGGCGGCACGCGATTTTAAGGGCACGCTAAGCCTACTACTAACCAGCGATGAGGAGGGTGACGGCATCTACGGCACGCGCGAAATGCTCTCTAAATTGCGCGAGCAAGGTGCCCTACCCGACTTCGCGGTCGTTGCGGAGCCTACATGCGAAGTGCGCTTCGGCGATACCATTAAGATCGGCCGTCGCGGCTCGATTAACGGCGTCCTCACGCTCACGGGTATCGGCGGGCACGCAGCCTACCCAGATAAATGCATCAATCCTGTCCACATTTTAGCGCCGGTTCTCGCAAGCCTCGCGGGGCATGATCTGGACGCAGGTAGCGAGGATTTCGCTCCAGCCAAGATAGTCATCACCGACATTCGCGGCGGTTCGCAGGTAGTAAACGTAACACCCAAGGATGTGCGCGTGATGTTTAACGTCCGCGGCGGCGTAGAGCTGGGGCTAAAAGACGTGCGAGACTATGTACTGGGGTTATTTGAACTGGACGCAAAAGACGCGCTATGCAACGAAAGCGAATCCTGCGGCAAGCTAGAAATGAGCTGCACCGCACAGCTGCGAGCAGGCGCGTCGCTACACCTCGCGCTAAAAAGCTCCTCAAAGCCTTTTTTAACTCAGCGAAGCTCCAAAATCGTGCAAAAACTAAGCGCTAGCGTGCAGAAGATCTGCGGCGCAGCAGCCGAGCTAAACACCGCAGGTGGCACGAGCGATGCGAGATACTTCGCGGAGTTTGGCGTGGAGACGGCGGAGTTTGGCGTGCGAAACGACACGATCCATCAGATCAATGAACGAGTAGAGATTAGCGACGTCGAAAATTTAGCTAAAATTTTTAGCGATCTGATAGAAAATTTCGACTAATTTAGGAATTTGGCAAAGCTGCGTAGATTTGATAAAAATTCTTCGTTCTACCAAGTTTCGCCGAATTTACTGGGGTTTTCGCTCGTAGTTGCTTGGCGAATTTTATCTTTGCCGTGCGTATTGCGTAGAAATTTTGCCCTGCTACGCCGCTTTTGCTAAGAATTTTATCTGCATCACGCTCGCCGCTTTTACAATTACTTTGCTATGCAACGTCGCTTTCGCAAGAAGCCTTAGCAAAACGCCACCACCTCAAAGGCGAGCTTTGACGACGATAATGCTGCCCCTACTAGGAATTTTTTAAAAGAATACTGCTTTTGCGAGAATTTCAGCAAATAGCGCGATCTTTGCGCAAAATTTCCCTCGCTCTCTTTGCGTAGAATTTCATCTTCGCCAGGTGTCTCTAGCAGCATACTGCTGTACTTTGCCGCCTCCGCGAGAAATTTTATATTTGGCGCACCCGCCGATCTCGCAAGAAGCTTGCTAAGACAATGCCGTTTCTGCTGGGATACCGCCTGCTTTGTGGGTTTATAGAATTTTACTTAGTCACGTTGCCGCTGAGATAAATTCTGCCCCGCTTACCGCTTCTGCGCGGATTTTAACCCCGCTTCGGCAAGCGCAATTAAAAATTTACTTTGCCTTAATACGGCGGCGTTAAATTTTACCCTTGCAGCGCGGTGACGCAGAATTTTTAGGCTATGCAAAATTCTGCCGCAAAACCTTGCTTCATTGCCTATTTTCACGAAAGGGACTCAAAATTTTGCTGCTTTACGCGCTGCCGCACTAAATGCACGCAAGATGAAAATTTATCGAAGGATTTCAGAGCGGAATTTCGCGAGGCTAAATTTTACCGCTGCGAAAAATTTCAACCGCTCATAGCAAGCGTCTAAGGCGCGATAAATTCCAAATTAGAGCTTCAAGCAGGCTTCGCTTCTTGCAAAATTTTAACTGACTTGGTCGCCGCAAAACTAGAAATTTACAAAATCGCTTTATGAAATTTCGCAGCGCCGCGCGGTAAAATTTTAAAATCAACGCCGTACCTGCAAGGCATAATTTAACGGAATTTTACTTGCCAAATTTGGCTAAGCTTTCTCTTTCAAAGTTTAGCAGCCACGCTTTGGTCGCTACACCGCCCGCGCCGCTGTATCCGCCGAGCCCGCCCGCAGCTACGACGCGGTGGCACGGTACGATGATGGGGATTTCGTTTTTGCCGTTTGCGCTACCTACTGCGCGGCTTGCGCGCGGTCTGCCGATAGCCGCAGCTAGCTCGCCGTATGTTACGACCTCGCCGTAAGGGATCTCTAAAAGCGCGCTCCACACGGACTTTTGAAACTGCGTGCCGTTTTGGCTCAGTTTAACGCTGAAGCTCTCAAGCTCACCCCTGAAATAGGCGCTAAGCTCGTCGGTGCAAAGAATCAAATTCTTTCTTAAATCACTAAGCTTTAAATCGCGTCCTTTATCATCCGCGGCACGCACAAAGCCTAATTTAGGCTCTGCGTCGTGTTTTTTAAAGATCTCATCATTGGGGCTGCAGGCAGAGCTTTTGACCCAGTCGATACTGCAGATGCCGATCTCGTCATCCTGAATTTCAAGCATTCCAATAGGCGAATTAAAAAAGGCTTTTTGCATCTCAATCCTTTCAAATTTTTACTGGTTTGATCAAAAAAATTTTAAAAAGCGCTTGTCGCGGTGCGAGCTAAAGCTCGAAAACGATGGAATTTCATGTGGTAACGCAAAATTTTAAAATTTATACGCAAGGCGCCGCAAAGCCTCTACTCAAACCGCACGATATTTACTAAAACCCCGTCGAAAACGTCTTGCTTAAAAAGCTTGATCTCGCGCACGATATCTGCATTGTCGTCGTCGATGACGCCGTTTTTGACGAGGCTGTCCTCGATGAGCTTAAAGATAAAGGCGTGGTTGCTGACGTCAGAGATACCGCTTTTAAAGCCCATTTCAAGGCGCACCGGCACGCCTATGTGCACGCCGCGCAGATCCTTGGCGATGTAAAGATCGGCGATCGTGCGCACCATTTTTTTCGCCATTTGGTAGCTCGCCGTGGACGACAAAATATCATTGAGACCGAAATTCTCCATCAAAAGTGGAATACGAACGCGCGCCAAAACCCCTTCGCCAGGCTCGCTCGCGCTCTTTTTCAAAAACGAAATTTTAATCCTATGCGCGATGCCTATGAAACGCGGCTTAAGCGCGATGAGCCTAGCTCTAGGCGCTTGCGGTAGCAAGATAGGACGCGAAGCGCTTGCAATAGGCAGAGCCTGCGGACGCTCTCGAAGGCTCGCGCGCTCTTTCGCAGGCGCTTTGCGCGCAGGCTTGCCATAGAAATTTACGGGCTTAGTCGCAAAAGTTGATTCGCTCCCAAAAGCAGCAGACACTGGCTCATCACCAAGCGCCCCCTCCGCCATAGAAGAAGCAAACGTAGAATTCTCGCCCGTTAACGTGGGCTGCGCGAATCGCTCAAATTCGGGCGCAAATTTATTTCCCACTTGCGGCGGCAAATTCGAAGGGCGCCACTCTTGTGCGGAGCTTTTCTGTGCTAAATTTTGCCCGGCGGAATTTTTTAGCGCGTAATTTTGCCCTTTTGCCAAAAACGCGGAATTCTCACCAACGCAATTCTCATCTTGAGACGCGAATTCCGAGGCATTTTCTAAGGCAAAATTTGCGGCACAGCGGCTAGCAAATTTAGCGCTTTGATTCTTGGAGAACTCGAAGCCTTGAGGCTTGCAATCATTTGCGTTTATATCAAGCGCAGAATTTGCGAAAGTGGAATTTTTTGATGCAGAGCTTTGTGCCGTAGAATTTTTACTTTGTAAGTCCGCGCCCTGCTCTGCTACAAACGAATTTTTAGCCGTAAAATTCTCCGTTTGCGCCATAAAATTAGAATTTTGTGACTCAAATGCGGAATCTTTCACGAGCGCAGAGCTTTGCGCGGAAATAAAATTTCGCGATGCAAGAATGAAGCTTCGCCCTTTGGCAGAATTCGCAGGCGCAGAGCTTTGCGGCATAAAATTTTCGCTCCTCGCATTTGCGCTCTCTTCGAAACTAGCAGCAAGCCCCACACTCATGTCATCCTGCGCAGCATCATTTTGCGAAATTAAATTCTCGCGCGTCGTATCCCACGCGGTATCTGCGCAAAATTCCGCCCGAGCTGCGCCATAAAATTCTGCTTGCGAAGCATCTTGAAATTCTGCTCGTGAAGCAAAATCTCGCGCGCTCTGAGCGCTGCGCGCAGAAAAATCTCGCTCGCCGCACCTTGCGTTTGTGGCATACGAAGTCTTTGCCAAGCTGCCACCAGCTTCTGGCGAAACTGCGCCCGAATCTCCTTCGCAAAAGCTACCAAAATCGCAGGCGCCGTCAAACTCCGCATAGCCATCTGCCGCGCGGAGACGATCTGCGCGGGCTTTCTTTTTAGGCGTAGAAGAGAGCGTGAGCCTGCCTGCAAGCTCGCGTCCGCCAGAGTTTAAAATCCCAAAAATTCTAGCTCTAAAACGCTCAAACTGCTCGCCACTGAGCGAAATTTTATCATTTAGGCTCTGCACGCCGAAGTCTGCAGCAGTAAAATTTACGATCGCTCCGTCCCTACTCGCGACGCGCACGCGACCCTTGACCGAGCCTTTTAGCTTAAAATCGCTGCCTGCGAGAATTTTTTTCATCAACTCCTTCGGATTGTAGGGCATTTTAGCGCTCGCCAAAAACCACTTCGTTAAATTTAGCGACGAAGCTTAGCGGATTGACGCTCACGCCGTTGATCGCTATGCCGAAGTGCAGATGCGGGCCGCTAACTCTACCGCTCTCGCCCGAAAGTGCGATTTCATCGCCTTTTCGAACGTGATCGCCAAGCGTTACCTTGATCTCGCTTAGATGATAATATTGCGAATAGATGCCGCCGCCGTGATCGATCACGACCGAGCCGCCCGCGTAGTAGCGGTCTTTGGCGATGACTACGACGCCGTCGTTGGAGGCGCGCACCGCAGTGCCTACCGCGGCGCGATAATCGGTGCCGCTGTGATAGCTTTTAAGCTCGCCATTAAAGGTGCGGGCATTGCCGAACGCAGAGGTTATTTTGGAGTTTAAAGGCAGCTCAAACGGCGTGGAAAAAAGATAGCGTGGCGTGGTGATCGCATAGATCGCATTGGCTTCGTCGAGCTCTTTTTTGATACGCGCGGCGGCTTCTTTGGGCGGTTTAACTTTGCCTGGAGCGACACTTAGAGCCTCTTTTTTATACTCACCCTTTTTCAAAGCAACGATCTGCTCGTGGCTGCCGCTTTGATCTACTATCCGCAGCGCGAAATCTCCCTTAGCACGATAATTCGCTGCTAAAACGGCGATTTTATCGTTAGAATTTGGAGCCGTGATGAGAGGAATTTGCTTTAAGCCAAAGCTCAACTCGGTTGTGCTTTTATCTAATTTTAAGATAATAACGTCACCGTTTACTATGTCTAAAGCGAAAATTTTGATCGCCAAAAGTGCAAAAATAGCTAGAAATTTCATAAATTTTCCAAAATTCGTTATTTTTCATCAATTTTTTGTTAAAAATTAGCTAAAACAAATGAAATTGCTGTTATAATAACGAAAATTCAATTTTAAAAGGATTAAATGATGAAAAAGTTTTTGCTTCTAGCATCTGTTGCACTTTGCGGTCTTTTGCACGCGGACGTCGTGGCAAATCAAGAGGTTATAGCGGCGACTAACGTCGTTAGATCTTTCGTAGCGGCTAATAACTTCGGCACCGATGAACGCTATCTGACTAGCGCCAAAGCCGTTGCAATCCTAACCGACGTAAAACGCCTAGCTGCGGGCGCATCGCTGCAGTACGGCGATGGAATTTTTAGCGTCAAAGGCGAGAATGGTGAGTGGAGTTCGCCGATTTTTATCAAATATAAAGGCTATGGCGTAGGCTTACAAGCAGGCTACGAGACGAGCGACATCGTGATGATCTTTCATACTACGAAGTCATATCAAGACATTTTTACCGGCACAGACACCCTTGAGATCAATGTAGGTGCTGCGGCGGGCGGCGTAGGTAGAAGAACAGGTCGCGCAACCGATCTACCTGATATTTCTGCATGGATGGTAAGCCCGGGCGAGCAAACAGGCGTCTACCTAGGCGTATCGATCGACAACGGCAGAATCACTATCGACGATCAACTAACTAACGACTTCTATGAGAGAATTTACGACTACGAGGACATCTTAAACGATTCTCCGCGCGCGAATAAATACGCAAAAAGATGGAAGGAAGTGATGAGGAAGTATTTCACAAACGGCGAGAAATACGGTGCTAGCAGCAGTGCGGCGATACCTGTAAATCACGTGCAGAAAAAATATCCTGACGGTAAGCCGATCATCTCAAACCGCTCTCCTAGAACTCAAGCTAAGGCTACGCGAAGCAAAAAGGCTAAAAAAGCAAAATAAATTATCGAGTTAAGCCCCGCCTATGGGGCTTCTTGTTTTGGCTTTGCGTTGAGTTTGTGCAAGAGCGCGCAAGCGTGAAATTAAAGCACATAGTTGTTTTCTTAGAAAATTATTGATTCTTGACTAAAGTATTTTATTTAATTTTTATGAGTCATTGGATATATAAAGATCGATATAATTTTATAAAATTTAACGAAATTTTTATAAAATTTAATCAGTTTTTTATATTTTTATCACTACAATTACAATTCTTGTCTCGTTAGCTCAGTTGGTAGAGCATCTGACTCTTAATCAGGAGGTCACAGGTTCGACCCCTGTATGACGCACCAAAAGTTTGCCCCGTTCGTTCAGTGGTTAGGACATCAGATTTTCACTCTGGAAACAGGGGTTCAATTCCCCTACGGGGTACCACTACAATTTAATAAGATGGTTGGGTTCCCGAGCGGTCAAAGGGAGCAGACTGTAAATCTGCCGGCTCAGCCTTCGAAGGTTCGAATCCTTCCCCAACCACCATCTTTAAAACAATCAACTACACTTAGGTGT
>NZ_CALHII010000215.1 GCF_938030815.1 uncultured Campylobacter sp.
GGCGAATGCTCTGGTCGATGCTGCCGACCGGATGAAAGTGCACCAACCTGCCGTCCGCGCGGCTCGCCAGATCCTTTGCGACAAGCTTTTTGCCCAAGATCACGTCGCGAGCGTCGCCGTCGTAAAAGTTCGGCGCGAGATCCAAAAACTCAAGCGGATTTAGCGCCGCCTCGTCCGCAAAGCGCGGATCTTTCAAATCGAAAGCCCCCTCGCTCTCCCGCCTAAGCGCGCTAAGTGTACCGCAAACGCCTAGCTTTTCTGCTAAAATTTGCACAAAAGAGCGCACGTAGCCGCCCTCGCTTAGTGCGACGCGAAAACTCACGAAGGGGTGAGCGTAGCTTAAAATTTCGGCATCAAAAACCCGCATCGAGCTCTCTTTTAGGCTCACCTCTTCGCCCGCGCGAGCGAGCTTGTATGCGCGCACGCCGCCAATTTTCTTGGCGCTGAAAGCGGGCGGGATAAATTTTATCTCGCCGCGCATTTGCGCCACCGCAGCGTCTAAAACCTCGCGCGAAAGCGGCGGAATTTGTTCCACGCGCCCTATGTTTTCGTTATCGCCGCTTGGGCTTTGCGCGCCTAGCCACAGCGTCGCGGCGTAAACTTTTGGCTCCTTTTTTAAAAATCTAAAAAAGCGCGCGTATTGCCCGAACGCGACGATCAGCGCGCCGCTCGCGAAAGGATCGAGCGTGCCGCTAAAGCCCGCCTTTTTCACGCCGTATTTGCGCTTAAGAGTGCTTAAAAATTTATTGCTGCCGATGCCCGCAGGCTTGTCCGCCAAAAATAATCTATTCATAAGCGCCGATCTTTTCTACGAAATTTGACATTATCACGCGCGAAATTCCGCCGAAATTTATCGTGAGTCGGTCGCCGTTTACCGCCGTGATCTGTCCGATACCGAAGAGTTTGTGTTTGATCAGCTCTCCCTTGCTAAAGCCGCTGCTTTGCTCGCGAGACGGCTCTTTAGCCACCAAACCCGCCTCGGCTATAAATCTGCTCGCATCCAGCCTCTCGCGCTTGCCGCGATAAAAGCGGCTAGCGGCAAAGCTAAGCGTGAGAGTGCGTTTGGCGCGCGTAATCGCTACGTATGCGAGCCTGCGCTCCTCCTCGATGTCATTGCTGTCGCCCAAAAGCGGGAAAAAGCCCTCCTCCAGCCCGATTACGAAAAGATGCTCGAACTCAAGCCCTTTGCTGGCGTGTACGCTCATTATATTTATCGCATCGCCCATGATCGCGTCTTGATCGCTAAGAAGGCTCAGCTCGTTTAAAAATTCCGCCAGATCAAAATCGGGCTTATTGCTCGCTTCGTCCTTCAGCATCGCCAAAAACTCGTCGATATTTGCGACGCGATCGGCGCCGTCGGGCAGCGAGGCGTAGTAAGTCTTTAGCCCGAAAGCGGGCTCCAGCGCGTCTATTTTTTTGATCGTATCGGCTAGCGCGGAGATAGAGGCGATGCCACTTTTAAGCTCCGCTAATGCCTGCGCCGCCTTGGCGCTAAGCCCCGCGTCCGGCTCGCTAAAGGCGTCAAATAGGCTTATGAGCCGCAGGCGCGAAAGCTCCTCGAGCTTCGCCAGCGAGACCTTGCCGATGCCGCGCTTGGGCACGTTTATGATCCGCCTTATCGAAAAGTCGTCGTGCTCGTCGTTTACTAGGCGCAGATAGGCGATCGTGTCCTTGATCTCGGCGCGCTCGTAAAATTTCACGCCGCCTACCATTTTGTACGGGATTTTGGCGCGATTTAGCCCCTCCTCCAGCGCGCGCGAAAGAGCGTTTACGCGGTAAAGCACGGCGATTTGAGAGGGCGCTACGCCGCTTGAAAGCAGCTTTTTGATAGCTTCTGCGATCTTTGCCGCCTCGATACTCTCCTCAGAAGAATGCAAAATTTCGATCTTTTCGCCGCCGCCGTTCATGCTAGTAAGGCTCTTGCCGAGGCGGTTTTTGTTATGCGAGATGAGCTCGTTGGCGGCATTTAAAATTTCATCCGTGGAGCGGTAGTTCTGCTCGAGCTTGATAAATTTCACGTTTGAGAACTGATCTTTAAAATTTAAGATATTTTCTATCCGTGCGCCGCGCCAGCCGTAAATACTCTGATCGTCATCGCCCACTACCGCGAGGTTTTCATGCGTGGTACAGAGCTTTTGCAGAAGTTTAAATTGAATGTCGTTGGTGTCCTGATACTCATCCACCGTAATATAGGCGTAACGGCGCGAAATTTCATCGCATAGCCGCTCATTCGCGCTTAAAATTTTATACGGCAAGATCAGCAGATCATCGAAATCCACAAGATTATTCGCCGCTAAATACGCCTCGTAGCGCTTGTATGCATCAGCGCAATGCGCGTAAAATCCGCTATACATCCTGCTTAGCTCGTCATCTTCGCCCTTTAGAAGCTCGTCGATATCTTTAGGGTCGATTAGAGAATTTTTGTAGGTTGAAATTTTGGCCGCTAATAGCGACGTGGGCAAATTTATCTCAAAGCCCTTGATGATCTTTTTCTTATCGTCCGTATCGATTACTTGAAAGTTTGCACTGCGTCCAAGCTCGCTAATATGAAATTTCAAAAACAAAAGCCCGAATTTATGAAAGGTGCACAAAAGCGGCACGCTGCTTAAATTTAGCCCGCTTATCAGATTAAGCGCTCGCGAGCGCATCTCGGCGGCAGCTTTGTTCGTAAACGTAAGCGTGAGAGTATTTTCCGCAGGCACGCCGTTTGCGAGCAGATAGGCAAGGCGCGCGGTGATCGTTTTGGTTTTGCCGCTGCCCGCACCCGCTAAGATTAACATCGCTCCGTCCACGTGGCTCACAGCCTCGCGCTGAGCGGGATTAAGGCCTTCTAAAATATCGCTCATTTTGAGAAAATTTTACGCGATTTTTCGCGCTTAAGCCACTCGGACTCGGGCTGGGAGAAATTTACCGCGATGGGCTTGCCGTCCACGACGATCTGCAAGACCGCATAAAACGGCACGCTAAGCGTGCTTGCAAAATCCTGCGGCCCAAAGCCCGCCTCGAAAACCAGCTCATCCTTGCTAAGATGCGCGCTAGAAAGCGTGTATTCCTCCAGCTGCAAAAAGATCGCGGGCATTTTGAAGCTTTTTAAAATTTCCTCCGGCAGCGGCGGGTCAAATTTTATCTGATCCGTCCTCGCAACGATGCCAAATCCATATCCAAGAGCCAAAACGTAATCCAAAACCGCGCCTATATTTGCGCTGCTCGCAGCGATAAACTTATCGTCTTTTAAAATTTTATCTATCATCCTAACCCCTCACAAACTCATCTACAAGCGCCGCGACCTGCTCTATGCCGATGCGCCAAAACTCGCTTTTATTGATGTCAAACCCGAATTTCGCCACTAGCTTTTGCGGTGCGTCGCTGCCGCCCGAGCTTAAAAACTCGGTGTAAATTTGAACGAAATTTTCGAGCCTGCCGCTCTTATACAGCCCGTAAAGCGCGAGCACCAAAAGCTGCGCATAGGCATAGGAGTAGCAGTAAAACGGCGTGTGAACGAAGTGCGGGATGTAGCTCCACCAGCTTTTGTAATGATCCTGCAAGATTAGCTCGCCCGCAAACATCTTGCGCGACTCCTCCATCCAAAGCTCACCCAGCTGCTCAACGCTTAGCTCATCCGCACTCGCATGCACACGCCGCTCAAAGGTCGTAAATCCGATCTGGCGGTAAAGCGTCGCGAAGATATCCTCGATCTTTGCCGCAAGCATCGCTCTTAGCGCAGTCTTATCGCTTGCGATCTGTGAGGGCGTATCCGTATCGAGCGCTGCGTATTTGCACGAACCTGCGGAACCTTGCGAAGCGTCGCACTTTAAATTTTGCGAGCCGTTTAAATTTGAAAAATTTTCGCGCATATAATCAAACACTAGCATCTCGCAAAATACCGACGCGGTCTCCGCCGTCGTCAGCGGCGTAAAGGAGTTGAAATAGCCCACGCCATAGCTTAGATACTGATGTATCGCGTGCCCCAGCTCGTGCGCGAGGGTAAATACGTCGCGGCGCTTGCGCGTAAAATTTAAAAGCACGAAAGGGTGCGTATCGCGCGAGCCCGAATGCGAAAACGCGCCACTTTGCTTATTTTGCGCGGGCATTGCGTCGATCCAGTTTTGCTCAAACGCGATCAACGCGATCTGCTTAAATTTCGGGCTAAATTTTTCAAACGCCGCAAGCACGATCTGCTTAGCCTGCTCGAAGCTAAACTCGCTCTCATCGCCCCCAAGCGGCGCGTATCTGTCGTAATCATACAGCGCGTCGTAGCCTAAAATTTCGCGCTTTTTGGCGTAAAATTTGCCGACCAGAGCGAAGCTTCGCTCCGTCTCTGCGATCAGCGCATCGACACTTGCGATGTTTATCTGATTTTCCTCATGCATCACCGCCTCAGCTTTATCGTAGCCGCGCAGTTCGCAGCGAATTTTAAGATCGGTTTTGATCATATTGTAGATGTAGCCAAGCAGGTGGGAATTTTGCTCTAGCACCGCACTTAGCGAAGCTGCGGCATCCTTTCGCACCTCGCGATCAGGGCTATGAAGCAGGCTTAAAATTTCCTCCTCGCCAAGCTTGCGCCCGCGAAAATCAAAGCCCATCCGCGCCATGCTCTCGTCAAAAAGTCGCGAAAACGCCTCGCCGCTTACGGGCGAAGTTTTTAAAAGCACGCTTTCTTGCGGCAGGCTTAGCTGGTGGGCCTTGCGCTGCTTAAGTAGGCTCAAATAATATCTGAATCTCCCGCCCCCTGCGATAAACTCGTCCTGTTTTGCGGCGTCAAGCTCGTTAAACTCGAGCTCGAAAAAGAGCAGGCTCTGCGAAATGTCGTTGCAAGCCTGCTCCGTCTTAGCCTGCTGCGCCCCAAGGCTCGTATCTCGCGCGAATCTAAGATGCGCAAAGCTCATTATCTTGCCGATCTGCTCGCTGATGCCCTCATAAAGCTCAAGCGCGCCTAAAAACTCCTCCGCGCTAAGAGTGTACAGCTTATCTTTAAATTTAAGCTCAAAATCCCTAGCCTGCGCGGAGGCGCTATCTATCGCGCCGCTAAATTCCGCTTCGTTTGCAAACAACTCGCCTAAATTCCAATTCATCGATTTCCTTTTAAAATTTTTGAATAATTTTATCAAAAAAAATAAGTAAAATTTTAAAAACCGCGAGATCCGCCGCCCTAGCGGAATTCGCGGTAAAATTTTAAGGTGAGTTATTTTTGCATACTTTGCGACGCGATCGCCGTAAAAATCACGTCCGTGGAGCTATTGATCGCGGTTTCTACCGAGTCTTGGATCACGCCGATGATAAAGCCGATCGCAACTACCTGCATTGCGATGTCGTTTGAGATATTAAAGAGCGAGCACGCAAGCGGTATCAGCATCAACGAACCTCCGGGCACGCCGCTAGCGCCGCACGCACCGACCGCCGAGACCACGCAAAGCAGCAGCGCCGTCCAAAAATCAGGGCGCACGCCGAGCGTATGAGCCGCAGCAAGCGCTAAGATCGCGATTACCACCGCAGCGCCCGCCATATTTATCGTAGCTCCCAAAGGGATCGAGATCGAGCTTAGCTCGTCGCTGATGCCGAGCTTTTTGCATAAATTTAAATTTACCGGGATATTCGCCGCCGAGCTGCGGGTAAAAAACGCTGTGAGGCCGCTTTCGCGTAGGCAGGTAAATACGAGCGGATATGGATTTTTCTTAATCACCGCAAAGACGATGAGCGGATTTACCACGAGGGCTACGAACGCCATCGCACCTACTAGCACGACTACGATTCGCGCATATCCAAGCAGCGCATCGATGCCAGTTTGATACACGGTAGAAGCTACTAGACCGAAAATTCCAAACGGCGCGAGCTGGATTACGAACTGCACGATTTTGGTTACCGCTTCGCTCAGATCGGTAAAAATTTTCTTTGTTTCATTAGTGCAAAATTTAAGCGCGACGCCAAGACCTATCGCCCAAGTTAAAATTCCTACGTAATTTCCGTGCGCGATAGCGTTTAGCGGATTATCTACGACCTTAAAAAGCAGATCTTTTAGCACGATCCAAACGCTCGCAGGGACCGCATTTTCTGCCGCGCCGACATTGCTTAGAGCAAGCTGCGTCGGAAATAAAAAGCTGGCTGCTACCCCCACGCACGAGGC
>NZ_CALHII010000216.1 GCF_938030815.1 uncultured Campylobacter sp.
TCATCCGCCGCTTTGCGAGTCTAATGGCGGCAAATTTGAAGGATTTGAAATCGATCTTGCAAACGCTATTGCTAAAGAAATTTTCGGCAAAAAAGAGGGCAAAATCGAGTTCATCCCACTAAGCGTAAATGATAGAATTCCATTTTTAGAGGCAAATAAGCTTGATTTGGTGATCGGCCTATTTAGCATCACCAACGAACGAAAAAGAAAAATCGATTTCTCCCTCCCCTACCTCTCCGCAAATTTAGGCGTATTAACGCGCAAAGCCGACGCTTTTACCGATATCGCGCAGCTTCATGATAAAAAGATCGTATTCGAAGGCGACGCGACGGTAGCCGAGAAATTTTTCAAAACCAAGGGATTTAAAAATTTAGGCCATTGCGCTTCGGCTAAGGAATGCTACGAAATGATTCGAAATGGCGATGCGGACGGCTATATAAATGATAATCTCATCGTGCTTGCATATTCCGTCATCGATGATACTTTGGAAGTGCCGTTTAAAAACCTAGGCGCGGCGGAATTCTTAGGCGTCGGCGTGCAAAAAGGCAATCAAAGTCTGCTTGATTTCATCAATGCCGATCTAATCAAGCTAAGCAAAGAGGGCTTTTTCAAAAAGGCTTATGAGGACACTTTCGAGCCATTTTACCGCGGCACTGCGGATAAAAAATACTTCCTGCTAGACGGAATTTATAATATGCTTTAGACCTTAGAATTCTAAGGCGCGGAATTTTGAAATTTTGAAATTCCGCTTCGCACGCGGCGAGTGGAATTCCGCGATCTGCAAATTTTAGAATTTTTGTAGCTACAAAATTTCGTAAAATTCTAAAATTTAAAATTTTATCTCACGCTCGGTTTAAAAATATCTATTCCATTCGGAGCAAAATTCCACGCTATGATAGAATTTTAAAATTTTATGCATGACGGAATTTTAGAATTTTACCCGCACCGAGAATTTTAAAATCCCATGTTGCAACAGAATTTCGTAGTTGAGGGCTTTTGCGCTGCGATAAAATATAAATTTATCGTGCGGTGTAGAATTCCACAGATAAGCGCGATAAAATTTAAAAGGATAAAATTCCGCGTGAGCTAAATTCTGGCCCACGGCAAAAGCCAGTCGTCGCAGATACTATCGCTTAAGCTTTGTGGTCGCATAAATTTACTCAAACGCCTTGTAGTGCGCCTCATCGGCGAATTCTAACATCTCGCGATCGCCCCTGCTGTCGCCGTAAGCGATGATGCGATCGAAAGCCTGCACGTCGTATGCCGCGCGCACGCGGGCGACCTTTTGCGCGCCGTAGCAGTTCTGCCCCTCGATCTCGCCCGTGATGATGCCGCCTTTGCGCCGTATTTTAGTGCCTAAAAGCTCCAATCCCTGCGCGTCGCACCACGGACGTAGCCAATCTTCGAGCGAGGCGGTGACGATGACGACCCTATCGCCCGCGGCTTTGTAGCTTGCGATCTTGTCCATCGCGCTTTGTTTTAGGATATCTTCGATGTGAGTGGTGGAGTATTTTTTGCAAATTTTATCGAATTTATCGGCGCTCATGCCCGAAAAAAAGTAGCCCAAGAGCTTTCTGCGCGTAAAATTATTGCTCGCAAGGCCTAGCTTATATGCCGCTAAAATGGGCGATAGCACCAAAATCCCGCGAAAAAATTTCTTAAATCCGACTACGTAGGCGACGAACTCAAGCAGTGAATCATCTCGCGTGATCGTGCCGTCAAAGTCGAATAAAACAAGATTCATTGCCTCTCCTAGCAAAATTTCAGAAACGTAAATTTTAAAATTTACCTATAAAAAAGGCGTGAAATTTAAAAGCTAAATTTCACGCCGAATTTTAAAATTTCATTTTGAAATTTTATTTTTTCGCCATTCGTCTGCGCGTCGTAGGGTCTAAGTATCGCTTACGCACGCGGATATTTACGGGCGTAACCTCCACAAGCTCATCCTCCTCGATCCACTCCAGCGCGCGCTCTAAATTTAGCGCACGCGGCGGCACGAGTTTGATCGCATCGTCGCTACCGCTGGCGCGGACGTTGGTTAAATTTTTACCCTTGATCGGATTAACGTCCAGATCGTTCGGACGGCTGTGTTCGCCGATAATCATGCCCAGATAAACCTTCGCCTGCGGAGCGATAAAAAGCACGCCGCGATCTTGCAGGTTCCACAGACTGTATCCTAGCGCTACTCCGTTTTCCATACTCACGAGCGCGCCGTTTTGTCGCTTTTCGACCGCGCCGATGAAGGGGCGGAATTCTAAAAAGCTATGGTTCATTACGCCTTCGCCGCGAGTATCGGTCAAAAACTGCGAGCGAAAGCCGATAAGACCGCGCGCCGGGATCTCAAACTCCATACGCGTCTGCCCGTCGCCGGTAGGGTTCATCACCTTCATCTCGGCTTTTTTGCGGCCGAGCTTTTCTATGACTGTACCGGTACAATCATCGGGCGCATCGATGACTAGATGCTCGAAAGGCTCGCATTTGATGCCGTCGATCTCTTTGATGATAACTTCCGGGCGCCCGAGGCAGAACTCAAAGCCCTCGCGGCGCATATTCTCGGCCAAAATCGTGATCTGCAGCTCGCCGCGACCGCTTACTTTAAATTTGCCCTCGCCCGCGTTTTCATAGCGCATCGCGATGTTGGTTTTCATCTCCGCTTCCAAGCGCTCGTCGATCTTATTTGAGGTTACGAATTTACCCTCCGTGCCGGCTAGCGGTCCGTCATTTACGCTGAAAATTACGCTAAGGGTCGGCTCTTCTATATGCAGCGCATCAAGCGGGATTGGATTATTGGGATCTACGATGCTATCGCCTACGTCAAGCGCATCAAAGCCCGCGATCGCTACAATGTCGCCGGTGCCTGCCGCATCGATGTCGGCACGCTCAAGTCCGTTAAAGCCGATGAGTTTTGAAATTCTACCGTTTATATGCGTGCCGTCGGCTTTAGCTAGCATAACGCTTTGGTTTTTGTTTATCGTGCCGTTGAAAATCCTAGCGATACCGATCTTGCCGACGTAGTTGTCGTAATCGAGCGTAAAAACCTGCAGCTGCAGCGGATTATCGTCGCTACCGCTCGGAGTTGGAACGTGAGAGATAATAGTCTCAAAAAGCGGCTTCATATCGGCGCTCTCATCGCTTAGATCGTATTTTGCGTAGCCGTTTTTGGCCGCGGCATAGATGACGGGGAACTCAAGCTGCTCGTCGTTTGCATCAAGCGCTACGAAAAGATCGAAAATTTCATTTACCACGCGGTCCGGATCGGCTGCGGGCTTGTCGATTTTGTTTACGACTACGATAGGTCTGAGCCCTAAAGATAGTGCCTTTTTTACGACAAATTTTGTCTGCGGCATGACGCCTTCTTGCGCATCGACGAGTAAAAGCACGCCGTCTACCATCTTTAGCACGCGCTCGACCTCGCCGCCGAAATCGGCGTGGCCCGGAGTGTCAATGATGTTGATTTTAACGCCGCCGTAGTGGATGGCGGTATTTTTGGATAGTATCGTAATGCCTCGCTCACGCTCGATGTCGTTGCTATCCATCACGCGCTCGCCGACTTCTTGGTGATTACCAAATGTGCCGGACTGTTTTAAAAGCTCATCTACAATAGTGGTCTTGCCGTGATCGACGTGCGCGATAACCGCAATATTTCTGATATTTTCCAAATTTCTCTCCGTTTCTAATTTCAAAAACTAACGATTATACTAAAAAAATTCTTAAGATAAAAATTTACGAATACTCTTTGACTTCGCAGACAAAAAACTCATAAACGCGCTGTTGGATTAGTGCATCCTCGTCATCATCTCCGATCAAACGGCGCAGATGCGAAAAATCGATCTTTTTGATATATTTTTTGTTATTTTTGATATCTCTGTCGATCTCTTTTAGAAGCGAGTCTAAATTTAAGCTTTTATAAGTTTTCGCCTTTAAGATATACTCTTTTACGATAGAAACTAGCACGCCGATGCGCTGCTCGTCGCCCGGATAAATTTCGCCCGCTATATCTTTGATCACGTCGTAATCCTCGTCGGTCTGCTTCTTTTTGGCAAGCAGCATAGCGGCAAAAATTTTGGCTCTAAACTCGATAGAGCGATGATGAGGGATAAAGACCT
Organism: uncultured Campylobacter sp.; assembly: GCF_938030815.1. Taxonomy (GTDB): domain Bacteria; phylum Campylobacterota; class Campylobacteria; order Campylobacterales; family Campylobacteraceae; genus Campylobacter_B. The sequence goes on from NZ_CALHII010000216.1 coordinate 4,107, forward strand.
CGCGAAATACGGATAAAAGATGATTTTTGAAATTCATTTATAACCTTACTTTAAGAAACATTTCCATATAATCCCGTTTGCCCTTTCTTAGACCTGTGCAATGCTTTTTTTAGGCACCGCTTCAGGGTAGGAATACAGCAGAGCACTTAGATCTCGCATGTGCCGCAGCCATCTGGGAAGGGGTTTTATAAATCGATCCTATTAAGTCCGAAATGCTCTTTGAAATCATCGCAAACACTATAAAAATCGACGCCTTCAATTTTCGGCTTGGCTTTGAAAAACTCTAACATCGAATTATACCCGCTAAGCAGCTCCTTACTCTTTACGCCATAGCTTATTGAAATTCCTGCCTCAAAAAATGCCGCTAGCTTGTCACAATACTTAAGCGCCTTGCCGTCGATTGCACGAAATTTATCTTCGTTAAACATCTTTAGGCTACCCTCTGCAAATTTAGGCTCCTTGCCTAGCTCGAAGGTGCGGTTTTCAAACTCGTCTTTTATAAATTTACTGCCCTCTTTACGGATACCCAAAATATAACTGAAATCATCTCGCATATGTTCCGGCACGAATGGTAAAATTTTATCGTCTATTAGCCGCATCTCATATTCGCCGATGATGTCGCTAAGGCCCTTGACGCCGTATTTTACGGGGCTAATGATGTCGCGAGTGAGGCTTTCTGGTAGATCGTGAAATAGCGCGCAGAAAAAATTATACGCCGTGCGCGAGCGGCACGCATCCACCTCAAGCGAGAAAAAGTAACTTAAAATCGCAACTACCAGCATGTGCCCAAGCACCGATGTCTCAGGGATGCGCGGCGTCTGCGCCCAGCGCTTTTGAAAACGAAGTCTGCCGCTAAGATCGACTATGCGGGCAAGTTTTTTATTCATCACGATCTTTCGCACGCCGATAAGCTCGTAATAATCCTCAAGCTCCTCCTCAACCTTAGCTTTTAACTCCTCGATATCGTTTAAAAACTGGCTAGTTTGATAGACGATGTTAAATTCCCACCGCGTAGAGAGGTAACTAGCCGCCTTTAAGATCACCACTTCTTTCTTATGATCCTTGGAATTTAGATATTTTTTAAATCGCTCGAAAAAAGCGCCATTTTGAATAGGCAAAAGATCGCTTTCCAGGACACTTAGAACCCATTCGTTGATCTTTTTTTTCTTGGTTTTTTGGATCTGATGAAAGACGTCCGGGCGAATGTCGGTTACGACGATGCGCGCTAAAAACTCGAAAATCCCCGCTTCTATCACATAGTTGATATCCACATCGCGCTCAAAGCTAGCGATGAAATAAGCGATGATAAATTTATGCGCCTGTTTGTCGAGCTCGACTAGACTTACCATCTTTGGGTAGTCGTTCCAGCGGCTAATGCTTGCGGATTTAAAAATTTGTTCGACTAAATTTGAGCTTATCATCGGTAAATTTGATCCGAGTTTATTTCGATTACGGTGTGGACATTGCCGCGTGGATTAAAATCGCCCGTGATTTTCATAAATTTAGGCTTTAACTTGCTTTGCAACGCGCCGTAAATTTCATTTATGCTATCTTCGTGGCTGATGTAGCGGTTCATAAAGGAATTTATGTAAAGTTTGATCGCTTTAAGTTCGACTACGAGCTTGTCCGGGATATATTCCAAATAGATCGTCGCAAAGTCCGGATAGCCCGAGCGCGGGCAGCGGCAGCAAAACTCGGGCAGGGTAATTTTTATCAGATAATCGCGCTCCTGTTTGTTGGGCCAAACTTCAATCTTTTCTATGTCAAATTTTTCAATTTCCTCTTCGCCGTATCTCACTATGATCTCCTTAAATTCGATATATCATTCGGTTTTTCGACGCAAAATCCTTGAATATAATCGATGCCCATTTTATAAAGCTGCATTTGAAATTCCTCTTTGTCAACGAAACGCATTACGGTTTTAATACCCGATTTAGCGCAGGCCTCATTAATGCCTATGAAGATATTTTTAATCTTTTCATCGTCTAAATTTTTGTTAAATTCTATATCATAAACGATAAAATCCACTTCTAAAAATTTTAAATATTCAAAGCTTGCATTCGAGCCGCCAAACTGCGACAGCGCGAAGCTAAATCCGAGTTCGCGGAATTTAATTAAAATTTCATCAAAGCGCTTAATCTCCGAATAAATAAGCTTTTCGTTAAACTCAAACACGATCTTTTTCGGATCGATTAGATTATTATCGATAAGCTTTAAAATTTCATTGCGAAACTCGTTATTTCGCAGGGTCTGAGGCATGACCTCGATAAAAATTTTAGCGTCGATATCTTTAAAATAGATGATCCTAGAAATCTGCCTCATCATCGAAATATCGTATTTAATATCGTAATGATTTAGAAGCAAAATATCTAAAATTCTACTTTTTGTAATCTTTTCGCCGCTTCTTAGATCAAGCTTCGGAATTAAATTTATATGAGATTTTACCCCATTTTTATCCGCGACGTGCTGATATTTAAAGCTAAAATTTTCACTATCGATCGCTTCCATTACGTCGGCGGAAAACACGTCTATTAATACTTTCTCTACGTCAATAGCCTTCTCGCCGTGCTCTTCGTCGTCCAGGTGATTTATCTTATAAAATAGCGCATTTACAATATTATGTAGATTGCGATCATAGGAGCTTGGAAGCATCGTAAATTCGCTTTTTATCTCTACATTTTTGATCGTTTGACTTGAAATTTTATGCTCAAACATCCGCAAAATATGGCTTAAATTTGTAGCTTTTGATTCTACGCCGAATACAAAGTAGCCATTTATAAAGCGCCCGATCGGAAGGTCCTTAAAACCTTGCTCCGCCATAAAATTTGAAAGCTCCTTACAATACTCGTATAAAATTTCATCGCCGTTTTTATATCCGTATCGATCGTTTATGTCAATAATATTTTTAATTCGTAAAAGAACAATATTTATTTGACGATTTTTGGCTATATCGTTGCTTAAAATTTTCTCGATCTCCTCGCGCACGAATACGTGAGTAACGGGATCAATCAGCGTTTTTTGAAAGCCGAAATAAATTTGATAGATGACATAATAAACATAGCAGGTTAAAAGTATCAAAAACAAAATTACGTCATCAAATTTAAACTCGCCGTTTCGAAACAAAATAATTCCAAAAACAATCAAAACGCAGGTAAATGGCACAGAAATTTTAAGTGCCGTTATGAAACGATTTTCGCGCTCTTTGGTCTCACTAAATAGCATCTAAACGTCCAAATGTTTTACATCTTTTGCATGGTCTTGGATATAGTTTCGACGCGGCTCGACCTCGTCACCCATGAAAAGATTAAAGGTATCGCTAGCACTCTGCGCATCGGCGATATTTATTTTTAATAATCTTCGATTTTCAGGGCTCATAGTGGTTTCCCAAAGCTGCTCCGGATTCATCTCTCCAAGACCTTTATAGCGCTGAATATAAGCGCCTTTTTTCGAGCTTTTTTCGATTTCATCTAAAATTTCAATAAAATCCTTTCCAAAATTTACATCCCGATCTTTGATCTTTGAATAAATTCTGATTGCTTCTTCAAAGATATAATTGCCGAATAAATTCTCATCTATCACGAGCTGTTCTAGACCGCTTGGCGTCTGAACGTAAATTCTAATCCCTTCATCATTTACATAGGAATTTAAGATATTAAATCCTTCACTCTCAAGACGCGGTTTTAAAATTTTAAATAGCTCTTCATAACCAAGGCTACGCGCTTCGTCGTTTTCTATCAAAAATCTGATCGCGCTAAGCACGCTGAAGCGCTTTTTGAGCTCATTTAGAAGCGAGCGGTAGTTTGAGACTATTTTTAGATAATCGATCAGATCCTCGTTGCCGATGCCTTCAAACTCGCCCATATCGATGCCAGTTTCGATCAAAAACTCGCTAAGCGCCTTTTCGTCTTTCAGATAAATCTCTTTTTTGCCCTTTTTGTATCTAAAAAGTGGTGGCTGTGCCAGATAAACATAGCCGTTTTCTACGATAGGGCGCAAAAATCTAAAGAAAAAGGTTAAAAGCAGAGTCTGGATGTGGCTACCGTCGACGTCTGCGTCTGTCATAATGATGATTTTGTGATAGCGGAGCTTTTCTTCGTTAAATTCCTCGCCGATACCGCAGCCAAAGGCCGTGATCATATTTTTAATCTCTTCGGATTGCAAAATTCTATCCAGGCGCGCCTTTTCTACGTTTAAAATTTTACCTCTAAGCGGCAGGATCGCTTGAAACACGCGGTCTCTTCCCTGCTTCGCCGAACCGCCCGCACTATCACCCTCGACTAAATAAATTTCGCTGATGCTTGCATCCTTACTTTGACAATCGGCTAGCTTTCCGGGAAGGGTGCCGACGGAATTTATATTGTCTTTTTTGCGCGTTAGATCACGTGCTTTCTTCGCCGCTTCGCGACCGCGCGCGGCTAAAAGAGCCTTATTCATAATGGCGCGCGCTTCGATCGGATTTTCTTCAAAATACTTGCTAAGCACCTCAAACGCCATCTTTTGCACGATCGGTTTAACATAGCTGGAGCCCAGCTTACCTTTAGTCTGCCCCTCAAACTGTGGCTCAGGAACCTTTACGCTAATTACCGCGATAAGTCCCTCGCGAACGTCGTCGCCGGTGATCTTCGTGTCCTTTTCGCGTGCAGCCGCATTTGCCGCGACGTAATTTGTTATCGCGCGCGTAAGACCCGCTCTAAAACCCGCCTCGTGCGTACCGCCGTCCGGAGTTTTGATATTATTTACGAAGCTTAATAAATTTTCGCTATACGTTTCGTTATACATCAGTGCAAAATCTACCATAATATCATCCGCACTATCGCTAAACGATACGGCTTTGGATATAGCTGGCGCTTTATTCATATCGTTTACAAAGCTTTCTAAGCCGCCTTCGAAGTGAAAGTGCTCGTCCCTGCCCGTGCGATTATCTTTAAAATTTATCGTAATTTTTGGATTTAGATACGCTAGCTCGCGAAATCTCTTCGATAAAATTTCATCATCAAATTCTAAAATTTCAAAAATTTCGCCGTCGGGCCAAAACTCGATCGTAGTACCCGTGCGATTAGTAGTTTTTATCTTTTCAAGCTCGGTAGTAGGAATTCCTTTGGCAAATTCTTGTCTATAAATATTTCCATCCCGTTTGATCGTAGCAACGAGCTTTTTTGAGAGCGCATTTACAACGCTAACGCCCACGCCGTGCAGACCACCGGAGACTTTATAAGTGTCTTTGTCAAATTTACCGCCTGCGTGAAGCACGGTCAGAACCACCGTCGCGGCAGGAATTTTTTCGGTCGGATGCATATCGACGGGAATTCCACGACCGTTATCACTAACGATACAGCTTCCTTCGCTCGTAATCTCAATATCGATCGTGTCGCAGTACCCAGCCATCGCCTCATCGATCGAATTATCCACGACTTCGTAGATCATATGGTGAAGTCCGCCGATATTGGTGTCTCCGATATACATACCGGGGCGCTTCCTAACGGCCTCAAGACCCTTTAAAACTTTAATATTACTAGCGCCGTAATTTTGCTTCATAATTTTCCTTTAAATATTATTTATCGGCATGACGACCGTTTTTAGACCATCCGCGCTAAGCACGAACGCCGTATCGGAGCTATTAAAATTTAGCTCAAAAATTTCACTCTCGATATTACTTAAAAAATCAAGTAGAAATCGGTTTTTAACGCCGAAGACTATCTCGCTGTTTATCTCGATTGCCGCTTCAATTTCGGTTTTTGCCTCAGAATTATCCTCGTTGATACTCTCAAAAACCATTCCGTCCTTTTTAATGGTAACCTTCATCTCCTCGCACATTGCGTTTATCGCTCGCACGCCGCTTACCATCTTATCGCGCGGAATTGAAATTTTATACGCCGTATCGCTTGGGATCACGCGCTCGTAGTTCGGAAATTTGCCGTTTATAAGTTTCGTAAAAAACTCAAAATTTTCGCTCACAGCTAGTAGCACGTTTTCGTCGTAGTAAATTTTAATTTTGTCAGAAAATAGCTTTTGAATTTCTCCTATCGCCTTTTTAGGGATTAAAATTTTAGTATCGAGCTCGCCAGCTTTTGATTGAGTGATCAGCTTATAAACGCTAAGTCGCTTAGTATCGGTTCCGACTAAATTTAAAAAGCCCTCTTTTACGTCGATCAAAGCTCCGTTTAGCTCATATTTTGGATTGTTCGTATCTATCGACGGATAGATCTTTTTAAGGCTTCTTCCTAAAATTCCAGCGTTTACGTCAAAGCTGTTTTTACCCTCTACCGTAGGAAAGCTTGGAAAATCCCTCGTCTCAAACATCGGAAGCTTGTATTTGGATTTTTTTTGCTTAACAAATAGCGCTCCGTTAACGGTTTCTAAAGTTACGTTATCGTCGCTTAAGCCTTTAATAACGCTAAGAAGTTTGCCTCCGTTTGCCGTAGCTTCTCCATCTGTTTCTATCGAGACATTTTGTAGATTGTAGCTCAAACCGATTTCATGATCGGTAGCTTTTATACTAAAAATTCCATCTTTAGCGCTCATTAAAAGATGCGAAGTTATTGAACTTAGATCTTTTTTATCAAGATAGGAGCTGGTATTGGAAACTATCTCTTCTAAAAGTTTTTTAGTGATTAACACTTTCATATTTTTATCCTTTTAAATTTTTATCGTTGTAGTAGTTGGCAAGTGGTTTTTGTGAAAAACTTATCCTAAAGCTTGTCTTTAGGTAGTTTATCCAGTGAGTAAGTAGCTTTGTTTTATTCACTTTCATTCACCCTTTTTGCTTTATTTTTATAAAGTTTAAATTTCATTCTTATCCTTTTTGGTTATTTTGTTTTTTAGTTCTTCGATCTTTATTTTTAACATCTCGTCGGTTTGAATGAGTTCGTTGATTTTTTTGATATTTTTGCTGATGGCGCTGTGATCTTTTAGATTAAAAAATGCGGCGATTTTTGGCATTGAGTTTTGAGTTAACTGTTTGGTTAGATATATGCAAATTTGGCGCGCTTCGACGACGTTTTTAGCTCGCGTTTTGCTCTTTAGCTCGCTAGGTTTTACGTTCAGTTCTTTTGAGATCACCTCTATGACGTGTTCGAGGCTCACGCTTGAATATTTTTGGTGAATTTGATCTTGTAGAGTACTTTTGGTAAATTCCAGCGTAATCTTTGTGCGAAGTATTGACGAGTAAGCGTTTAGTTTGTTGATCGCGCCTTCGATTTCTCGGATATTATCCCCCATATTTGCAGCGATATATTCTACGACGTCGTGTGGAATTCTAACGCGATTTTCTTCACTCTTCTTATTGATAATAGCAATTTTAGTTTCTAGATCCGGCGGAGTTATGTTTGCTATTATGCCGCTTTCAAATCGCGTTGTGAGGCGACTTTCAAAGCCTTTTAGGAATTTTGGTGGTAGGTCGTTGGTTAGCACGATTTGGCAGTTTTTGTCTTTTAGCTCGTTAAACGTATAAAAAAGCTCCTCCTGAGCCTTATCGCGTCCGATTAAAAACTGAATATCATCGATGAGTAAAACGTCGCAGTTGCGGTATTTTTGTTTAAATTTATCGATCGAGTTGTTTTTAAGGTTAAAGACGAAATCATTAGCAAACTGCTCGCTGGTGACGCAGATGACGGTTTTACCCTTTTTGATGCAGTAATTTCCAATCGATTGAAGCAGGTGAGTTTTTCCTAGCCCGCTAGGTCCATAGATAAAGAGCGGATTAAAGCGGATTCCTGGCTCTTTTGCGACGGATACCGAACACTCGAAGGCAAATTTATTTGAATCGCCGATGATGAAATTTTCAAAATTATAATTTTCACTTAAAATCGTGCTCTTAGGCTTTTCGGAGATGATTTTTACCTTTTCTTTCGGCGAAATTTTAGCCTTTGAGGTGATCTTGACGATCACGTCGTTAAGCCCAAACTGTTTTTTGATAAGCTCTTTTATTTTAGTGCCGTATTTTGTCTGAGCGTATTTGGCGATAAACTCGTTAGTTGCGTTGTAGATGAAAAATTCCGGTGTCGAGTTTTTATCGTTGAATTTCAAATTTTTAATGTATCTAGAGTATTCGGTAGGTAAAATTTCCTTCTCTAAATTCGATAAAATTTCTTGTGCTTGCGACGTTGCCATAAAATTCCCTTACAAATTAGATTAAGATTTTAGCTAAATTTCGCTAAATTTGTGGTAAATTTAAGTTTATTCACTTGTGATTAAGCCGTGAATAAGCGCGAAAGGTGGCTATGAAAATTTTAGGAATCGATCCGGGAACTAGAAATTTAGGCTATGCGATTCTGGAAAAGGATGTGAATAAAATCACTCTCATAGAGGCGGGACTTGTGAAAATGAAGGCCGAAAACGTACAATTTCAAATGACGCAGATGAGTGAGGCGATCGATCAAATTTTTAGCGCTCATAAGATTGATGAGGTCGCGATAGAATCAATGTTTTACGCCTACAACCCACAGTCTGTTTTAAAGCTCGCTCAGTTTCGCGGCGCGCTGGCTCTTAAAATTTTACAAATTTTTGGAAATTTTGCCGAATATACGCCGCTTCAGGTAAAAAAATCCGTCACGGGCAAGGCAAAGGCGGCGAAGGAGCAAGTTGCGTTCATGGTGAAGCGGATCTTGAGGATTAATAAGGAGATTAAGCCGCTTGACATCACCGATGCCATAGCTATCGCGCTTACGCATGCAAATGTTATGCGCTTAGCGCCTAAATAGGAGGGTTTATATGAAAATCGCTATTTTGCAAATGGACGTGAAAATGGCTCAAAATTTTGCAGATTGTGAGCAAAATTTTATTCGCGCGCGCGAGCTGATAGACCGCGCGTTTAAAAAAGGCGCGGACGTAGCGGTCCTGCCCGAGGCATTTAATACGGGCTTTAATACGGCTAAATTTAAAGAGCTAGCTGATACGAACGCTACTCATACAAAAAAATTTTTAAACGAAATTTCTCGAAAAAGCGGCGCTGTTTTGATTGGCGGAGCGATAAATTCTAGGCAAGATAAAATTTATAATTCCGCTTTCGTCTATCAAAACGGAGCCGAAATTTTACGCTACGACAAGATCCACGCCTTCTCGCTTGCTCGCGAAAACGAGATCGTAAGCGGCGGAGATAAGCTAGGCATTTGCGAGATAAAATTTCAAAATCGCGCGGTTAAAATCGGCGTCGCGATCTGCTACGATCTGCGCTTTTGTGAAATTTTTCGCGCCTTAGCGCTTCGCGGCGCGCAGATTGTTTTTGTGATCGCACAGTTTGCGCAAAGTCGCATAGAGCATTTTATCACGCTCACTAAGGCCCGCGCGATCGAAAATCAAATTTTTATCTGCGCGGTAAACGGCTGCGGCGATACGGGGCAGGGCGAGAGTTTCGGCGGAAATTCCATGCTGATCGGTCCCGGCGGCGAGATCGTCGCGCGCCTAGGCAAAAAAGAGGCCGTGAAGATTGCTCAAGCGGATTTAGATGAAATTTTAAAATTTCGCGCTAAAATAGATCTTTTAAAAGATATGAAACCTGAAATTTATAAGGAGTTTTGATGAAAACTTTAGTATTTGTGATCGATATGCTAAACGGCTTCGTAAAATTCGGTGCGATGGCCGATTCCAGCATAGCAAAGATCGCTCCTGCGGTGATTAGGCAGATAGAGGCGGCGAAAAACGTGCATTTCATCTGCGACGCTCACGCCGAGCGGGATTTGGAGATGAAGCGCTATCCGATCCACTGTCTAGTTGGCTCGCCCGAATCGGAGGTGATCGAGGAGCTCGCGCCCTACGTAAGCGAGCAAAACGTCACTTTTAAGCGTAGCACGAACGGCTTTCATAATTTAGATAAGAAAATTCTGGGCGGCTTCGATCGCTTTGTGATTACGGGCTGTTGCACCGACATCTGCGTGATGCAGTTTGCGCTTAGCCTGCGCACCTATCTCAACGAAACTGGCGCCGATAAGGACGTCATCGTTCCGCGAGGTGCGGTAGCTACGTACGACGCACCGAACCATGAGCACGGCTACTACGACGAATGCGCGCTAAGCTTAATGCAAAATGCGGGAATTTTGGTAATTTAAGCTGCGCTTGGATCAGACAGAATTTTAAGTTAAATTTTCTAGATTATAAATTTTAAAATTTAGAGCCGTTCTTAAAATTTTGAAATTTTTTGAGCGGTAGAATTTTGAAATTTTGTGTTGCTCGTAAAATTTTAAAATTTTAATCTTTTTATGGAATTTAGCTTTGTTTTACCGCGACTGTTTTTGCGACGAAAAATCCAACTACCCCGGAAATTATCGAGCCTAAAAATACCGCGAGCTTGTCTGTGTAATGATACATATCGCTGCCGCCGTATGCGAGGCCATCGACGAAAAGCGCCATCGTAAAGCCGATACCACAGATAATTGCCACGGCGTAAAGCTGTGGCCAGCCTGCGTTTTCGGGCATGTAGGCGATTTTGGCTTTGATTAAGATCCAGCTGAAGGCAAAAATTCCGATCTGTTTACCGAAAAATAGTCCGAGCATAATGCCCATCGGTACCGGACCGAAAAGGAAGCTAGGACTGATGCCTGCTAGCGAAACGCCTGCGTTTGTAAAGGCAAAGATCGGCAAGATGAAGAAATTTACGGGGTAGGCTAAGCCATGTTCCATATCCTTTAACATCGAGCCGGAGCGGGTCTTAAGCGGGATACAAAAGCCCGCAAGCACTCCTGCGATAGTCGCGTGGATACCAGAGTTTAGTACCATTACCCACAGCACGACGGCTACGATGATAAACGGAAGCTTTTTATCGACGCCAAGTCTGCTCATCGCTAGCATTATTGTGACACAGGCAGCTGCGCCGCCTAGATAAATTGCGTTTATGGTTGAGGAATAAAACAAAGCGATGATTAAAATTGCACACAAATCGTCCATTATCGCAAGCGTCAAAACAAAAATTTTAAGGCTAGCCGGGATTTTTTTGCCCAAAAGTGCCATAACGCCCACGGCAAAGGCTATATCTGTCGCCGTAGGGATTGCCCAGCCCTTCATCGCGACGGCATCGCCCCAGTTGATGATCGAAAATATGATCGCAGGCATCATTACTCCGCCCAGAGCCGCGAAGCTAGGAAGTAAAATTTGAGAGAAATGGCGCAGCTGCCCTTCGATTTTTTCGCGCTTAAGCTCAAGTCCAATGGCAAAGAAAAATATCGCCATAAACACGTCGTTTACTAAAAAATGCATCGATTCGTCAAGTTTCGCAGAACCCACACCTATGGTGAAGCTTAGATGTAAAAATGCCTCATAGTATTTAGATAAAAAGTCCACATTTTGAGCTATGATCGCAAAAACCGCGGATAGAAGTAATATAACGCCGGCGCTACTTTCGCTTGATAAAATTTTCTTAATGATATGTTGCACATGCTTCCTTTAAAATTTTGCTCTAATTTTATGCAAATTTTAATTAAATTTTTATCAAAACGGGCTAGTTGCTCGGTAAATTCGGCATTATTAGCATTGCATAAAGTATTATAAACATTATGATCGTAGGGCCTTCGTTGATCGCACGGAAGTATTTTCCGCTTCTGTGGCACTCGTTTTTTTCAAATTTATACATATAATAATACAGCCACAAATGATAACAGATTAGCAAAACTCCGGCTAGCAACTTTAGATGAAAATATCCCAGCTTCATAAGCCCCGGATTTAAAACGATAAGCATCACGCCGCTAAAAACCGTCACTGCCATCGCTATCCAGCCGATCGCGTGATAGAGCATCCGCTCCATTTTTTTAACGACCTTTACGAAGTCAGGCTTGTCTAAATTTTCAGCATGATAGACATATAGGCGCGGCATATAAAATAGCATCGCCATCCATGAAATAAAGCCCGCAAAATGGACAAATTTAAACCAAAAATAACTCATTTTAGCCTCCTTAATCTCTCATTAAAATTTCTTTTCGCGCTTCGAATTCCTCTTTGGAAATCGCGCCTTTTTGATACAGCTCATAAAGCGCATCGACTTTTTTTAGACGCCCCTCGTAGTCGTCCTCCTCCGTCTCGCTTGCAAAAGCATTTAAATCTTCCACCCAAATTCCTACGAAAAATATATCCAGCAAAATCCAAATTCCCCAAATCGCCCAAAACAAAAAGCCCACTAAAAACCATAGTGTAAAACTTCCCAGCCAAAATAGCGCGATTTGAGCAAATCCGCTGATAAATTTGCCGCAATAAATTCTATGCAGTCCGCCGCCGATCGGCATAGCTGCGATCCACGAAAACGCACCTAAAAACCAAAGCGCGTAAGCGATATAATTATTTCTCTTCATTTTTCTCCTTTTTTGCGGTGCGTAAGCCCTGAAAAATAAAAATCACGACGGCCAGATCTATCATCACGTCGGCGAAATTAAACACCGCAAACTCAAACCACTTATGCCACGCGACGTAATCGACCACGCCGCCGCGAATGAAGCGATCGAGCAGGTTTGAACACCCTCCCGCGAGCATCAGCGCAAACGGCGCCCAGTGCTCGCAAAAAAGCTTTTTATGACAAAATACATACGCCGCAAGCGCCGAGATCAGCGCGATCTGGATAAATTTTAAATTTTCACCCAAAAAGGCAAACATCGAAAACGCAACGCCGCGGTTAAGCGTAAGCTCTAGCGAAAAAAACTCCCCCTGCCACGAAAAGCCGTTTAAAAACAGAAGTTTGATCGCTTGATCGATTGCAAAAATAACCGCGAAAAGCAGGATAAATTTAATACAGGTCTTAGCCATCTCGCAGCCTAAATTTAAATATGTAAAGCCTGCATTTTTTATCCGCGCCTTTTGTACCGAGCCATGAGCTTGTCGCGCCGTAAAATTTCACCGCAACGCTACTCATTTAGGGCTTTGGCAAAAAATTTCTCGACCTCGTCCATTCGCTTTTGCAGCAGCTTTTCGTTTTTGCCCTCGATTAAGAGGCGGATAACGTTTTCGGTGCCGGAGTAGCGAAAGAGCGAGCGGATCTTGTCCGCTTTAAGGCTTGCTTCAAGTTCCTTTAGCCCTTTTAATTTTTCAAGCGGTTTTTTATCCGAAATTTTTAAATTCTTTAAAATTTGCGGATAGGGCTTAATCATCCCCGAAAATTCGCTTGCCTTCTTTTTCATATCCAACATGCAAGCGGCGAATTGTAGCGCGCTTGCGATGCCGTCGCCCGTTTTGGCGTAATCGCCGAAGATTACGTGCCCGCTCTGCTCGCCACCAAAATTTGCGCCTAGTTCGTGCATCGTCTCAAGTACAAATTTATCGCCTACATTGCAGCGATGAAGCGCGATGTCGTGTTTAGCTAAAAAATCCTCCAGCGCAGAATTACTCATCACTGTGGCTACCATTTTATTGCCTGCTAAGCGATTTTTTCCTTTCAAATAGACTGCTAAAATTCCAAGTAGCGCGTCGCCGTGGATGATCTCGCCGTTTTCATCCACGACTACGAGCCTATCGGCATCCCCGTCGAAAGCAAAGCCCACGTCGGCGCGTAATCTTTTGACCTCCGAGGCTAAATTTTGCGGGCTTAACGCGCCGCAAGCATCATTAATATTTTTGCCGTTAGGTTCGTCGCCGATGACGATAGTTTCGGCTCCCAGCTCATTAAATACGGTAGGTGCGACCTTGTAGCTTGCTCCGTTTGCGCAATCAAGCACCACGCGAAGCCCGTGCAGCGTCTTTTGCTTCGGGAAGGAATTTTTAATATGCACGATGTATCTGCCGATGACGTCGTCCACGCGCTTTGCGGCGCCGATTTGCATCATTTTGGTGCGCGCCTCGGCAATGAGTTCGTCGCTGAAATAAATTTTTTCGATTTGAGCTTCCTCTTTTTCGTCGAGTTTGAAGCCCTCGCTGTTGAAAAATTTAATGCCGTTGTCGTAGTATGGATTGTGACTTGCGCTTATCATGATGCCTGCGTCGCAGCGCATATCCTCCGTAAGAAAGGCAATCGCAGGAGTAGGCATCGGTCCGATCTGACGGACGTTGTAGCCCACCGAAGTAAGACCTGCTACGATCGCTGTTTCTATCATATAGCCGCTTCTGCGGGTATCTTTGCCGACTAAAATCATATTCGTAACGGAATTTTTCCTAAAATAAATTCCCGCTGCCATCGCTACGCGCATCGCAAGCTCGGCGGTCAAAAATTCTCCCGCTTTGCCTCGTACGCCGTCCGTTCCGAAAAGTTTCATTATCAAATCCTTGTATAAAAATCGGCAAATTTTACCAGAAAAAGTTTAATCTTAATAAATTCGAGCTATTTTAAATTTCACTTAAATTAAGCGTCGATTAAATATTTTTTACGTATAATCGCAGGTTCAAATTTAACCGAAAGGGACGTTATGGCAAATCACAAATCCGCCGAAAAACGCGCGAGACAAACCATAAAAAGAACGGAGCGAAATAGATTTTATCGCACCAGAGTAAAAAATATCACAAAAGCCGTAAGAGAGGCGGTCGAGAGCAAGGATCTAGACGCAGCGACTCAGGCTCTAAAAACGGCTAACGAAAGCTTTCACAGCTTCGTAAGCAGGGGTTTTTTGAAAAAACAGACCGCGAGCAGAAAAGTAAGCCGCCTAGCCAAACTTGTAAATTCTTTAAAAACCGCCGCGTAAGCGCCCCTTACGCATAAAATTTAAATGCTAGCCGATAAACTAAAGCCTTTTTTGGATCGCTATGACGAGCTTTCGCGCATGCTTAGCGATCCCGCAGTTACTGCAGATATCGCTAATATGACGGCGCTATCTAAGGAGCAGCGCAATATCGAGCCAATCAAAGAAGCGGCTAGCGAGTATCTTAAAATTTTAAATCAGATCGAAGAAAACAAAGCCCTGCTAAGCGATGCCGATCTCGGTGAGCTAGCCAAAGAGGAGCTTAAAAACTTAGAGACGCAAAAACCGCAGCTCGAAGAAAAAATCAAAATTTTACTACTTCCGAAAGATCCCAACGACGATAAAAATATCTTCCTTGAGATCCGCGCCGGTACAGGCGGCGACGAAGCGGCGCTGTTTGCGGGCGATCTACTCGGCGCGTATCTGCGCTACGCCGATCTTCGCGGATATAAATGCGAGATCGTAAGCACCAGCGAAGGCAGTGTCGGCGGCTACAAAGAAGCTATCTTGCTCGTAAAGGGCGCGGGAGCGTATTCGCGGCTGAAATTTGAAGGCGGCACCCACCGCGTGCAGCGCGTCCCAGAAACAGAGAGTCAGGGCAGGGTACATACCTCCGCAATCACCGTCGCCGTTATGCCCGAGATCGAGGATAGCGAGATACAGATCAATCCAAACGACCTTCGCATCGACGTTATGCGCAGCTCCGGCCACGGCGGGCAGTCTGTAAATACCACCGATAGCGCCGTTCGCATCACTCACATCCCGACCGGCTTAGTCGTCACCAACCAAGACGGCAAGGATCAGCACAAAAACAAAGAGGCGGCGATGAAGGTGCTAAAGGCGCGCCTTTACGATATGCAGGAGCAGGAGCGCTTAGAGAAAGAGCGCAAAGATCGTAAGGATCAGGTAGGCACCGGCGACCGCTCGGGGCGAATTCGTACCTACAACTATCCGCAAAACCGCATCAGCGACCACCGCATAAATTTAACTCTCTACCGCCTAGACGCGATCATGGCGGGCGGTTTGTTCGACGAGATCATCGATCCGCTCATCGCGCACTCTCAAGCCGAAGCGATCGCAAACGCGGGCTATTAAGCCTTTTAAAATTTAGACCTTACACCCGCCTGCTTTACCAAATTTTGCCTCGATCAAAAGCACCAAGATGAAGAAAATTTTTTCGTCGTTAAACTTCGCAAGCTCGCGCAGGCCTTGATCTGCGCTTACAAGCTTGATGCCGTTTGATTTCAAAATCGTAGCGAGCTCGTCCGGCTCAAAGCCCATTTTACCAGCGATTTCTCTGATATTATAGTGCTCGATCGCGCCGATGATGCGATCCATATTACAAAAGCCGGGATTTTTGCGCCTTAAGACCACGTCCAAAAACTCGCCCCAGAGCTTTGCGAGTTTCTTTCGCCTCGTGATCAGATGCAAGATCGCGACGCCAAGCAGGCCAAATCCTGCAATCTTATGCAGGCTCATCCACGTCTCGTCATATTCGCCGCGCGCAAAGTAGGCGCCCGAAAAGCCCAAAATGCAAAGCGCGCAACCTAGCAGCACGATGAGCGCAAATTTATAAACAATCCCCGCCTTAAGCATCAAATCTCCTTGTCTCGTTTTTAAAATTTAGCGGCTTAGACGTAGCGCCCGTGAACGCTACGGCGGCGCTACGTCCCGTTGGTCGTCGCTATCGTACGCCGTCCTCGGCATTGTTACGCTGCCCGCACCGCTGCTTGCCTATACGCTCCGCGGGTCGCCATCATCGTATCGCGGCGTTTGCGCTACTTGTGCTGCGCTTTACCTACATACATATCCTGTCGATCGCGGTTGCCATATTGCGGCATTTTATGCTGTCGTCGCCGTAATCACGCCGCGCCGCCTTGTGCTACCGATCCGCCGTCACGGCCGTGCTGCTCGCTTCGATCGTAGCGCCGTTACGATGATATTTGCCCGAGCGAAGGTCATGTCATACGGCACCGAGTAGGTACGTATCGCCGCTCCGCTTCTCGACTACGGCGTGCCGTCTGCGCTGCCGATGTGTTGCGCGCCATCCAACGCGCTACCGATTTATCGCTACGCCTGCACATCGCGCCGCTGACGTAGCCTTCTCATTTGGCGCGCTGCTACGTTACAGATCGCCACGCGACTTAAAATTTTATCGAGACGCCCATTATTGAGCAGACTATCTCGCGTTTAAATTTTATCGACTTAAATTTCCGTACAGAACCGCGATCGCGCACTGCCGACCGACTTCCGAGCTACTCGTTACGCCGTAAATACTTACCTACGACGGTGCTATGCCGCCGACTGCGTGCGAGCGCCTAACCGCGCGGGCGCTAATTACCCGCGTATCCGAGCGCCTCGGCTAAATTTTATCGCCGCTCAATATAAACGAGTAATTTTAATAAATCTGGATTTAAAAAGATATGAATTTAAAGGCGAAATCCCTGCGGCGGCTGAAATTTAAACGATAAAATTTAAAGCTCTATCGTCCGCTCGAATATGTCCTCAAGCCCCGTTTGATGCACGATCGCTAGCATGCCTAGCCTCGGCAGATCCGCGCGCAGACCAAGTAGCAGCTCGCGTGCCGAGGCGGGATCTAGCGCGGACGTGATCTCGTCTGCAAAAACAAAGCTCGGCTTGTGGTAATGAATACGTGCGAAACTAAGCCGCTGCGCCTCTCCGCCGCTTAAAATTTTAACGTAATCGGCGCGCGAGTTTAGCATGCGAGCAAATTTCTCAAGTCCTACGCTGCGTAAAATTTCTAAAAATTCCGCATCGTCTTTGCGCGGCGGCTGCGGATAAGCGATAAGCTCTTTTAGGCTAAGCGGCGCCAGATAGGGCTTTTGCGGGATAAACATCACTCCCGTGTGCGGCAGACTGATCTCGCCGCGGCCGTATCTCCAAAGACCCGCCGCGTAGCGCAGAGCCGTGTTTTTGCCCGCACCGCTCTTGCCTCGCAGCATTATAAACTGCGCAGGCGCAAGCTCGAAGCGTAGATCCTCGATCAGCGGCTCGCCCGCAGGCGTGAAGACCGACAAGCCCTCGCAACGAGCGGAATTTTCGTCGCTTTGTTTGACGCAAGCACGCAGATTTGCGCTCTCGCCGTCCATGCGCGAGATGAACTCATAGATCCTCTGCACGCTCGCCGCCCACTCCATGATCTGTTTGTAATAGTCCATGAACCACGCAAATCCGTCCTGTACGCTGTAAAACGCCGAGCGCGCCTGCATCATGTCGCCAAAGCTCATCGCGCGCGACAAATACAGCGGCAAGCAGGCAAAGATCGGGATCAAATTCGTGATTTTTAGGTAGCTTGCCGAAAAGCACTCGAGGCGAAATTCCGTATTCATGATGCTGCGCCAATTTCTCATGATCTCGCCGAAACTCGCGCGGAAGCGGCTGCGCTCGGCATCCTCTCCGCGCATAAAGGCTACGGCTTCTGCGTTTTCGCGCACGAGTAGCAGATCCGAGCGGTAGTCGGCTTCGGCGCGCTGCTTAGCAAAATTTAACCCCCTAAGCCTACGCCCGATGAGATGCGTAATCAGCGAACAAAGCAGCGTATAAAGGAGCGCGACGTAGAGCAAAAAGCCTTCGATCTCAAAGCGCATGCCGAAAATTTCAAATTTCAGTACCTTCGAGACCTGCCACAAGATCGCAACGAAGGCGATGAGCTTAGCTAGATTATAGACGAGCGACTTTACGAGATCGACGCTTTTTTGCACAAGTAGCAGGCTGTCCTCGGCGATACGCTGATCGGGGTTGTCTAGCTTTGCGATCGTTTTTGAAATTTCACGATCTGCGCGAGTTTTAGATGAAATTTCATTCTCGCTTGCGCCGCTTTGCCCTGCCGCATTTTGCTCCGCCGCACTCGGTAAAATTTCAAGCCCCTTTCCGTCTCTATGCAAAGCCGCGCTGTCCGCCTCGGCTGTGGAACACTCTGCACGCTCGTTTAAATTTTCATCTAAATTTATGTCGCCAGGTTTTTCTAAATTTGATCCGCCTGTGGCGCTAAAATTTCCATCAAGGCTCGTGCGGTAGAAGTTTGCGTTATGTAGCCATTTGCGCTCCATCATCGCGCTTAGCCGCTCGCGCCAGACGATTACGAGCAGTTTGCGAAGCCAGCTGCCGCAGACGATGAAAAGCACGATGAGCGCCGTGTAGAGCAAAAACTCGCCCACGAGCGCGGGAATGAGCTCGCCTTTAAGTTCGCTTAGCGCGTCGTAAAAGCGCTTATCCCACGCGTTCATCAGCACGCTGATTTTGATGATAGCGAGGCTAAAACCAAGCGCGAGCAGCAGCAGCGCCCACAGCTTCGCCGCGCCTTTGCCAAACCAGTGCGGACGTAGAATTTCAAAAAATTGCTTTAGCGTTTTCAAATTTTCTCTTTAAATTTTAAAATTTAGCGCCGGTTACAGAGAAATTCCGCGGGATTAAATTTAATCCCGCAGGCTCGCGAGCGGATTTTATGCTCGCAAGTCTGCGCGTTTAATTCGCTTGGAATTTCGCGAGATTAAATTTATCGCCCGCATCGCCTGCGATCGCTCGCGCTAATCAATCTCTAATCGACCAAATCGCGAGTTAAATTTTAATCCCGCAGCTTCGTTCAAATTTTACCCGCCTCACTACGTGCTACTTGCGACAAAGCCTAGTCTCGCGCCTCTGCGCTCGCTTCATCCGCGCCCTTATGAAGCGCGGAATTTATCCGCGACCGCGTGCGAGGGAGTTTATCCAAGTTCGCATAAGCGCAAAATTTCATCCGCACCTAATATGTATAATTAAGCGTCAGCATAAAATTCCGCGGCTCGCCGTAGTAGTTGTTATGGCCCGCGACGCGATTTTGTGTATTTTGAAAATACTTCTTATCCGTGATGTTTTTGACCGCAAAATTTACGCTAAAGTGCTTGTCGAAATGATAGCCGACGTTCGCATCCCACAGCGCGTAAGCCTTCTGCGGCGCGGCGTAGTACGCAACGTTTTCGCGATATATCGAAGCGGTTTTGCTCTGATAGCGCACGCCCGTACCCAGGGCGATCTTACGATTTTCGCCGAGCGGGATTTCATAGTTCGTGTAGAACTTAAACAGATGCTTCGGAATGTAGCGTTTGGCGTTTGCGCCCTTTCTATAATCGACCGCCGCGGAGGTTCTTTCGGTCTTTAAATAGACGCTGCGGTTGAAAGTATATCCCGCGAATAATTTCCAATTCTCAGTGAGCGAGCCTTGCAGCTCGGCATCCACGCCGCGGCTTCGCACCTTGCCCTCGGCGATAGAGTAGTTCGTATTAAGAGGATCGCTCATCGCCCTATTTTTCTGAATGATCTGAAATAGCGCGACATTCGTATTAAGCGCGCCGTCAAAAAATTCTCCCTTCACACCGGTTTCTAAATTATAGCCGACGACGGGATCTAAAATTTTACCGTCCTTGTCGCGCGCGGCTTGCGGCTTAAAAATTTCGGCATAGCTTGCGTACCACGAAAAATTATCCGCAAAGTCCCAGACTACCCCCGCATACGGCGTGAAATCCGATTTGCTCGGGCTCGCTCTATGCGAAGCCGTACCGCGCAAAATATTATAATAATACCTGCTGTAGGTTACCTTCGAAAAGCGTCCGCCGAGCAAAAAGTGAAAATCGTCGGTTAAGTTTAATCTAGTCCCGAGCGAGATCGCGCGCTGCTTTATGGTAGTGGAGCTTCTGTCTTTAAATGTAGCGGCAC
>NZ_CALHII010000217.1 GCF_938030815.1 uncultured Campylobacter sp.
AAATTTGCATCGACGTAAAGATGCGAAATTTATCACTAGCGCGGAATTCTAAACGCAAGGCTGCAGTGAATTTATCTGTTTGCGAGCTTGAGCTGCATTTTGAAATTTTGCACAAAATCTGCTTAAAATTTTATTCCCACAAGCCGTGCATTCATAAAGTATTCTCAAAATTTAGATTAAAATCCGTATTTAAATCCTATGTTTATTTAAAATTTTAGCGATTATTAGAGAGGATGCTTGAAGAATTAAATAAAGATGGATATAAAATTAACGGCACTAAATTGCAATATCTGATAGCGAAAAATGAGATGATACGGAAAATTTTATGAGATACCAAGCATCAAGACAGTTACACTATAGCGGTTACTATAAGCGGCAGCGATACGGATAAGATAAATACTTACACAGAAAAAGAAGGATTGTAATAGCAAAGACGATTAGAATTTGAATGTGTAAAAAAAGCACTTAATTAAATTTTTCTAAGCATTTGGCGAGATTATATGATTTTAAAATTTAAATAAGACGGACGGTATAGTCGTGAAATTTAAATATGAGCGTTGCGTAAAATAGCCGCATCGGCTAAATCTATTAAAACTGCCGTATACGTATAAAGGGTAAATTTAAAATCGGAGCTTTGCCGAATTTTAAATTTACCCGATTTGCCTCGCTATAAAATTTATTCGCCCAGGAAGTATTTCAGATCCGCCTGCGCGTCGCCGCTGATTAGGCGAAGGCCGAAATTTTGCACCAAAAAGCCTAAAATTTCGTCGTTGAAAAACTCAGGTACCGTAGGACCCACGTTGATATTCTTAACGCCCAGGCTAAACAGCGCAAGCAGGATGATGACCGCCTTTTGCTCCATCCACATCAGCACGATCGAGACCGGCAGGTCGTTTACGGCGATGCCCGTAGCCTCGCTAAGCGCTAGGGCGATCTTGACCGCGCCGTTGCTGTCGTTGCACTGGCCTAGATCGATATAGCGCGGAAGCTCGGTGCCAGGCACGGTTCCGAAATCCACGTCGTTGAAGCGGAATTTGCCGCAGCTGGAGGTCAAAATCACGCAGTCCTTCGGCAGGCTAAGCGCCAGCTCGCGGTAATACTCGCGTCCTTTGCCGGGCGCGTCGCAGCCGGCGATGACGAAAAAGCGGCGGATTTTGCCCGAGCTGATCGCGTCTAAAATTTGCGGCGCGAGGCTCAAAATCGTCTTGTAGTGTCCGCCCGTCACCAAGCTCTCGTCGCTGTCCATACTCACGTCGCCGCACGCAAGCGCGCACTCGATGAGCGGCGTAAAATCGTCGTTTTGAATATGCTTAATGCCGTCGGTGCCAGCGATAGAGTAGCCAAACAGCCTGTCTGCGTAGCTACAGGATGAGCGAAGCGGCACGATGCAGTTTGTGGTCATCAAAATCGCGCCTTTAAATTCGTTGAAAAGCTTGGTTTGATCGAACCACGCCTTGCCGACGTTGCCCTTTAGGTGCGGATACTTGCGAAGCTGCGGATAGCCGTGCGCAGGAAGCATCTCGGAGTGGGTGTAGATATTGATACCCTTGCCCTCGGTTGCTTTTAGCAGCGCCTCAAGAGCGTGCAGGTTGTGTCCGCTGACCAAAATCGCTTTGCCCTCGACCTTGTTTTGGCTAACTTTAACCGGGGTCGGTACGCCGAATTTTGCGGTATGCGCCTCGCTTAAGATATCCATCATCTGCACGCCCGCGTTTCCGACGGCCATCAGCTGCGCGATATGCTCGTCAAAGTTAAAATTTGAGTTCGTCAGCGTAAAATACAGCGTGTCGGCCATAACGGTATCGACCGCGCTAGTATCGGCGCCGAGCTCGTGTGCGTGGTGACGGTAAGCGCTAAGCCCCTTAAGCCCGAAAACCATAGTGTCTTGAAGTAACGCCAGCGTCGAGGTTTTGCCGCAGGTGCCTTTGCTTTGGCCTTTTGCACCGCAGCCCTCGGGTACGCTCATTTG
>NZ_CALHII010000218.1 GCF_938030815.1 uncultured Campylobacter sp.
GAATTTTGCAAAGCGCATTTGAAAGGTAAAATTTTTGATGATTTTGCGGTGGAATTTTTTGATAATTTAAAATAAATCTTAGCCGTCTTTGAAGCAAAGAACATTCTATACCATCTAAGTAGCGATAAATAGGTGATTTTATGTATTGTTAAGCGCCGATATAGCAAAATTTAATTAAAATTACGGCGATAAATTTGGTTAAAAAACCGATATTTAGGGGAGTTTATGACGAAAAGAAAAATTTTGATAGTATTTGGGACGCGCCCGGAAGCCATTAAGATGGCTTTGTTGATAAAGGAATTTCAAAAGTACGCGGAATTTGAAGTGAAGGTTTGCGTTACGGCGCAGCACAGACAGATGCTTGATCAGGTGCTTGAATTTTTTGAGATCAAGCCGGATTTTGATCTAAATTTAATGAAGCAAGGGCAGGATCTGTACGACATTACGTCAGGCGTTTTGCTTGGTATGCGCGATGTATTTAGCGAATATACCCCGGACATCGTGTTTGTGCATGGAGATACTACTACTACTTATGCCGTTTCTTTAGCGGCGTATTATCAAAAGATCGACGTTGCTCACGTAGAAGCTGGACTTAGGACGCATGATATCTATTCGCCGTTTCCTGAAGAGATAAATAGGCAGATGACGGGGCTCATAGCTAAATATCACTTCGCACCGACCACCGATGCAAGAGACAATCTCTTAAAAGAAGGCAAAGATCCAAAAAATATAGTCGTTAGCGGCAACACCGTAATAGACGCGCTTTTGTGGACGATAGATAAAATCGAAAACAACGAGCTGCTAAAAAATAAAATTTTATCCTTTATAAATTCCAAATATAAGCTTAGTGATAGAAAATTTATTCTCGTTACAGGACACAGACGAGAGAATTTCGGAGAAGGCTTTGTTAATATTTGTGAGGCTTTACGTGAAATAGCGCTAAAAAATGAAAATATCGACATCGTTTACCCCGTGCATCTAAATCCAAATGTAAGAAAGCCTGTAGGAGAAATTTTATCGGGCATTTCGAATATATTTTTAATTGATCCGCTAGAGTATGATAGTTTCGTCTATCTTATGAGCAAGTCATATATGATAGTAACAGATAGTGGCGGTATCCAAGAGGAGGCGCCGAGCCTTTGTAAGCCCGTTTTAGTTATCAGAGAAACTACCGAAAGACCTGAGGGGATAAGGGCAGGATGCGTTAAGCTTATCGGCACCAAGCGCGAAAATATAATAAAAGAGGTGCAAAAATTATTAAATTTAAAAGATGAATATGATAAAATGAGTAAAAATACAAGTCCGTATGGCGACGGTAAAGCTTGCAAAAAAATACTGGAATTTTTAAAAGGAATATTGTGAAAAAAGTTTGCATCTTGGGTCTTGGATATATAGGGTTGCCGACGGCGGCGCTTTTGGCAAATAGAGGGTATAAAATCCATGGCGTTGATGTGGTG
>NZ_CALHII010000219.1 GCF_938030815.1 uncultured Campylobacter sp.
GCCGCGCCCGGTCTTGCCGATATCGCCTAGCATCGCCGCTAGCGTGATCAGCGCCCAGTACGCCATCTCGCCGTGGTGCTGGCGCTGGATAGAGTAGCCTGTAACTATGAGCGTGTCTTTTTTAGCTAGAGTATCGGCTAGCTCTTTTAGCTCCTTTTCGCTCACGCCGCAAATTTTGCTCGCCCATTTTAGATCCTTTTTCACGCCGTCTTTCGAGCCCGTGAAATACTCCTTAAATTTATCGAACCCGACCGTGTAGTGCTCTATAAATTCCTTGTCGTAAAGGCCGTTTTCGTAAAGATATTCGCAAAGCCCGATCAGCATCGCGGTATCGGTGCAAGGGCGCACGGCGAGATACTGCGCGCCGAAATACTCCGCCGTTTCGTTGCGGTAAACGTCCACGCTGTAAATTTTCATCTCGCCTTTTTTAAATTTATCCTTCATAATCTCGTAGTAGGCGTAGGAGTTGTGCATCGGTACGCCGATGGCGATTTTGTTTGAGACGACTGGGTTCGTGCCCCAAAACACGATCGTTTTGGCCTCCTTTATCACGCCCTCCCAACGCGTCGGAGCGTGCGTCGGATCGATAGAGCCCGTCACGTGAGGCAAAAACGCCGTCGCCGCGCCGTAAGAGTAGCCGCCAAGCTCGCTCACGTAGCCTCCTAGCGCGTTTAGCATGCGCTTTGCGGTGCGCTGCGAGTGGCCGACTTTGCCGAGGCTGCCCCACTGATAAAGCTGTCCGTAAATGGCTTCTGAGCCATATTTATCGAAGTTTTCTTTTAAAATTTGGCTCAATTAAACTTAAGCGGATTCTCTCTTATCAATCTCAACAGTTTCTGATATAGGTCTTCCTGTGTAGTTTTAGTATTATATCTAAATTCACACTCTTTAAGATGAAGTAAGAAATTCTCTTTCTTAATGCCTTTAAATTTAGATAATCTATGTTTGGCGTATCCCCAGAAATTCTCAATACCATTTATATGATTTTTACCATTAGCAAATTCATTCTTTGAATGCTTTACTCTGTAATGTGCTAAGGCTTCATAATCCACTAATCCGTCATAAGCCTTCCAACAATCAGAATAAATAGTAGAGCTATCAAGCTCGCTATATTGAGATAATATCGGTATCAACTCATTAGCAGAGCAGTTTTTAACTATATGGGTATAGACTTTACCGTCACGCTTTAGCATTCCGAATACCGGAGTTTTGTTTGCTGCTCCTCTACCTCTTTTACCCCTTACCCTTTTAGATCCGAAGTAGCTTTCATCTATTTCTATCTCACCGCTAAATTTGCTTATCTTTTCACACTCTTTAGACATAAGAGCTCTTATTTCTCTAAAGATTTTACATAGGGTTGCTTCTGAAATTTTAGTTAAATTTGATATCTTTGATGCTTCTATGTCTTCTGCAAAATACTTGAGAATTTCTCTAAATTTCTTTTCCGAAATTAGGGAATGGATTATATACCTGTTTTTCATAGCTCTCATCGTAACTTACTACTCCTTTGTGTGAGCTTAAGTTAAAGAGAGCCAAAAGATTATCTAGGGCTTGTGAAGTAGGCAAAATAGGCGAATCTTGCTTATTTTGCGCATTAACCTACTTCTATCACTCTTTAGACATAGACGAAGTAATTAAATATATGACGATGGCTCGAGATTTGGCATACAATAAAGAAGATTT
>NZ_CALHII010000220.1 GCF_938030815.1 uncultured Campylobacter sp.
TGTAATTTTGCTTTGTAAGAAAATTTTTTGCAAAAAATGATATAATCGGCTTGAATTTTATATCTAAGGAAATCCATGAAAAGATTGTTTCTCGCGCTTTTTGCCTGTATTTATGCGCAGGCGGAGGAGAAAAAATATGCCGATATCGTGCAGGGAAATAGCGATGTTTGGGGCAATGCAAGGCTTGAAAACATCGATAGCTACGGCAACGGCTTCGGTCCGATTTTTCTGCAATTTCAAGGACATCTGCAAAGCTCGGGCTTTTTTGCTTGGTTGGCGCTGGGCGCGGTTTTGGGCGTAATCATAGCTTTTATTGGGCACTACGCGATCATAGGGCCGAAGCACTTTGATCATCACGCCGGCAAGCCGATCTATGCATTTAATAAATTTGAGCGCTTGTATCATCTCGTAGCAGCCGTCGCATGGGCGATCTTGGTTCCTACCGGCTTAATTATGATGTTTGGCGAAGAATTTGGCGGTGGCACTTTCGTGAGATTTTGTAAAAACGCTCACGGACTAGCTACGATAGCCTTTGCGATCGCCGTTATGCCTATGCTAGTGACATGGTTTTGGCGTATGCTACCGCGAGCTTACGATATCAAATGGATGATGATCGTGGGCGGCTATTTAAGCAAAAAGAAGCGCACGATTCCCGCGGGTAAATTTAACGCCGGCCAAAAAGCGTGGTTTTGGGTCGCGACTTTAGGCGGCATAGTGATGATAGCCACGGGCGCGTCGATGTTTTTCTTAGACTACGATATCCCTGCGATGAGAAGTGCGCTAGGTATGAGTCAGATCGAAATTTTAAGAGCAAGCGCGATTATTCATAATTTTTTGGGCGCGGTCTGCGCGGTATTTTTGCTTGTGCATATCTATATGGCGGTCTTTGCGATCAGCGGAGCCATCCACTCGATGATCGACGGACACAAGCCGGAGGAGGAAGTTTACGTACTTCACCACTACTGGTATCGCGAGCTGCTCGATAAAGGGCAGATCGCTAAATCGCAATTTGAAGCGAAGTACCCGCGCTTATAACTTGGGTAAATTTTATGCGGGTCTGCTTGCGTGCGGCTCGCATTAGCTTTGAGGTTCAAAGAATTTTATTTTTAAGGATTACATATGCAACTAGATTGTCGCAATTTAAATTGCCCGGAGCCGCTTTTGCGCACCAAAAAAGCCCTCGGTGAGCTAAAAATCGCAGAGAGTTTAGAAATTTTAGTAAACGACGTAGCGCCGCGCGAAAATATAAAGCGCTTTTTAGCCAAAAACGGCTTTGAAGCGCAAATTTCACAAGCGGGCGCCGATACGCTTATAAAAACCGTAAAAACGGACGAGCTGAAAGATACAAATATCGACGATATTTATTGCGGCGTAACGGCGCCAAAAAGAGGCAAGGTGATATTTCTAAACGAAGAGCAGTGCGGAAGCGGCCCGATCGGAAAGAGCCTGCTTGCTAAATTTTTAGGCGCGGCGCTAAATTTAGACGAAAAGCCAGTGAAGGTGATCTGCGTAAACAACGCCGTGCATATAACCACAAATCGCGGCCACGAATGCTTTGAGGCAATCAAAAAGCTAAACGAAGCGGGGGCCGAAATTTTAAGCTGCGGAAGCTGTCTGGAGAGCTACAAACTAGTCGATAAGCTCGCGATCGGCGAGATTTCAAATGCATACGAAATCATGGACGTTCTATCAAAATACGAAGTAATCAAACTATGATCTACAGAGATTTTAACCTCACCAAATTTATTGCAGCCGCCGGTTGAGCCGCCAAGCTTGACCCGGCGGGTCTAACCGAAAATCTTGGAAATTTAATCGAGCCTAATGCAAGCCTACTTTCGTCAATCTGCAGCAACGAAGATGCGAGCGTATTTCGCATAAATGACGATCTTGCGCTAGTGCAGACGCTCGATTTTATCACCCCTTTGGTGGACGATCCGTTTATCTTCGGACAGATCGCGGCAGCAAACTCCCTAAGCGACGTATTTGCAATGGGCGGCGAAGTGATAAACGCCCTAAACATCGTGGGTTTTGATGATTGTCATTTCTCAAACGAAATTCTGCGCGAAATTCTGCGCGGTGGCAAAGATAAGATCAAAGAGTGCGGAGGGGTCTTGGTGGGCGGACACACCATCTCTACTCCCGAAATTTATTACGGACTTAGCGTCACGGGGCGCGTGAATCCGCGTAAATTTTGGAGCAATAATACAGCGCGCGAAGGCGACCTGCTGATCCTAACAAAACCCCTCGGCACGGGCATTATCGCTACGGCCATTAAGGCGAAATTTCTTAAATTTGAAGAATTTCGTGATGCGATAGAGAGCATGATTTTGTTAAATTTTTATACTGTGGGCGCGCTAGCGGGTCTAAAAATACATGCCGCGACCGACGTGACGGGCTTCGGGTTGCTTGGACACGCCCTTGAGATGATAAATGAGAGCGTGAGCTTTAAAATTTATCCTAGCAAAATTCCGCTTCTAAAAAGCGCTCTCAAATGCCTTGATGAGGGACTGATCCCTGCTGGAAGCTATAAAAATTTGAAATTTATCGCACCGGGCGTCGATTCTGAGCCAGACATAACGCTTTGCGATGCGCAAACTAGCGGCGGACTTCTGCTTGCCGTAGCGGAAAAGGACGCGGCGCGAGCGCTTGTAAATTTAAAAAACGCAGGCTACGCTAGTAGCACTATCATCGGCGAAGTAATAGCACATGCCGAACATAAAATTTATTTAGTTTAAAATCTTTTCTATTCAGCCCCCTTTAAGCATCGCTCTTGTATAATCACAATTCTGTTTCGCACCGAGCCGAACCTGCTTTCTTAACTCTTAAGTCCTAGTAGTTTTAGCCTTTTAGCGAACGCGTTTTTTAAAATTTTAACTGTTAAAAACAAATATCTTTAGTCAATCTTTGAAATCTAAACAAGTGATCGATTGAGCCTATGGATTAAGATTTAGATCGCCGGATCGAAATTTAGAGAATTCTTTACGTCTGTAACGAATATCTAATTAGCATCTAGCTTTAAACTAAATCTATCCATAAAAACGATGTTACAAAAACATAAAGTTTTTAGATTAAAAACTTCATAATCGTATCTACCTGTATAAGTATAAAGAGTTTAAATCATAGATTAAATTTAAGACGCAGAATAAGACCTGAGCCAAGCTTCGGTTTTAATGCTATCCTTAGAAATTTATGATTTGTGAAAAACTTATTTTTTCGCAAATCTTTGTAGCTTTAGGTGGGTGCAGGGAGCGAAAGCTCCCGCTCGCAGTAACGGCTTTGCCGTTGCGAGAAGTATAAATATGGAGAGTTTGATCCTGGCTCAGAGTGAACGCTGGCGGCGTGCCTAATACATGCAAGTCGAACGGAATTTAAAAGAGCTTGCTCTTTTAAATTTAGTGGCGCACGGGTGAGTAATATATAGCTAATCTGCCCCTTGCTGGAGGACAACAGTTAGAAATGACTGCTAATACTCCATACTCCTTTTTACCATAAGATAAATCGGGAAAGAATTTCGGCAAGGGATGAGACTATATCGTATCAGCTAGTCGGTGGGGTAACGGCCTACCGAGGCTATGACGCGTAACTGGTCTGAGAGGATGATCAGTCACATTGGAACTGAGACACGGTCCAAACTCCTACGGGAGGCAGCAGTAGGGAATATTGCGCAATGGGGGAAACCCTGACGCAGCAACGCCGCGTGGAGGATGACACTTTTCGGAGCGTAAACTCCTTTTGTTAGGGAAGAATAATGACGGTACCTAACGAATAAGCACCGGCTAACTCCGTGCCAGCAGCCGCGGTAATACGGAGGGTGCAAGCGTTACTCGGAATCACTGGGCGTAAAGGACGCGTAGGCGGATTATCAAGTCTCTTGTGAAATCTAACGGCTCAACCGTTAAACTGCTTGGGAAACTGATAATCTAGAGTAAGGGAGAGGCAGATGGAATTCTTGGTGTAGGGGTAAAATCCGTAGATATCAAGAAGAATACCTATTGCGAAGGCGATCTGCTGGAACTTAACTGACGCTAATGCGTGAAAGCGTGGGGAGCAAACAGGATTAGATACCCTGGTAGTCCACGCCCTAAACGA
>NZ_CALHII010000221.1 GCF_938030815.1 uncultured Campylobacter sp.
CCAAGATTATTTCAAGCCCTAAGGTAACTACGATGAATAATCAGCCTGCTATTATCTCTGTAGGTGATACCATTAACTACGTATTAAAATCTACTACTACAGGTGATTATCAAGGCGGAGATACTCAGTCAGATGATCAGTATTCGATCTTTGTAGGTATTCTTTTGAATATCTTGCCTGAAATTTCAGATGATAATAGGATTATGCTACGAATTAATCCGTCTTTAAGTTCTCTTAAATATGCAGAAGATAATGTAAGGAAAGAGAATGGCAGAAGAGATATCGCACCTGATACCTTGCAAAAGAAACTCTCGAGTGTAGTTTGGGTAGATGATGGCGATACTGTAATTTTAGGCGGTTTAATCGGCGCAACTAAGTCCAAGAATAACACTAGGGTGCCTGTGCTAGCTGAAATTCCATTAATTGGAAATCTTTTCAAAAGCACTGCCGATGTTTTGAGCACGTCGGAGTTAATCTTCGTAGTAACTCCACATATCATCGACAATACCGGCGCGCCGCTTGCTACCTCTCTTAAAGAGCTAGGCTACTCAAAATCCATCTACGAAAATGAGTAATAACTATACGGCGATCAAGGAGATTTTTATCGAGGATAACGAAGTCTCGGACTTCGTTAATCTCGATAAATCGACCCTTGCTTATCATAAAATTTTAAATGCTTTGCAAAAGCCGTTAAAACTTATACTTTTTTACGGCAAACCGGGTTGTGGCAAGACATTTTTGCTTAATAAAATCAAGGTCGATCTTGAGAAAAAGGTAAGAGTCGTATTTGTGCCGCAGCCGTTTTTTGATGAGAAAGAATTTTTCTTAGAGCTTTATTCGCAGATTTTTCATTCAACTCCTAGTGAGCCGATTGATAATTACGAGAATTTTATGCGAGTTTACAGAGAGAGATTTGGAATTTCTACGAATGTGGGAGCAGTAGAGCAGGTCGTTATTTTGCTTGATGAGGCTCAGCTGTATCCTGGGAATTTAATAGAAAAAATTCGCCTTATGGCAGATACCAGATTATTTAAATTTTTATTTACAGTGCATAAGACTGACGAGGAAGATCGCCTCGCGAAGGATTATTTTAAAACTAGAATTTGGGAGAGCATTGAGCTTCCTAATTCAAATTTAGGCGAAGTCAAGCTGTATATTGAAAAGAAGCTTGTGCTTCATGGCTTTCAACAATACTATTTTATGTTTAGCGACGATAATTTCGATTTGATTTTAAATTTAACGGACGGCAATATGAGAAATATCAACAAGCTTATGTATAAGATGTACGAGCTTTTTGAGTATTACGAAGTAAATAAACCTACGGAAATTAGTTTTTCGCAGATTAATAATAAAATCATAGAGATGGCAGCGATAGGCTCGGGGATAATAAATGCTTGAATTTTACGAAGTAAACGAACTTGAAAAAAAATGGGAAGAGTATAACAAAAACAGAAAGCAGTTTTCTTTCCTGAAATCTAAGCCGAATTTCGTATTGAGATTCGACAAGACGATTTTGGGGCTTTTGATATTGATCTCGGTTGCGATCGGAGCGATATTTTGGCTGCTTAAAGATAGTGATAGCGTCAGTATGGCAAGTATCAATCAAAATATTGAGGACAAGGGCGGTGCTACAAATTCTGCTAGTGATGCCGAGCAGCAGGCGGCAGATCTTGCAGTGCAAAATAATATCTCCAAAGAAGATTATAATATCAGCGCGCCGAAAGTTGCCCGCGCCTCTAAGCACGAAAAGGAACGTCCAAGCTTAAATTTAAACGACGTGGGTGTACTATCCAGCGAGGATTCCGGTGGGTTTAAGATAACTAATAATTACGAAAATGGCGGAAACTATGGCGGGCAGGCTCAGGCTCAGAATTTCGGCGGTCAAAATTTTGGCAATCAGAATTTTGGCAATCAAAATGCTCCTACATTTAATGTACCCAATACCAATAACGCAGCTTTTGCAAATCAGCCACCTAAAAATGAGGTTATCGATTTTGGACGCGCTCCATTGCCGCCTAAATCAAATTTCTCTGGAGGTTCTACAAATACCGCAAGTAGCGCTCCGCTAAGTTCTAGAATTGAGATAAAAACTTCAAATTTAAGCGAAGATAAGCAGAGCTTGGAGAGTAAATTTTACGCGACGAATAAGATTGAGTATTCGCTATCGCTAGCCGAAGAAGCGTATAATAAGAAAGACTACGATAATGCGATCAAATGGGCTCTTACGTCAAATGAGCTTGATAAGGACAACGTTGCCAGCTGGATAATTTTTGCTAAAGCCAATTATAAAAAGGGTCGTAAAGAAGACGCGCTTTACGCTCTTGAGACCTTTAACGCAAAGGCGAAAAATAACGAAATTTCTAACCTCATTTCAAAGATAAGAAGCGATAAACTATGAAAATTTTATATATTTTAGCTTTTGCGATCGCGTCGTTATTTGCAGTTAGCGCCGATGACGTGCGCAACTGGGATCAGATCGGTCAGTATAACCGTATCTGCCAAGAAAGCGTGCGAAATTTATTCATCGAGGAGCAGAGCGAGGCACTTGCAAATATGTATGCCAAAGCGTGCCTTAAGATGGATAAAGTAAATGAGCTCGTCGTGCCTACGGTGATGCTTTATAAGACGAAAGAGGCTCGCGAGAATGCTTCTCTTTATTCGACCATAATTTTTCAAAAAAAGATGCTTTATTTGGCGCTTTGCGACGGCGTAGACATAAGCTATATAAGAACGCCCAAGATCAATTATATTTTGTCTGAAATTTTTGATAAATTTACGGAGAGAGCATACGTAAAAAAGAGTGATACGTATGTCTTTACCCTAGAAAACGGCGAGCGCGCCGAGCTTTTTATCAAAGAAGAGGAAGAGGTAAAAAAGATGGTAATTGCAATTTATGCTGGCGATAAGCTTAGCTCGATTAAAATTTATTGGTGATCACGATGACAAAGATTGAAGAGCAGATCGTTGCGATTTTAATACGAAACAATATCCTTACTAGCACCGTTGTTCCGGAAATTAAAGATAAGATGGATATCGGCTTGACGCTAGGCGAGGTTTTAGTCGGAGATAACTATCTAAGCCAGGATGATTTTTGCTCGATTTTAGTTGAGTTATACAAGCGTCGTCAGATAGAATTTGACGATATAAGCGAAAAATTTTCGATGGATCCGAAGGAATTTTTGCAAATTCTAGCCAAGAAAATGAACCTGTCGTATATGAATTTAGACGATATCGATATAGACTTCAGGCTATCGGAACGCACTCCTACCGCACAGCTTAAAAGATACGGCGTGATACCGGTTAAAGCGGATGATCTGAATATTTACGTTGCTTTTTCTGATCCGTTTAATCTTGAGTCGCAAGATAAAGCGCAGGCTATGTTTAGTAAACAGCTGCTTAAAATCGTAGTAGCCGATCCAAATCAGGTAAATAAATATCTATCTAAGCTTGAGCTTTCAGAGAGTATTGAGGGGCTCGTAGAGGAGATCCGCAAAGAGCTTGCTAACACCGGCGGTAGCGGAAGCAGCGATGATACCTCGGCGATTTTGAAGCTCATTGAGATGATAATTAGCCAGTCTATTAAGATGCGCGGTAGCGATATTCACATCGAGCCGACCGAGAATAACTGCGTCGTGCGTACCAGAATCGACGGAATGCTCGCTGAAATTTTTATCTTTGATAAAGATATCTATCCACCGCTAGTAAGCCGCTTGAAGCTACTTTCGAATATGGATATCGCCGAGCGCCGTAAGCCGCAGGACGGTAGGTTTAGTATGAAAATTTCAGGTCGCGAATACGACTTTCGTATTTCGACACTGCCTATTATCAATGGCGAATCTACCGTTATGCGTATCCTCGATAAATCCAAGGTTATCATCAGCCTGGAAAAGCTTGGCATGCACCCTGATAGCTTTAAGAAATTTAATAACGCTATGAAGGCTCCATACGGTATTATCTTGGTTACCGGACCTACTGGAAGCGGTAAGTCTACGACGCTATACGCAGCGCTAAACGATATTAAAAATATCGACACTAAAGTTATTACCGTAGAAGATCCAGTCGAGTATCAAGTAAATTTAATCCAACAAGTCCAAGTTAACGAAAAAGCGGGTCTTACCTTTGCTTCAGCATTGCGCTCGATCTTAAGACAAGACCCTGACATCATAATGATCGGTGAGATCCGAGACCAAGAGACCCTTAGGATCGCGATCCAGGCTGCTCTTACGGGACACTTGGTTTTCTCAACCCTACACACCAACGACGCCGTTAGTGCGATCCCGCGAATAGTGGATATGGGTATAGAGGCTTACCTCATAAGTGGTGCGCTCATTGCAGTAGAGGCACAGCGTCTCGTGCGAAAGCTTTGCCCGCACTGCAAGCAGCCTACAAATCTGCCTAAATCGATGCTTGATCAGCTGAAGGAATTCTTGCCTGAAAAATACACATTTTTTAAGGCCGTAGGTTGCGATCAATGCGGTCAGACGGGCTATATGGGGCGTGAGATGATTAGTGAAATTTTACCTATTACCGATAAAATGCAGAGCTTGATCGCTAACGGTGGCTCAAAGGACGATATGAGGGCCTTGGCGAAGGAGGAGGGTTTTATAGATATGTTTGAAGATGGTGTTATACGTGCTGCGCGCGGAGTAACTAGTATAGAAGAAATTTATAGGGTGGCTAAACAATGAAAAAGCAATTAGAAGTTGAATACAACGCCAAGGGCGCAAGAAGGAAGATGTTTTTGCAAGCTAGCGATAAGGTGCAAGCAAACAACCTTATGAAGCAGCGCGTAGGCGGGACGATCGTAAAAAGAGGTGAAACCCAAGTCGTAGCCAATACGGGCGGCGATTTTAAGGCGCAGGTTTCGCGCATGCTAGGTGGTAGCGGAAGAGTTAGAACACTGCCGTTAGTAGCGTCGATCCGTCAGCTTTCGGTTATGACAAATGCCGGAATTTCAATCCACGACTCGATCAAAGAGGTCGCAAGGGCGGCAGAGGATAAGACGCTAAAAGAGATTTTCAGTGCTATGAACGACGATCTTAACGCAGGTCTTAGCTTGACCGAATCTACGGAGAAATTTAGAGGTCAGCTCGGTGATGTCGTTGTTGCGATGGTAAGTCTGGGCGAAGCAACCGGTAATATGGCAGAATCTCTAGCTAAGCTTGCTGCTATGCTTCAAGAGCTTTGGGAGAACCAACGTAAATTTAAAAAGGCGATGCGCTATCCGATGATCCTTATGATTGTTATGGCGATTGCGTTTTCGGTTTTGATGATGTATGTAGTGCCGAAATTCCGCGAGATTTTTGAAGATTTGGGCGCGGATTTGCCGTTACCTACTAGAATTCTACTTGGCATCGAAAGCACGCTTAATAATTATGGAATTTTTGTTTTAGCGGGCATCATAGGCACTATCATAGCTCTTAGATGGGCATATCGCAATAATCCTGAGTTTAAAAAGGGCTTTGACAAGACGATTTTAAAGGTCTATCTATTCGGCAAGATCATATTTTTCTCGACTATGTCGCGATTTATGCTTATTTTTACAGAGCTCGTGCGAGCGGGTATTCCTATCGCTGATGCACTAGATACATCTGTTTTAATGGTGGATAATCATACTTTAAAAGAGAAACTCTCTACCGTTAAAATTGCCGTGCAGCAAGGCGTGAGCCTAACAGAGGCATTTAACAATACAGGGCTTTACGAAAGTATGCTTATTCAGATGATCAGTGCTGGCGAGCAGGCCGGTAACCTCGATAAGATGCTCGGTAACGTCACGGATTATTATAAAGAGAAATTTGATGATATCATCGATAATATCTCAAGCTACGTCGAGCCGATCATGCTATTTTTTATGGCGGGCATGGTTCTTCTTTTGGCTCTTGGTATCTTTATGCCTATGTGGGATCTGGGCAAAGCCGTCAAAAACTAACTCCTTTAATTCCGCGTCCGCAAGGGCGCGGAATTTTATCAAAGCATTAAAATTTCATCCTTCAAATAAAATTTTAACCTTCGTTTGGCTAAAATACCGCTTTAAATTTAAGGATCTATCATAATCAAAGAAGTATATTTTATCGTCATATCGGCTATCATAATATTTTTTGGGCTTGCTACTATTGCGCCCGATTCCGCGCTTGTAGGCAGCGCCGGCAATGCCATCCGCTCATTTAATACCCAGCTATTCGGCTATTTTGCATACATCTATCCGCTATTTTTGCTCGCCTTAGCATACGTAGCCTATAAGCATTTTCGCGGTTTTGACTTTAGATTTTTTGAGTTTAGCATTGGCGCGATTTTGCTGTTTTTTACTATTTTGATGGTGCAGTCGAGTCTCTTTGGCGCTAGCGGCGGAGCAGTCGGTAGCTTCGCGGTGGACGGGCTTAGGCGAATGATCGGAAGCGTCGGCGTGTGGATTTTTAATATTACGATTTTTGTGCTTTCGCTAGTGCTCATATTTGAAGACCGTTTTACCGACATTATCAAAAACTGCTTTATTGGCTCAAGAGATGAAAGCTTGCAGGATGAAATTGGGGATGATTTTGCTAGCGATGCGGATGCGGCGCAAAGAGGCGGGCTCGCAAGGTATTCGTCTGTGCAAGGCTTGAGAAGTGCGGAAAATTTTAACGCTTTGAGCGCAGAGGACGATTCGGCGAAACAGGGTAATTTTGCGGAGCAGGGCGCAAGCGAACGCGGTTTTGAAAGCGGGCAAAATTTTCAAAATTTAAACGATGCTCGCGAGCCCGAGTCTGAGCAGAATTTCAGTGATGCACATGGTCTGCAAGCTTCCGCTGAACGCGAGCTTAAAATGCCGCAAAAGGGAAAGCCGAGCAGACTAAAAAGGGTCGAGCGCCTAAGCGAAGTCGCCGAAAATAAAAGGCTTTTGGATCAGCTCGATAAGGGCAGGGTGGCTAAGCCCAAGGATTTTAAGCTGCCGCCGCTTGATTTTTTAAACCTGCCGCCAAAAAAGAAAAGCAATATCGACGAGAGCGAGATCGATCGTAAAATTTACGATCTGCTCGATAAGCTGCGTAAATTTAAGATCGACGGCGACGTGGTGCGGACCTACTCGGGCCCGGTCGTTACGACCTTTGAGTTTCGCCCCGCCGCGCATATCAAGGTGAGTAAAATTCTAACGCTGCAAGACGATCTCGCGATGGCTCTTAGGGCGCAGACCATCCGCATCCAGGCGCCGGTTCCGGGCAAAGACGTCGTAGGCATCGAGATCCCAAATCAAAATATCGATACGATCTATCTGCGCGAAATTTTAGAAAGCGACGTGTTCAAAAACGCCTCCAGCCCGCTTACGATCGTGCTTGGCAAAGACATCGTGGGGCAGCCATTCGTTACCGATCTTAAGAAGCTGCCGCACCTTCTCATCGCAGGCACCACCGGAAGCGGCAAGAGCGTGGGCATCAACGCCATGCTTTTAAGCCTTTTGTATCGCAACTCGCCCAAGAGCCTGCGCCTAATAATGATCGATCCGAAGATGCTCGAGTTTAGCATCTATAACGACATCCCGCACCTGCTAACGCCCGTCATCACGCAGCCTAAGCAGGCGATTATCGCGCTAAGTAATCTCGTTGCGGAGATGGAGCAGCGCTACTCGCTCATGGCGCAAAACAGGACGAAAAATATCGACAACTACAATGAAAAGATGCTGCGCGAGGGGGGCGAAATTTTGCCTTACATCGTCGTTATCATCGACGAGCTCGCGGATCTGATGATGACGAGCGGCAAGGATGTGGAGCACTACATCGCGCGTCTGGCGCAGATGGCGCGCGCCAGCGGTATCCATCTCATCGTAGCGACGCAGCGCCCTAGCGTGGACGTCGTCACGGGGCTGATAAAGGCGAATCTACCTAGCCGCATCAGCTTCCGAGTGGGCTCGAAGGTCGATAGCAAGGTGATTTTGGATCAGATGGGCGCAGACAGCCTGCTCGGGCGTGGCGATATGCTCTTTACGCCGCCTACCGCGCCGGGGCTCATCCGCCTGCACGCGCCGTTTACGACCGAGAATGAGATCAATAAGATCGCGGAATTTTTAAAGGCGCAAGAAAGCGTCGTTTATGACGAGCGATTTTTGATCGAGAACGAGGGCGCCAAGCAAGAAGGCGGTATAATCAATCCGCAAAATATTGTGCTTGACGAGCTTTACGATGAGGCGAAAGCGATAGTTTTGGAGGAGGAGAAGACCTCGATTAGCTACCTACAGCGCCGCTTGCGTATCGGGTACAACCGCGCCGCGACGATCATCGAACAGCTCGAACAGATGGGCGTTTTGAGCGAGATCAACGCCAAAGGTCAGCGCGACATAATCAAATAAGCTTTAAAATTTCGATAAAATTTAAGCGGCGAAATTTTGAAATTTATTGGATTTACGGGTACCAGAATTTTTAAAATTTAATCGATCTGCGTCGGTGAAATTTTAAAATTTATCGGATTTGAAGCGGTGGAATTTTAAAATTTTTTTGATCTGCATGGCGGATTTTAAATTTTAAAATTTGCGCGTTCCGCAGCTCGCACTTGTGCCTCTGTGGCTATGACAAGGCGGACGGTTTATACGGATGCGAGGATGTGATCGAAGTTTTGCGGTATGGCAGGCACTTCAAGTAGTGCTCGGTGGATGTGAACTGAACAGCGTGTTTTGCAGCTTGCATTTGCGGCGTGCGAGTTGTCTGAATTTTATAAGGCGCAAGCGGAGCTAAAAAGGCACAGGATTTAAAATTCTAAAATTTGAGCGAAAGAGCTTTGAGATTTAAATTTTAAACGCTAGGCGATATTTAAATTTCATCTGCGACGCAGAATTGAGAGCTTGCCGCGCTGCCGATACGTAAACGATAGACGCTCTACGACGGATAAATTTCGTTCAAGGCGCCACGGCAATCCGCGACGTAAATTTGAAATTTTATCCGAAACTGCTGCAAACGGGGACGCCAGGCGGCGCAAATTTTGAATTTTAAAATTTGCCGCAACGGACCTGAATTTTAAATCTCGCTGCGTCGATATGAAACATCTTGCGACTGCGCAAGCGGAAGAAGTTGCTGCGGACTTGGCTTGCCGCGTGAGTACATTGGCGGAAAGATTTCATACTTTGAAGGTCGATGCGCAGAGTACTGAGGTTGTCGTTCACAGCGGCTGATTTCCAGTGCGAGTACCCGTGTCACACGCCAAAAGCCGATAGATCGTGAACGGCGGACAAAGCCGTTTGGCCGCGCTGTGTTTTGTGTGGGTTATAATTCGCAGTGCGGCTGCATGCGGCATGTCTTGCGAGCGAGTGCTTACAATGATCTGCGGCGTAAAATTTTAGAATGAAATTTATCGCTGTACGCATAAATTTAATAAAATTTGCGCCGTAGCAGCGAATGAATTTAAAACAAAATTTCGCATCGTCTGCGGTACAAACGCACTTTGCAGCGAAGTCGTATTTTGCAGTGCGGCCGTATTGTAAGATGCGGCTCGTTTTACGTTGTCTGCGCACTAAAAATCGATCGACATGTGAGCGCGTTTGCAATGATGTTGCGGCGTAAAATTTTGCAGCTACCGCGCGCTACTCGTGTGCGATTTTGCATAGTCGAGGTTTGCGACCTTGTTATCGCGTGCCGAAAGTCGCCGCGATATGTTAGAATAGAGCGTACGCAATGCACGCTTGCGGGATAAAGAGAGATCGTGCTTTGCTGTGCGCTATCTCGCAGCGTGCGCCGCAAAGTCGCCTATGCGCGAGAATAAAATTTACGCCACACGCCAAAGACGCATGATAGCACTGCGTTCCAAAAGACAATGTGTGATCGTGCCACGCCTCAAGGATACACGATCGTGCTACGTGCCAAAAGACGATGCGCGATCGGCGCCGTGCGGTATGGGCGCGATGCGAGGTTTGAGCCTCTCGCGGCAGACGAAGCGTGCACGGCGCACGTAAATGCGAATAAATTTTAAAATGGAGAGATGATTGAGAACCGATAAATGGCTATATTACTTCACCTGCGCGCTCATTACGATCGGCATGATATTTTCGCTGTCGCTGAGCTCCTATACGGTGCTTCTGCTGGGCGCTACACCACTGCATTTTTTTTATCGTCAGTGCGCGGTAGGGATCGCCTGCATCGCGGTGATGTGGATCGTCTCTCGCGCCGATCCCGATAAATGCCTAACGCCGGTGTGCATGTCGCTTTTTGCGATCATGGGGATTTTGATGCTTGCGATGGGCTTTTTACCTAAATCTTTGGTCGCCGACGTAAACGGCGCGGCGCGCTGGATCAGGCTGCCGTTTTTTAACCTCGCGCCGGTAGAATTTTTCAAGGTGGGCTTCATCTACTTTTTGGCGTGGAGTTTCTCGCGCAAGCTTGATCACTCCAAAAAAAGCATCGGGCGCGAGATCGCGACGCTACTTCCTTACGTAGCGCTTTTCGGCTTTGTGGTGATCCTGGTCGCCATCGTGCAAAACGATCTGGGGCAGGTCGCGGTGCTGGGGCTTACGATGATTTTTATGTCGCTTTTTGCGGGCACGAGCTTTAAGCTCATCGGCTTTAGCTTTATGGGGATTTTGGGGCTTGCTTACGTCTTTATCGTCACGAGCGCGCATAGGGTCGATCGCGTGCGCTCGTGGTGGGGCGGCGTGCAGGACTTCGTGCTGTCGTTTATGTCGCCCGAAACAGCCGCCGGGCTGCGTATAGAGGACGCTAGCGCGCCGTATCAGGTCGGACACTCGCTAAATGCGATAAACAACGGCGAGTTTTTTGGGCAGGGACTTGGGCTGGGAAGCTTTAAGCTCGGCTATCTGAGCGAGGTGCATACCGACTTCGTGCTTGCAGGTATCGCCGAAGAATGGGGATTTATCGGGATTTTTCTCATCGTGGCGCTATTTTATGCGATGCTATTTCGCATCTTTCAGACCGCGAGCAAGTCGCCGAGTAACGTAAATTTCCTCTTTTGCCTCGGTATCGGCTTTATGTTTTTCTTTTCGTTCATTATCAACTCCTACGGCATTACGTCGATCTCGCCGGTTAAGGGTATCGCCGTGCCGTTTCTAAGCTACGGCGGCAGCCATCTGCTTGCGGCGTCGTTTGCGGTGGGGCTCGTTTTGATGGCGTCGAAAAGGGCGAAATTTTAAAGCTTCTGCGGGCTTTGTAACGAGCGTTGTTTAAATTTAGGCGTAAAATTTAGAGCAGAATTTGCGCTTAAAATTCTACTCCAAAGCGCGCCGAGGCTCAAATTTAAGCGCGAAATTTTATAAATTTAAAGGAAAAGTATGGTCATAGCAATCAGCGGCGGCGGCACCGGCGGGCATCTGATAATCGCTAAAAATTTAGCCGCTCGCCTTGCAAAGCAGGGCATCAGAGCGATCTTCATCGGCTCAAACCGTGGGCAGGATCGCGCGTGGTTTGAAAAAAGCGAGCTTTTTGCGCGCACCTATTTTCTGCAAAGCTCGGGCGTCGTCGATAAAAAGGGCTTTGCCAAGCTAGCCTCGCTGCTAAATATCCTGCGCCTCTCGCTTGCGGCGCGTAAAATTTTAAAGCAAAACGGCGTCCGCGCGCTCATCAGCGTGGGCGGATACAGCTCGGCGCCCGCATCCATCGCGGCGATCCTTTCTCGCGTGCCGTTTTTTATCCACGAGCAAAACGCCGTTTGTGGGAGGCTCAACCGCCTGCTGAGGTCCTTTGCGCGCGCGTTTTACAGCTCCTATGAAAAGCCCGCGTTTGCTTATCCGATCGCAGATATTTTTTTCGAGACGGCGCGGCCGCGCACGGCGCTTAAGAGGGTCATCTTTTTGGGCGGCTCGCAGGGAGCGAGTTTTATCAACTCGCTTGCCGTGGAGCTTGCGCCCAAGCTTTTGAGCCTCGGCTACGGCGTGATCCATCAGTGCGGCGAGCGCGAGTTTGAGCGTATCTCGCAGACTTACGCACAGCAGGGTCTGGACGTACAGCTCGTGAGCTTTTGCAAAAATATGCACGAGCTCATCGCAAGCGCCGATCTTTGCGTCGGACGCAGCGGCGCTAGCACGCTGTGGGAGCTCTGCGCAAATGGCCTGCCGGCGATATTTGTGCCGTTTCCGTTCGCGGCGGCGGATCATCAGTTTTATAACGCGAAATTTCTTAAAGAGCGCGGACTTTGCGAAATCGTGCGTCAGCAGGACGCAAGCGGCGAGCGGATCTTGAGCTTGATTGAGAGTTTCGACGTGGAGCGCGCAAGCAAAGGACTGCTTGAGCTAGCTGATAAAAGCGGCGCGCAAGCGATAATCGACGATGTGATGAGTAAAATTTAAAAGCGCGCCGGACAGTATGAGCTTGCGTAAATTTAAGGCGATCTCTGCGCGAGGCTTTAAATTTATTAAACCGATTAAATTTGACTTTCTGCATTTGTGTAAATTTAACGCGGCGCTTCGGTTTGAGTAAAATTTGAAATCTGTATGCTTGCAGACGAAAAACGCTTTTTGATTTGCGCAAATTTAAACCCGCAAGCGCAATGCGCAAAAGTGCATTGCGCCGCAAAATTATCTGCGCCTAAAGCTGATTATCGCATCGTCGTTTTCTTGTTGATATTTTTCAAACAGAGCCTGATATCTTTGCGATTTTGCCGGATCATTTGAATAAATTCTCACTAGAAAATAGCACGCCTCCGCAAATCGTAACTCACACGATCGCTCAAAGTATCGCGTACCCGTTTCTTTGTCGTCATCATCAAAATACGCGACGTAACCGAACATAAAGCAGCCTTCGCCGTTACCGAGCTTGCATGCTTTTTTGTATAATTTTCTGCCCTCTTGTGAATATCTATCTTCGTAGTCTGCGAGTCTCGTGCAGCTTTCTCCGCCGTTAAGCTCATAACAGCCTTTTTTAAGCAGATCTTTGGCGCCATCTTGCGAAATTTCGCCATTTAATAGCAGCAGGCTCGAAAGCACGGCGCAGGCATCGCCATCCCCGCTGTCGCAATCTTCGCGAAATCTTACGGGATTTTTCATTTTTAAAGTGCCGTCTTTGGTGCGAATAGAAATTTCTTTAGGATTTTTGTCTGCGGCTTCGTTTGCTTGATTGATAGGAATTTGGGTTTCGTTCAAAATTTCTGTGCGGAAAGGCGCTTTTATCGCTATAAAAACCGCGACTATACATACGACGACGAGAAGGAGTATTTTCGGCATAGAGCGATTATTGCGTGGAGTGCGGAGATCTGCGTCTTTGAACGATTGCCCACCCCTTAAAGTGGCGGCGGAGGGCTTGGTGCTCGGTTTTTGGCTTAAATTTGCGGCCGAACCTGCGTCTGATTTTTCGGCCAAATTTGTGGCAGCGTCCGTATCCATATCTGTATTGGCATCCGTCTCGCAGACATTTTCGTTTGAGCTTTTTAAATTTTTGCTCCGCTTTTCTCTCAGCTCATTTATGCGTTGTATGATTTCTTCGTTATTCAAATGAAATCCTTTTTTTGCTCGATAAATTTTGTTTTAGTCAAACGCCCGTTTTTATCATAAAAATCGCATCGGAATCGAGAGGAATTA
>NZ_CALHII010000222.1 GCF_938030815.1 uncultured Campylobacter sp.
CCTATCTCCCGGCCATTTTAATCTAATCCGAAATTCCATTTTAATTTCAAAATTTTACATTTTATCTATACTAATTTTCATTTAATGCTCTTTAGGCTAAAATTTTATCCTGTAGCAAACGGCAGTTTAGGGTGGCGCGTTTATAAGCGGAGCACCAAAACGTCATACGGCGAAGAAGCCAAGATTGTGCGTTAATGGCTTGTTTGATCAATCCGTGCTAAAACAGCGCGTAATGAGAATAGGGCGATGTAAAATTAAATGGTTCGTCTGTTTTGCAATAAAAGCGACTTTGAAAGATAATTGCGAAATTTAGCTATGAAATTTCAAAGCCACTAGCTGCTATGCCAGACATAAATTTTAAAATTTACCGACTCGCGCTTTTTAAATTTAGACTGGGTGCAAGTAAATTTCAAAATTTATCTTGCGCGTCTGAGCGATAAAATAAATGAGAGAAGCCGCGTAGCGCAAGCCTAGAACCGATACGCTCGTGAAACAGAGCGGGACTAGCGCAGCGAGCAGGCGGGTTAAAAGTAGGCGGATCTAAGAGATATCGCGGGCTAACGGGTCAAAGCGAGCAAATCCAAAAAATGACCAGGCGAGCAGATTGATAAGCCGAAAGAGAAGAGTCTGCCGAAAGGCTGCGAGCGAATTTTACTAGAAATAAAGGGCTTAAATGCGAAAAATTTTACTATTTTTATTGCTTTGTGCGGGAGCTTTTGCGCTTGAGTGGGACGAAGCCATCCTGCGAGGGGCGCTGCCAAACGGGCTTAAATACTATATTTTAGAAAATTCCGTGCCTAAAAATTCCGCCGTTTTTTATCTCATCGTGGATGCGGGCTCGATCGATGAGGGTCCCAATGAGCGCGGGCTTGCGCATTTCATAGAGCATATGTCCTTTAACGGAAGTCGCGATTTTAGTAAAAACGAGCTTATCAAAAAGCTGCAGAGCCTGGGCGTGAAATTCGGCGCCGACGTAAATGCGCAGACAGGCTACGACAGCACGATCTACACGCTTAACATCGCCGTTAGCGAAGAAAATTTAAAGGACGTTTTTAAAATTTTTGCTTCGATTGCGGACGGAGTGGAGTTTAATCCACTCGAGCTCGTAAAAGAAAGAGGCGTCATAATCGAGGAGGCGCGTAGCCGCGATACGCCGATTGCGAGGCTTTACGAGCGGATGGATGAGGAGCTTTACGGCGGCAGCGCG
This sequence comes from uncultured Campylobacter sp., assembly GCF_938030815.1. Lineage (GTDB taxonomy): Bacteria > Campylobacterota > Campylobacteria > Campylobacterales > Campylobacteraceae > Campylobacter_B. The sequence continues at coordinate 1,208 of NZ_CALHII010000222.1, forward strand.
TATTTTGATCGTGCGCCGATCGGCGATATGGCGGTCGTAAAATCCGTAAGCGTGCAGCAAATCAAGGAGCTTTATCAAAAAATTTACCAGCCCAGGTCTATGAAATTTATAGCCGTGGGCGATTTTAAAAGGGATAAAATTTTAAAACTGCTAGAGCAAAATTTTTCGCCTCTTAAAAATACAAACTCCTACGCCCGCCCGGATATGGGCATTCCGCCTAGACAGGGTTTGAAAATTTACAATTACGATACGAACGAAACGTCGCTAAATTCCGTCAAAATTTCGTTTTGGGAGGAATTTGCGCCCCCAAGTAGCGAGGAGAATGCGAGAAAAATTTTAAAAAGCGAGCTTATCTCAAGCCTCATCTCTACGATTTATGAGAGGGCAAAAGCTAGCGAAGGCGCGCTGCTGCGAGTTAATTTTTCCAGATCGAATTTGCAGTTTCAAAAAATGATCTATAGCTTTGACGTCGCCGTTTTGGGCGGAGATTTTGACGGCGCGATCTCGCAGACGCTCGGGCTAATCAAAGGCTTGCGAGATAGCGGCTTTGATGAGCGCGATTTTGCCCTTGCGAAGGATGCTTTGATCAGCTCGCGGCACAGCGCCTTCGAGCGCAAAAAAAGCGCAAATTCCGCGTTTTTTGCAAGAGAGATTCTTCATGCCATAAAATCAGGGGCCGTCCTGCCTAGCGCCGCAAAACAGCGGGATTTGGACGTAAAGCTGCTGCGTGAGATCAGCCTGGAGGAGCTAAATTTAGAATTTAGGCGCCTTACGGATCTGGGCGAGGTGCACGCAAGCATCTTTAGCGGCTCCGGATATAATCTGGACGAGGCCAAATTTAAAAAGCTGCAAAGCGGCGCTAAGGCGATAAATACGCATGCCGCGTATAACAAGCTACCGGATAGCTTGGTTTCTAAAAACCTGCCTGAGGGCAAAATTTTAAGCAAAAGCTTTGAGCCGCGATTTAAATTTTATACCTACCTGCTTGAAAATAACGCGACCGTGATCTTAAAGCCGCTTAAGACGCGCAAGGATTTCATCTCATTCGCCGCGGTAAGCAGAGGCGGAATGTCCAATCTGGCGCACCC
>NZ_CALHII010000223.1 GCF_938030815.1 uncultured Campylobacter sp.
TGAGCACTGGAATTTAACTCAATCTAAATTTAAAAATTGCAACTTGATCCAGTCGCAATTTAATGGGCTGGCTCTTCCGCCCGAGCTTTTTATCTCTTCTCGCGATAAAGCTTGCAGTGCGCTTGAAACCATCTTTTCGGGCGAAACTAAAAAGCTATTTATTATTGCTGAGAGCGAAAATGATGTATATGATTTTGTAGCGGCTTACCTTATGACGCTTGAAAAAGAAAAGGCACAAAAATATGCAGATAGGTGTCTTTTTATAAAAGATAAAGATACATGGCAAGCAATATCCGAGTTGCGACGATCACATGTGTTGGTTGCTAGCCCAAGGCTAGGCTTGGATGATGAACAACAAAATTTACTTGCGTTAGCCATAGAAAAAGGGCATGGAGTGATCGTGCCGTTTTGCGATGCCTCATCAAACGGCAATGACGATGTTATAGACCTTAAAAGTCCTCCATCATATCAGATCAAAGAGATACTGACGAAAGCGCAGTTCCCAGATGTTCTTGCAGATGAATTTGCTAAAATAGGAAATAGGAGGCTGTCTGCACTTATGAGATATCTCATAGGAGTCGCAGCGCCGTCGTATGCGAAACGAAATACTGTTCGCGAATTGGCAAAAGCCTGTTTAATAGGTCAATGGGATGAAGAAAATAAGGCTGACATTCAAACCATAGAAGAATTTGTCGGCAAAAGCCATAAAGAATGGATAGAAAAATTTAGAGCTGACGCATTGCGTCCAGACTCTCCACTTGCTTTGATAGGGGGAAAATGGAAAGTTATTTCTCGTGATGAGGCGTGGGATGCCCTTGGAGGCTTGATCTCAAATGATGATCTAGTTCGCTTTAAGAATATGGCGATTTCAGTTTTAGAAGAAAGAGATCCGGCGCTTGATCTGCCAAAGGAAGAACGATACGCCGCTAGCATTTATGGAAAACAATTAAACTATTCGCAAAATATTAGAAAAGGAATTTCTCAAACGCTTGCTTTGATGGGTAGTCGCCCCAAAGCGCTTAGTAACTGCTCTTGCAATGAGGCTTTAAACACTGTAAATTTTATTGTGCGCACATTGCTTGATGGGGCGGATTGGGAGCGATGGGCGAGCATAGATTACTACTTACCGCTTCTAGCAGAGGCTTCACCTAGTGAATTTCTTGATGCTGTAGAGTCGGAATTAGTTGATATTTCGAATTCTCCTTTTCATAAACTATTTGAACAAGAAGGAAGTGGGATTGAAGGTCGTAATTATATGTGCGGCCTGTTATGGGCTCTTGAAAAGCTGGCATGGTCTCCTGATTATTTATCAAGAGTAGCGGTTATCTTGGCGGATCTTGCCTCTATTGATCCCGGCGGATCTTGGGCAAATCGTCCTATAAGATCGCTTGTGAATATATTTTTACCTTGGCATGTGCAAACTGCCGCAAAATTTGATAAAAGAAAAGCGGCGATCAAAGCCGTGATAAAAAATCAACCTAAAATCGGATGGTCTCTGCTGCTAGAGTTGCTTCCGCAAGGTTGCCAAGTCACAAGCGGAAACTATCGCCCTATTTGGAGAGATTTTATCCCGTTAGATTGGAAGGATGGTGTATTTCAAAATGAATATTTGGAGCAAATTGCTGCTTTATCCGAGCTTATGATTGATTTAGCAAAAGAAGACGTGGATAAATTTATTGAGCTTATAGAAAGGCTTTCAAATTTGCCCAAAAATGCATACGATTTTATTCTTGATTATTGCTTGTCGGATAACATAATAAATTTGCCCGAAGAAAAACGCTATTTGGTTTGGGAGAAACTTGATGAGATTGTGCGTCGTCATAGAAAATTTTCTAATACTAACTGGGCATTGCCCGAAGAAAAACTTTGCAAAATCAAAAACATAGCCGATAGTCTTGCGCCATCTTCGCCGGAAATAAAATATCGTTATTTATTTAATGGCGTAGTTTTTGAGTTATTGGACGGAGATGGTGACCGCGATACGCAGATAGAAAGGCTCGTTAAAAAACGCAATTCCGCTATAAAAGAAATTTTGGACAGCGGAGGTTTGATAAAGTGCATAAATTTTGCCAAAAAAGTAGCTTCGCCGTTTGATGTAGGTCGAGCTTTGGGCGAAATAGAATATGATTTGATTGAAAATGAACTATTGCCAACATTTCTTGATTCAAATGATGAAGTTGAAAAGCAGGTTTTAAGCGGGTATGCACGGATCAAATTTTATAAAATCGGCATTAATTGGGTTGATATGATTATGCAAAAAGATTGGTCTTTAGAGCAACGCGCTAAATTTCTACTGCTTTTACCTTTCAATGAAGAGGTATGGGAAACGGTTTCTAAATATTTAGGAGAAAACAGCGAGGGTTTGTACTGGAAAAATATTAGAGTTAATCCTTATGAATCAGGCAGCGATCTAAATGAAGCAACCGAAAAATTGCTTACGTATGGGCGCGAAGGTGCGGCCGTTATCTGTGCTGCTCACAAGGCAAATAAAGCCGAGATTAATGAAACCTTAGCGGTTCGTTCGTTTATCTCTGTTCTTAATAGTGAAAGCGGTATACAAGAACTTATTAGTTATAGCTACGTAGCTTATGATGTAGTTGAGCTAATTAAGCGTCTTCAAAAATCAAAAACTATAGATCAAGACATACTGCTTAAAATTGAATCTAGGTTCTTTTCTTGGCTAAAAAGATTTTCTACAGAAGAATCCCCTACAACAATCGAGAAAAAACTAGCTTCCGATCCGCAATTCTTTGCCGATATGATTGCTCTCGCCTTTCGTTCCAAGTATGATAAAAGCGACAGTACTAAAGAAATAGATGAGAATAAACGCTATCTGGCCCAAAATGCCTACGATATTTTATATGAATGGAAACTTTGTCCGGGAGTTAAAGAAGATGGAAAATTTGACGAAAATGCATTTAAAGAGTGGATCAAGGAGGCCAAAAGGATTACCGAAGAGACGGGGCATATAGGAGTTGCTAGGCACTATATTGGACAAATTTTAACTTATGCGCCTGCCGATCCGGGCGGACTTTGGATCCATAAAGCCGTGGCCGATATTTTAGATGCTAGAGATGCCGATAAAATACGCTCCGAATTCACGCTCACGCTTTTTAATCATCGCGGAATACATACTTTTACTTACGGGCGGGAAGAGCGAGAGCTTGCTAAGCAGAATCAAGAAAAAGCCGAAGCCCTTGATGCGGAAGGTTTTACTAGATTCGCAACGATAATGCGTGAGTTCGCTGAGCAATATTTAAAAATAGCTAACGAAGAGGAAAAAGTGGATATTTACGAGTAAAAGCATTTTATGGCGG
>NZ_CALHII010000224.1 GCF_938030815.1 uncultured Campylobacter sp.
GAACTGAAAGACGATGTAAGCCTCCAAAAAAGAGAACTTCCCTATATAGGCGAAGTGATTATGGGGCACGTGCGCTATGGCACTTTTGGTAAAAATAGCATCGAGAATGTACACCCTTTCCTGCGTGAAAACAATTGGATGTACCGCAATCTCATTATGGCAGGCAACTTCAATATGACCAACGTAAACGAGCTCTTGCATGCTGTGCGACGCTATTTGCCGCGGATAAGACGGCTTCTATAGACGCCGACAGCTTGGGCTTTATAAAAAGCGTGGACGAATCGGTGCAAAATAAAAATTCCCTGCCCGATTTCAAATATAGCGAGGATGCTCCGGGCGCCGCTTCGAAGATCGAGCGCAGCTTCGAAAACGCTCCGCCGCTCATACCGCACAGCTTAGAAGGGCTTGTACCGATCACAAAGGATAACAATATGTGCGTAACCTGCCATATGCCCGATGTCGCTAAGGATGTAGGCTCTACCCCGATTCCAAAAAGCCACTTGGTAGACTTTCGTACAGGCGCGGATCTAAACGGCACGCTAGCTGAGCAGAGATTCAACTGCACTCAATGCCACGTACCGCAAGCCCAAACCAATCCGCTAGTTAAAAATAATTTTAAGGCTGATTTTAGCAGGTTTAGCGACGCAAATTCCACTTCTAATCTCATAGATACGCTAAATCAAGGCGCCGAGGTTGAGTAGGAGCGCGCGATGAAATTTTTACCACCGCTGCTACTTTGCGCCTGCTTCATCTATGCCAGCAACGGCGTTGCAATACCTAGTGGTGCTGTGGGCATAGATGCGCCTGCAAAGATCAAACACGCTAGCTTCATACTAGAGCTTGACGCAAACGTCGCGGTGCTAAAAAATCTAGACGGCGAAATTTACGCAGGGCTTGACAACGGCAAGCTCTATAAAATCACCATTAACTCTGCGGAGAATTCCGCGCCAAATTCTGTCACCGGGCAAAATTCCGTCGCAAGCCTTCGCGCGGGCAAGCTGATTATGCCGAACCGCTTACTTTTGCCGTTA
>NZ_CALHII010000225.1 GCF_938030815.1 uncultured Campylobacter sp.
TCCCTACAGCGCTTCATCTAGCGAGCTGGACGTACGAAACGGCGAAGCCGGCGTGAGCTTAAGTCAAAATTTGGGCTCGGTAACTATAACTAAAAATTTGACCTTTTTCCCGAACGGCAGCTACAAGCTGGATGTGAAATTAAACGGCAGCGCGCCTTATTTCATCACTCCGGGCTCTCGTCCGAATGTCGAAGTGGATAGCTACACCATCCACGGCGTCATCGTCGGCAAGCCTGGCGAGGCCGGAATTTTTGACAAGCTTACCTCATTTTTTACCGATTCGCAAAGCACCAAAGAGAACGTTGAAATTTTCAAAGACGGCGACGTAGATAGCAACGAGCGAATAAGCAACGCCAATATCGAGGCGAGCTCGGATCGATACTACACGACGCTACTTTATGGAAACAATATGGATGTGACCGTGACCGACGCGGATAAAATTTCACAGGTATTCATCCGCTCAAATGGCGATTTTAGTGCTACTGGCTATTTGGGAGCGAAGGATCATGCGACGCTAAATTCGATAGATCCGGTTCTTACCAATATCATCGAATACGGCTGGTTTACCTTTATCGCCCGCCCGATGTTTAAATTTCTAAACTGGCTGCACGGCTATATTGGTAACTGGGGCTGGTCGATCGTCGTGCTTACGCTTATCATCCGCCTAATCTTATTCCCGCTAAGTTACAAGGGAATGCTATCGATGAATAAGTTAAAAGATCTAGCGCCTAAGATGAAGGAGCTTCAGGAGAAATATAAGGACGATAAGCAAAAGCTGCAGATGCATATGATGGATCTGTATAAGAAAAACGGCACCAATCCGATGGGCGGCTGCTTGCCGATCTTGCTCCAGATTCCAGTATTTTTCGCGATCTACCGCGTGCTGCTTAATGCGATCGAGCTAAAGGGCGCGGAGTGGGCGCTGTGGATCCACGATCTGTCGCTTAAAGATCCATATTACATCCTGCCGATTACGATGGGAATTTTGATGTTTTTGCAGCAAAAAATCACGCCGACTACGTTTACCGATCCGATGCAAGAGAAGATGATGAAATTCTTGCCTCTTATTTTTACGGTATTTTTCGTGATGTTCCCTGCGGGTCTGACGCTATATTGGACGGTCAATAACTTCTGCTCAATTATCCAGCAATATGTCATTAATAAAGCCTTTGCTAGGCATAAACAAGCTCAAATAGCGGAGAAAAAATCATGATAATCGAAGCTGAAAATTTAAAAGACGCCTACAACAGAGCCGCTAATACGCTTGGATGCTCGGTGACGCAACTTAACGTGCGCGTGCTACAGCATCCAAGCGGCGGATTTTTGGGCTTCTTTAAAAAAAATGCCGTAATAGAAGCGGTTTTAGAAGGGGAAAAATTTAGCGAAAATCCGGAATTTAGCGCCTCTCAAAACAAAACCGGCAAAGCAGAGAAAAAGCAGGGCGATAAATCAGAGCCGCAAAGCCCGCGCACTGCACATCCTAAACACCGCAAAGAAAAGCAAAAAGCCGTCGTAACCGATGAAAATTTAATCGAGATCAAAGAAAAGCTCTCGGCGCTTTTCAAATCGAGCGAGTTTAAGATCGAAGTGAGCGAAGTCAGCAAAATCGACGAAAATACCGTCTATATCAAGCTACAAGGCGAGGATAGCGCGCTTTTGATA
>NZ_CALHII010000226.1 GCF_938030815.1 uncultured Campylobacter sp.
TCCAGGATCATCATAAAATCGTCCGCTTCCTCCTCCTCGATTACGATATCTGCGTTTCGCGTGACGCGGAAAGCTGCGGAGCTGATGAGCTTGTAGCCCGGGAAAATCTCCTCCGCATGGCGCTTTACGATGGTGCCAATCGGCACGTAGGTGTTTTGCGCGACCTGCACGAAGCGCGGGATCACGCGTGGAATTCTAATCATCCCGAAATGCACCGACTCGGGGGCGCCCTCGTCGCAGAGCTTGACTGCGAGGGAGAAGCTGAGATTGTTTAGATGTGGGAAAGGATGGGTCGCATCCACTGCGATCGGGACGATGACGGGCATTATCTGCGAGAAAAAAAACTCGTCCGCCACCGGCTTCAGCTCGGGCTGTAGCTCGTCGTAGCTTTTGATAAAAAGCCCGTTTTTGCAAAGCTCTTTTTGGATGCCGAAATACTGCTGCTCAAGCTCGGTTTGTTCGTTTCTTAGATATGAGCGGATCGCGCGCAGCTGCTCAAGAGGCGTCATCTCATCGTCCCCGCTGGTTATAACGCCGGCGGTAAAAAGCTGCTTCAAGCCCGCCACGCGGATCATATAAAATTCGTCTAAATTCGTGCTGTAAATCGCTAGGAATTTTAATTTCTCAATTAGCGGGATATCCTTTTTGCATTGTTCTAGCACGCGGGTATTGAAGCGCAGCCAACTTAGCTCGCGGTTTATAAAATTATTTTGTGTTTGCATAAAAACTCCTTTTTGAATATTAATTCTAAGATTATAGCCCAATTAAGATTAAATTTTAAAGTCCGAATTTCATGAGCTTGCAAGTGGGGCAATTTAGTATTTACAATTCTGCCCTAATTCCCTATTTTTCCTAAGTCCTTGCACATTTGCGTGTCGCCATCCTCACAACCTAGCTTTAAATATCGCCTCAAATATAAAATTTGCTCTTTCTCTTCCTCGCTCATATCAAGCACCCATTTGCACGCTTGTTTTATTGCGAGTATAAAAAATAGCGCTTTCATGTTAGCTCCTACATACGATATAAATTTAAATCAGAAAGCGACGTAAATTTTATCTTTTTACTAACGGCTGCACTTTGATTGCGCTCTGCCGCGGCTT
>NZ_CALHII010000227.1 GCF_938030815.1 uncultured Campylobacter sp.
GCGGCTTGCAACGCCGCAAGATGCGGACGCGCTGCTTGAAATTTACGCGCCCTACGTAAAGCAAACGGCGATCAGCTTTGAATACGACGTGCCCAGAGCCGCGGAATTTGCGGAGCGAATCGAACAGACGCTGCAAAGATACCCATATCTGCTCGCTTACGTAAACGACGAGGCGGCATGTGCGAACGATGAGCTAGATAAAAATTTTAAAATTTCTGCGAGCGCGGCGGGTGCAGAAAGTGAAATTTTACGTGCGAACGAGGCGCGAAATTGCGCAAGCGGTGCGGCGAAGCAAAATGGCGCAAATCTAATCGCCTCGGCAAAACAAAGCGGCGTAAATTTAAAACCCGGCCAAATCCTCGGCTACGCCTACGCTTCGGCTTTCAAAGAGCGCGCGGCATACGATTGGTCGGCGGAAAGCTCGGTCTATGTGTCGCGAAACGCGCATGCTCTGGGCATCGGCAGGCTGCTCTACGAGGCGCTACAGCGCGCGCTTAGGGCTCAAAACATCGTAGATATGAACGCTTGCATCGCTTGCGGGGATGACGAATATCTAAACGACGTTAGCGTGCGATTTCACGAGCGCATGGGCTTTCGCTTCGTCGGCAGATTCGAGCGCTGCGCCTATAAATTTGGCCGCTAGTACGATATGGCGTGGATGCAAAAGCCGATCGGCGAGCATCTGCAAAATCAGCCCGCGATGAGACCTTTTGCGCGCTTTAGAGATGAAATTTGCGCGAGCGCAGGCATTGAAATTTAATTTAAAGGAAAAACTTTGACGCACTTTATCATAGACGACGAAAATATCGACGTCGATAATATCTTTGACGTCGTAAATCTCAAAGAGGGCGACGAGCTGAATATCGTCTCCAACACCGCCAAAAAGATCGGCGCCTTGACCCTTGCGCGCCTATCGAAGATGGGCGTTAGCATAGGCGAGGTCTTTACGATCGGCAAGCAAAGAAAGGACTTCGCCGATAAGATCATCGTGTTTTTGATGGGTAAGCTCTGCGGGCAGGAGGGCAAGATCGGCATCGTCAGCAACGATAAATTTTACGACGACGTGATAGAATTCTTTAACGATCTAGACTACCGCAAAAATCCGAAATTTGAAAAGATCAGCCTAGTCTCGCATGCCGCAGGAGCGGGCGCAAAACAAAGCAAAACAAGCGGCGCAGCGGAGAAAAAAGCCCAAAAAGCGGAGCCGAAAGCCGCAAAACAGGAGCCAAAGGCCCAAAAGCAAGGTGCAAGAGCCGCGAAGCAGGAGCCGAAGGCCGCGCGACAGGAACAAAAGGCTGCAAATTCTAAAATCGCCAAAGCGGACCTCGCCGCGGCGGAGGCGCTGATACCCCAGTGCGTGAGCCTGCAAGCCCTCTATGCCGCGTGCGTCGCGAAACTCGGCAGAGCCAAAGGCTGCGAGGCCTACCGCGAGATCAAGGACGGCGCGCGAACGCTATACGCGAGCATCACCTACGATAGCGATCTAAAAGACGGCGCCGTAAGGCGAAACGCGATCAAGCTCTACCGCGAAAGCGGCGGCGATATGGCGGAATTTCACAATAAGCTGACGAGCGAATACAAACACGCGGGGCCTGAAATTTACAAGGAATTTAAAGAAAAACTCGTCGGAAAGATGATCTAGGCGCTTCGGGCGCAAGGATTTAAGGTACAGCGATAGAGCGCATCGCGACGTAGCGGCTAGAGCACGGCCTGGCGGCGTTAGATTGAGTTACGGCGCATAATATAGTACGGCGCAACATAAGTGCGCCCAAAATGAAACTATTTGCTTGCGCGGCGTCGGTTTTATTTTCGCTGTATACAACCAAGTAGAGCCCAGGCGCTTAGGCATAGTAGCAGATTAAAGATATGTAGGATAAATTTCATTCTGCCAGGTTCAATCCGGGTTTAATCATAGTCGAAGTCTTCCAAATCATATCCGAAGGTATACAAAGTCTTCAAGGCTAGTTCTCTGACCTCTACCCAGGATGGATTGTGATGGACTAGGTATTCGTAACCGTCTGCCTCTAATAAGCTGCGGTTATTAAAATTTTTATCTATAAGTTCCACAAGTACCCTTAGCGCATCCCTTTCGTATGGCAGGAAACAAAATTTAAATTGTTCCAATAAGGCATTTTTGCATTCGGTATATAAAAATTCTACCATTTCCGATGGGCTTTCGTAATATTCAACCGCAGGATGTATCAAATGATCAACTTGATATTCCAAAGAAGCCATACGGCATAGATTAACCATAAGCCCGTTTTTCCTAAATATCTCTTTTCCATCAATTTGCATTTAAATTTCCTTTTATTGTATATGGTTTCTCGGACTCA
>NZ_CALHII010000228.1 GCF_938030815.1 uncultured Campylobacter sp.
CCGGCGGCTCGCATGGCATCCTCGTCGTTGTCGTAATCGTGCATCTTTGGCGCGCTATTTGATAACGAGTAAATTCTGCCAGTAAAAATTTTGATGCTCGCTTACTTTTACGTTGCAATATGAGGGCTGCGTTTTGGGCGAGTATGCCGCGAGTGATGTCTTGGATCATAGCGCTGTTTGTTTGGCTAAGCGCGCTCGCGGCGTATTTAAATAAGTAAATTTTAAATCGCAGCGAAATTTTATAATTTGCCATCGAGTTCAGCTCTGTTTTAAACAGACGAGCGGTTTCTTAAATTTAAACTCTAGCTAAATTTAGACCGAAATTTTTAAGTAAACTTTGCTATAATCGCCGAAATTTTGAAAAAACCGAGGAGAAAATATGAAATTGATTTACGCCGCTTGCGTGCTCGCCGTGTTTGCTTCGGCTCAGACCGAAACTGTGCAGGTGCCGGACTTTGCTAAAAGCTCGATGAAGACGCATGAGCAGGCCGAAGAAAAACTAATCGCAAATGCCCTAAAAGGCGATCTAAGCCAGATCGCAAGTGACCTGAAGATCGATAAAACGCTAAAAGGCGGCGAGTCGCTTGTCATTAACGGTGCGCATTACAGGACGATCGAGGGCGACAGCACACAGTGGAAAGAGGGCGACGCCGTGCGCCTACTAAGCGGCAACAAGGACGGCCGCTGCCTAAGCTCGATCATGCTCAATCTCCGCACAAAAACCGTCTGTAAATTTATGTGCGACGCATATTAGGCGAGAATTTCGTCTAAACCACAAAAATCCACCGGCTCGGCGTAAGTTTCTTGCAACGACCGGTTGTTTCTGCTATCAAGCCCTAGCATAGATCGTTAAATATATGCCTATGAATAAAACGTTATTATATATTTTTTTAAAAGCGTTCGTTATGTTTATTGTCCTATATTTGTTCATTCCGCACCCAGAAGATGGAATTTATAATATGCTAGATATACGCATGTTTATTGGCTTAGTGTTGTTTTGTATCTGCCTTATATTGGATATTTAGTTTACATCTTAATCTCTATCTTTACATATCGTATTTTTTGATGGTCGCCAAAATTGCACATCACAAATTTAAATTCTAAACGGCTTAACTTGAGTTGTTTTTAAAATTTTGCTTTTAATATCGATAAATTCTGCTATAATAAACGCAAATTAAACAATGTCGTTAAAGATGTAACGCGAGTGCGATAAAGCAAGTAAAATTTGTAGAGGCAAATTTTAACCCTGCCGCTCGGTACTTCAAACGGCGAATCAAGGAAAAAGATGCAAAAATTTAGAATTACAAACGGCGAATGCTCCCGCATGGATATTTTTCTGATTATGACGCTGGTTTATATATTCGGCGTGGCGTGCAGGTTTTTTTGGATATATTGGGCTAGCGGGATCGAGCAGTTTTCTTTTGACGGCGAGCTCATCATGACTACAAATGACGCCTTTGCCAATGCCGAGGGCGCGCGCGATATGATAGCGGGCTTTCATCAACCTGGCGATCTTAGCCCGTACGGCGCGTCGATCCCAACTCTAGCATTTTTACTTAGTAAAATTTTACCCGTCAGCCTAAATAGCATTACGATCTATATGAGCGTGTTTTTAGCGCCGCTGGTGGCCGTGCCGATTATTTTGATAGCAAGAGAGTATAAGATCCTGGGCGCCGGCATCATCGCGGCGCTGCTTGCCACCATATTGCCGGGATATTATATGAGGACTTTGGGTGGGTATTTTGATAGCGATATGTTAAATATCGTCCTGCCCATGCTGACAATCTGGGCTCTAATCAGACTCACTCAAAACGGCTCGCAACTAAATTTAATCTTGCCCGCGGTCTTTATGGCGCTTTATAGCTGGTGGTATCCAAGCTCGTATTCGTTAAATTTAGCCATAATGGGCATGTTTTTATTTTACACTTTGATATTTGATAGACGAAATGAGATAAATTACAAAGCTACGATTCTTATGGCGGTAGCGGTGATAAATTTTAAAACATACTATGGCGACTATACGATAATAGTAAATTATATTTTATTGCTTAGAATCGTGCTTATCGCGTCGTTATATTTTTTAATGATTAAAATTCCAAGCTCTCAAAACAAGAAAATTCTTTGGATATTGGGTGTTTTGGTAGTTGCTTTGTTTATATATTTCGGTGGGCTTGATCCTATCTTGAGTAAAATGAGAGCATACGTCGGCAAGAGCGTAGGTAAAGTATCGGGTGCTTTTTATTTCTATGGGGTCGGAAGCACAATCAACGAAGTAGCCAATACGGATTTTATGAAATTTATGGGCTATTCTAGCGGAAATATTTTTATATTTATATGCGCTATGGCCGGCTTAATTTTTATGTTTATTAAATTTCGCTCGTTTATTTTGGCTTTGCCGATGCTATTACTTGGATTTTTGGCATTTTTCGGCGGAGTTAGATTTACGATGTATATCACGCCGATTGTAGCTTTCGGCTTTGCTTATTTTCTATATTTTACTTTAAATTATTTTGATATCCGAGCTTGGCTTAAAAATTCTATGCTAATCGTGCTGACTTGTTTGGCACTGCTGCCAAGTCTAGATTATATTTATAAATTTCGTGTCGCGCCAGTACTTATGAGGGATGCCGTGGCTCCGCTTGCCGAGCTAAAAAATAAAGTAAATAGAGAAGATTATGTCGTTTCGTGGTGGGACTATGGGTATTTGATCAGATATTATGCCGACGTAAAAGTGGTAGCCGATCCCGGAGGGAGACAGTTTGGAGATTATGCATTTTTAACGGCCTTTTCTTTCAATAAAGATCAGATAAGTTCGGCTAATATGGCGAGGTTGAATGTCGAATATATCGAAAGGCGTATGAATGAAAATTTTAGCTCAAGTTTGCTTCAGATGCAAAAGGATTATAATGAGCCCGATATCAATAAATTTTTAAAATCCTTGGAAAATAAAAATTTTAAACTTCCTCAAAAAACCAGAGAGGTATATTATTACTTCGTACCGCGTATGCTGGATATGCTTCCAAATATTTTAAAATTTTCCGCTATAGATATAACTACGGGCGAGGAGTTTTATACACCATTAGCTTATGTAGGATATGACATTAGGATGGGTGAAGACGGAGCGAGCATAATAGTGGGCAGTGAATGCACATTGCCTAGCGCTGATCCGGAATATCTGATTCATGATGGTGAAAAAATGAGTATTAACTCCTACTATCATGTAGGCGAAGTAGACGGCAAACTCGTTAAATTATCAAAGCAGGTAGATGAAAGCTCCGATTTGTTCGTTATATTTTTGCCAGACTATCAAAGGATTTTGGTTTTGGATAAAAGGGTCTTTAACTCGACGTTCATCCAGCTTTTTGTATTGGAAAATTACGACAAAGAGCTATTCGAGCCGGTTTCTTTAACCGATTCTGCGAGGATCTATAGATTGCTAAAGTAGGCTTAGAGATCTAAAAGAAGTATAGAATTGCAAGGCCTAGTATTTCTTGTTGTGTTGAATACCCTCCTATTTGTCGGGTGTTATATTTACTTTAAATTTGGACCACGTTTTATAAGCTAACGCTAACATAGAGGTTGAAATTTCACCGAAAGGAGTAAAGATGAGAAAATTAGTTGCAAAAGTGGCGCTTCTTAGCTCTTTAGCTGCAGTAAGCGCGATGGCGGAGGGACTTTTCATAGGTGGCGAAGGCGGATACAATTTCAAAAACCAAGCCGCAGGTTTTGATGACGGACAGCCGCAAATCGGCGTTAAGGCCGGATATGACTTCGGCACGTTTAGGGCCTACGGCGGGTATTTTTACGGATTTAAGGGCGAGGATTCCAGCTCGAATGTCAATTCGAAAAGAAAGGTTAAATGGAGCACGCACGATTTCGTAGCCGGTGCGGATTTTACGCCGGAGCTTTTCGGTAGATTTAAGCTCGTCCTAGGTGCTTACACTGGGCTTTCGGTGCTAGATACTGAAGTTAAAATAGACTATAGCAATGGCGGCTGGGTTAGAGCGGACGATACGCTGGGTGGCTTCATTTTGGGCGGCAAGATAGGTACTGCGTATGAGTTTGGCTCCAATAGCGAGATTGAAATGGGCTTTAAAGCAAGCAAGGCGTGGTACAAAGACGGCGATTATATCGAAGATAACGACGGTAAAAAATACGGCGTTTACGCAGGATATAATTATAAATTCTAAGAATTTTCATATTTGAGGCATTGCACTGCTTTCATAGAGCCTTGATGCTAGTGGCTTTGCGGTGTGTCAGGTAAGGCTAGCTTCGTCGCAAGGCTTTACTAAGTTTTAGTAGAATCTTGCGATGAGGTTTAAATTATGATGAATTTAACGCCTTTAAATTCAATCCTAAAATTTTAACTTACGGAATTCCGTCGATAAAAATTCCATTTCAGATTTTATCGAGAAATTCTACCCCTGCGCTTTTGGATAAAATTTCGTTCATTTTCGAGATTAGATTAAAATTTTAATAGCGGCAAAAGAAATTTTAAGATAAAATCCAACCTTTAATATCAAATTTTACGTAAAGGATTAAAATGAAAAGTTACGTCACGGGCTTTCCGCGTATCGGGGAGCAGCGCGAGTTAAAGAAGGCTTTGGAGAGCTATTGGGCGGGCAAGTGCGATTATGACGCGCTGGAGCGGGCCGCTGCAGAGCTAAAAGATCGCCACATCAAATATCAGCTGGACGCTTGGAGCGGTCTAATTAGCGTAAACGACTTTTCATACTATGATCTGATGCTCGATACCAGCGTGCTTTTCGGCGTGATCCCGCAGCGCTTTGCGGCTCTTTCAGCACACGAGCAGTACTTTGCGATGGCGCGCGGCAGCAAAGACGCAGTCGCGATGGAGATGACGAAGTGGTTTAACACAAACTATCATTATATCGTGCCAGAGATCTCTGCGTATACGGAATTTAGCCTAAATCCTAGTAAAATTTTAAGCGAGTACAAGGCTGCGAAGAATAACGATTTTAAGGATTCCTGCGCGCTAAAGATAAATTTAATCGGACCTATCACCTATCTCGCGCTTAGCAAATCAAGCGACAAAAGTGATCCACTCGCGCATTTAGATGCCCTTGTCGCGAAATATGAGGAGCTGCTAAAGCTTCTTAGCGAGCTTGATAGCGAGGTCGTGGTTCAGATCGACGAGCCGATTTTCGTAACGGATCGCGCGGCTGAGCTAGCGCCAAAGATCGAGCCTGTTTATCAGCGACTAAGCAAGGCTGCAAGCAACGTAAAAATCATCTTTATGACCTATTTCGAGCACGCGACCGAGGCCGTACGCGAGATCGTTAAAACGGGCGTTTGGGCGATCGGGCTTGATTTCGTTTACGCAAGCGAAGAGAATATCGAAAAAGAGCTTCAAATTTTAAAAGACGCCAAGACCGTGCTTTTTGCGGGCGTGATCGACGGGCGCAATATCTGGAAGAGCGACATCGACAAAAAGCTCGCTCAGCTCAAAGCCATCGAAGCCTACGTGCCTAAGGAGCGCATCTATGTGGGCACCTCCTGCTCGCTTTTGCACGTGCCTTTCACGCTAAAATATGAGGACAAGCTAAGCACCGAGATCAGATCCTGGCTAAGTTTCGCGGTCGAAAAGTTAAGTGAAATTTCTATTTTAACCCATCTTTTCTTTGAAATTCCGATGTGCGAACACGGCATGAAAGCTTACGAGGAAAATCAAAAATCCGCTAAAACCCGCGCTAGCTCGCCTCTAATTCACGATGAGCGAGTTCAAAGCCGCGCCGCAAATTTAAATAAATTCGAGCGCGCCGATCGCTACGAGGATCGCATCAAGGTGCAGAAAAAGGAGCTAGGCTATGGAATTTTACCTACCACTACGATCGGCTCCTTTCCTCAGACTGCCGAGCTTCGCCAGGTTCGCAACGCCTATAAAAAGGGCTTAATTGGCCGCGAAGCCTACGAGCGTGACATCAAAGCCTACATCGACGACTGCGTTAAATTTCAAGATGAGATTGGTCTGGACGTGCTGGTTCACGGCGAGCCTGAGCGCAACGATATGGTTGAGTATTTCGGCGAGCAGATGAGCGGATACGCGTTTAGTGCCAACGGCTGGGTGCAGAGCTACGGCAGCCGCTGCGTGAAACCGCCGCTACTTTTCGGCGACGTGAGCCGCCCAAAACCGATGACCGTGGAGTGGATCAAATACGCCCAAAGCCGCACTAAAAAGATTATGAAGGGCATGCTAACGGGACCTGTTACGATGATGAACTGGAGCTTCGTGCGCGACGATAAGCCTCGCGATCAGATAGTAAAACAGCTCGCACTTGCGATTTTCGATGAAATTTCGGATCTGCAAGACGCGGGTATCAAGATCATTCAGGTGGATGAAGCTGCGTTTAAAGAGGGCTATCCGCTTAGATCCGAAAATATCCCTGCGTATGAAAAATTTGCCGTCAGCGCCTTTAAGCTCGCCGTTAGCGCAGCCAAAGCGCAGACGCAGATCCATACGCATATGTGCTATTCGGAGTTTAACGACATCATCAAGACGATCGAGGCGATGGACGCCGACGTAATCAGCATCGAAACCGCTCGCAGCGGCAATGAGCTGCTTAAAATTTTTAGATCGGTCGGCTACAAGCAGGAGGTCGGCCCCGGCGTTTACGACATCCACAGCCCGCGAATTCCTAGCGTACATGAGCTGGTAAGCCAGATCCGCGCGCTGCTTGAGGTGCTTCCGAAAGAGCAGCTGTGGATCAACCCGGACTGCGGCCTAAAAACTCGCAAATGGGAAGAGGTGGAGCCGAGCTTAAAAAATATGGTCGAAGCGGTTAGGATCATCCGCACAGAAGCATAAATTTCACGCAGAAAAAGACTTTGCTGTCGGGCAAAATTCCGCCCGGCAGCCGTTTTGCGATAGAATTATGTGGAACGTTTATTTCGAGTATGGATTGTTAAAACAGCTGCGCGAAATTTTACTTCGAGCGAGTATTAAAGGGCAGTGCGAAATTTCACTGCGTCTGCTTGGCAAGCATATTTGATAGCTGCTAAGTAATACGGCGATGTGAAATTTTGCGCGAGATTTACGGATTTCTCAGTTGGGCATGCGCGGGATCTTTTTAAAATGCGACGTAAAATTTCATCTCGACTGCTAGCTTGGAATTTCATCGTAACTGCTCGCTTGCTTGAGGTGCGGAGCGTAAATTTTATCGTGATTGCCCTGAAGGCGGGCTGGGGCAAGCGATAAAATTTTAAATTCTCGCAAATTGATCCCTTGTGCGTACAAACCTAGCCAGCCGAATAAAAAACGCTGGAATTTGCAATTTTACGCGGCGCTTTATGAACTGTTTACGCCGCTAGATTAGAATTGCAAAACGCGAGCCAAAGCCGGTATCGTTGCGCTAGAAATTTTAAATTGCAAATTAAAATTTACATTATCTCGTTAGAATGGCTGGGTTACGAAACGAGGTCCAGCTCTGCTACGTTAAATTTCAGCTCAAACTAAAATCTGTGTAGCCGCATTAAATTCGAGTTAGAGCCAAAATTTACGACGCGGAACTCATTGATTTTAACTTGTGTTTTTTGTAAGAAAGAACGAGCGAGGCTAGCGCAAGGCGCGTTTGCGTTACCATAAAATTAAAAGAGCCTTTATGGCGGCGCAGATCTGCAATTTGTAGTAAAAATTAAAAGCCATGATTTTGGCTTATAAGGCGCAGGTGCAGCTTTTAGATGGTTTCTATCACGCTTTAAAGTGAGATTTTACTTAGTAATTTTGCGCGGCAGATTTTAACGGGCGGAATTTTATTATCGCTGCAAAATTTTTTGGCTTTTAAAATTTTGCTTTGTAGAATTTTAGCCCTCATAGTTGTGATGAAGTGTGGCTCATCTTATTTTGTAGGATTTTAGTGGCATCGCGCGCGTCTAATTTATATAGCATGATTCCAAGGCGCTTATTTTGAAATCTTTCGGGTAGAACCTGCGAGACTGCGTTTGTGAGGTTTTATAAGAATTTGATGGCAAACCGCTCAGCGCGTTTAAAAATTTTATTTGTGCGCCGAGCCCTCATTTGCGTTTCAAATTTTGCCATTGTGGTGGAATTTTGCTCACGTGGCAAGGGCTTGCTGCAAGCTGTCCGTGAATCTAAGGATTTGGACGCTAAATTTATTAGCGCGTTTAGCGACGTAATGCTGTGCCTGCGCATAAAATATTGCGCTGCAAGCGATTTAAAAAAGCTTTTTCGCTTCGTATAAATCTCACGCCGCAAGCGTTTAAAAGCCGCAAGAGCTTTAAAAATTTAAATTGGAAAGATTAATGACATTTTTTTCGCCTGAGTTTGTCCTTGCTTTTTTAGTGTTTTTAATCGTTTATTGGACGCTCAAAAATCATATTTTCGCGCAAAAAATCCTGATCCTGTTAGCAAGCTATGGCTTCATGTGCTCCGTAAATCCGCGCTTTGCGCTGGTACTTGCAGCCTATAGTGCTTTCGTATATTTTGCAGGTGTGTGTATCGCGCGCGCTAATCGCGTAGCCGCAAAAGCCATACCGCCCGCAAAGCAGTCTTTGCGCAAGAAAAAGCTATCGCGTAAAGCGGCAGCCAAGCAGATGAGCGCAACAAAACAAGCTGGCATAGTCAAGCAGGTGCAAGAAGCGGGGTTAGCGAAGCAGATTCCGTTACCAACTGCGAAGGCGCGTGCGGTGATGCTTGCGGCGGTTGCTTGCGGCTTATTTTTTCTCGCATTTTTTAAATATTATGGCTACGTCAGGGAGTTTTTCAATGCCGCGCTTGCCGCACTGCACCTAGGTGCCGTAGATAGCGTGGCGTTTCCGCTTGGAATTTCATATTATGTTTTTATGTCGATCACCTATTTCGTCTCGGTTTATAGGCGCGAATGCGGCGAGCAGGGCTTTTTGAGCTTGGCGTGCTTTTTAGCGTTTTTCCCTAGCGTCGTGATGGGTCCTATCGGGCGCGCTAGCGCTGCCAAGGGCGTAGAGCCAGTACTGCCGCAGTTTGATCGCTTCAAGCACTTTGGCAATGCCGATGAAATTTATGTGCTTATAATTTTTGCCTTAGTTAAGCTGCTACTTATTAGCGGCTATTTGGGCGTGTATTATAGCGATGTGATTTCGGGCGTTTACGGCGATGAGCCTGAGTCCTCCGCGGCGCAAATTCTAGCTGCACTGCTACTTTATGGCGTGGTGCTTTATACGAATTTTAGCGGCTTTATCGATATGGCGCGGGCTCTTGGGCTTACGATGGGCTTTAAGCTGCCTCAGAATTTTAATATGCCCTACGCGGCTAAGAATTTAGGCGAGTTTTGGGATCGCTGGCATATCAGTTTATCCACGTTTATACGCGATTATATTTATATCCCGCTTGGTGGCTCGCGCAATGGCTTTGCGCGCACCTGCGTAAATTTGCTAATCGCGTTTGCGCTCTCGGGCATTTGGCACGGTGCGGGATTAAATTTTTTGATTTGGGGGCTTTTGCATGGAGTGGCGCTTGTATTTTTAAAATGTCTTGCCAAAGTGGGCGTAAAGCCGCTAAATCCGTATTTGGCACTATTTTGTACCTATATTTTTGTAAGTTTCGCTTGGATTTTTTTCGCCAATTCCCTGCCAGATGCGGCGGCGATTTTGAGCGCTTTTACCCGCGCGCGAGTTTTCGGAGATATTAGCGAGCTAGCGGTGCTTGCGGTGATTTTAGCGGGGATTTTTGTTTATCCTAAAATTTCAGCTCTTAAAGATACTTTAATCGCGCTTTTTGCTGAGCTGCCGTTTTTGCCTAAAGCTCTCGCGCTCGGCGTGATATTCACGCTAATTTTCGCGCTGATGCCAAGCGGAATTCCAAATTTCATCTACGCAGGATTTTAGATGCTTAGGTTTGTTTCGACTCTGCTTTTTGCGCTGCTTTTCTCGGCATTTTTTATGCAAGGCTCGCTGCTTTATTATTTGGAGCAGCGATTTCACGATGACTTTGGGCTAGAAGAATGGCTGCGCCGCTCGCCGTTTCGCGTAGGTGGAGAGATCTACGAAAAGATTGCAAATGGCGCAGATAGGCTTGAGCAGCGTATCAAAGGCGAGGATATTAGCAAGGATGAGGACGTAAGTCCGCATAGTGGAAGCGAAAATTTTAAAAAACCTGTGCAAGATCGCATGGCGGAAAATCAAGCTTTGCAAAGCACGAGGGTGCGAGATCACGATGCTTCGCAAAGCGTTAAGCCGCAAGGTAGCAAGCCGCAAGCCCATGCCGCGAAGAATTCTGCCTTAAATAATTCTACGCATCATTTAAAGACGCGCGATTCTGCGCAGGAGCCTTACGAACAAAATTCCATCCCTCAAAATTCTACTTCGCGAAATTCCGCGTCACAAAGCCAGACTACAACAAGCTCTGTGCCACGCAGCTCCTCTGCGTCGCAAAATCCCGTCACGGCAAGCGCAACCTTGCAAAGCGGCGAAAATTCCGATTCTCAACTTCCCGCTCCGCAGGCTTTGGAGCAGAATTTAACGACGCAAAGCTCCGTGGAGGTTGATGCTAAAATTTCGCTTAGCGACGATGGCAAGATCCGCCTAAATGCAGGCGATGAGGTGCTTTTTATGGGCGATAGTCTGATGCAATACGTGGGGATGAACGCTAAGAAATTTTTCCCGAAGCGGAGCCTGAGAGTGATC
>NZ_CALHII010000229.1 GCF_938030815.1 uncultured Campylobacter sp.
AATCAAACCGAAAAGAGCGAAATTTTATCGTGACAAGAGGTTTATGAAATTTAAAATTTAAACCTCCGCGCTTATCTTTTCTATCTTACTCCAGGCTAGTAGGTGCACGATGCCAGTTATTATGAGAGCGGCAAATGGCAGGAGCAGTTTAAGCATTACGACAGCAATAGCTAAAGCTGAGACCTGCTCGGTCCGTGGCTCGGAAATGGCTATAGCAATAATCGCTACGTTGCATAATATGTTTAGTACAAAAAGTCCCACACAGAGCCACACATAAGTCCGAAAGGTACTCACGCCGCTTACGCGCGCCAAAGAGAAATTTATGCGAAACCATGCGACGATTATGTAAATAACGCCTACGAAAAGCGCTAGTCCAAATATCGCCGCAAATGGATTATCACTCTGCCCGCCGTCTACGTCAGGCTCCCTTGGATAAAGGTAATTGAGCACGAGCGCTAGCGCAAAAAAGCAGACGCAGATTATTATGCAGTTGCGATAAAGTGTCGCTGCTTTTATGCCGCTAAGCGCTGAAATTTTTCGGAGTGCCTGCAATCTGAAAAATGCCGAAACACAAATAAAAGCGATCAAAATTCCGCTAGCGATATAATTTATCGTCTCGTCGTCAAGGCGCCATGGCTCGCTGAAAGAGACATAGCCTACCACGATAAAAACCACGGGTAATGCCGCCAAAAATAGATCGATGCCGGTGCTGATCATCCCCTCTTTTCTTGCCTGAGATACAATGAATTGCATATATAAACCCTTTTTAAAAATTTGACCCGAAGTATATATAAACAAGCATAAAATATAAATTAAACCGACAAGATCGGAATTCTATCGCGACAAGATATTTGCGAAATTCTAAACTTTTACGCTTATCTTTTCTATCTTGCTCCAGGCTAGCAGATGCACGATGCTAGTTATTGTGAGGGTTATGGGGAATATCAAATGGTATAGTGCATTTAATGGAAAAAGGATGACGCAGAGCCACACATATGTCTCAAAGATCCCTACGCCGCTTACGCGCGCTAAAGCAAAATTTATGCAAAACCACGCTACGATCATGTAGATTGTGCCTGCAAACGCTATCAAAATGCACAATATCATTGCCAAATGCTTATGTGAGATCGATAAAGGAATCGATAAAAAGATGCTTGTTATGGCAATGACACAGATGCAGACAATTACGCAGTTGCGGTAAAGCGCCGCCGCTTTTATGCCGCTAAGCATTGAAATTTTGC
>NZ_CALHII010000230.1 GCF_938030815.1 uncultured Campylobacter sp.
CCTTGGTTTTGAGCTGCTGTTGGGCGATGTAGAACTTCAAACCCAGCGCGTCTTTGGCGTCCTTACTGCCCGCAAATTTCTCGATCGTGTTTGCGATGCCCGCTTCTAGATCATCACGCAACTTGGTTTTCAGCTCCTCAGCGCTCGGTTTTTTACCGTGCTCGTTACGCAGAGACTCGCTTTTGGCGCTAGGCTCTAACTCGCTTGCCATAAGGCTGGCAAACTCCGCCGCAGCCGAAGCGGCAAGCTCATTCGGCATAGCTTGTGCGCCAAATTTCATCTCATTTACCTGCTCGGACGCACCAAATTTATGCGCTTTAAATTCGGTGCGCTCCGAAGGCTTTGAAGCATTAAATTTTATCTGCTGCGCGGCGCTCTTTGCGAGCTTGCCGGATTTAAATTGCTCGCTATCAGCGGAGCTTGCGGCAAACGAGTTTGCGAAATCGCCCTCCATAGCGCGCAAAAATCCGTCCGCAAACCCGCCGGCAACGCTATTGGCTTGCTCGCTTTGCTTCGGTAAATCTGAGGCATCTAATATGTGCGGCAAGTTTAGCTCCGAAAAATTCGGCGCAGGAGTAGAATTCGTAGAAGCTACGAAATTCGCGGAAGCTGCGAAATTTGCGCCAATTGAATTCCATGCTTCATTATGAGCAGACATAGGCATATTCTGTGCAAGTCCGCCAGTAAATTCCATACTTTGAAACGGAACGGCGTTATAAAGATTTTCACGAGGTATATCGCCCGCACCCGCTAACGCAATCGGCGCATCTGAAGCGACCTCGGATTGAGACGAAATTTGCGTTTTTTGAAAATCCGTAGCCGTTTTATTTTTATCATGCGCAGATTTTTTATCCTCTTTTTCATCAGAAGCAAACGCAGCCGCGGCAAAATTATCATATCCGCCAAACTCCTCCACGGGCATGCCGGCACTATCGAAAAGCCTGGAAAAATCCATATCAAATCCGCTGTTAACAGACGCGCCGGCTGCATCTTGCACTACTTGCGAGGCAGAATTTTTTTCATCTGTTTTATAGGCAAATGAGCCGTCTGACTCATGCTGTTTAAGCGTAACATCCGCAGGACCTTTCGCTTCCTCTAAATTAAGCGCAGCGTCTGCCTTTTTTTCAACAGCAGTTTCATTAGAGCTGCCAGCTCTTTGCGACTCGTCTTGCTGCGCAAGCGGTAAAGTTTCGCTTGCCCGTGTGGCGGGAATTTCATCTTCTGTCTGCGATTTATCCGTTTTGGAATTCTTAGGATTTTCATCATCTAGCGCCGCTAGAGCTATCGGAGCATCATCCTTTGCGAGTGAAATTTCATCTTGAGGCGCGTGATTACTTTCGGCGGGTTTGTTTGTGCCGATACTATTTAACGGCACATCCTCAGGGATATCGCTAGCAGCTAAGTTTAGAGGCATATCATCTGCGATATTATCCGCAATCTTTTCTGCGACGGCGTTAAGCGGCGTATCATCGGCGATAGTCTCCGCAATAGCCGCTTCATCTGCAAGCTGTGAGAGCGGAATATCATCTGCGATCTCGTCCGTGCGCGGCATATCGCCTACCAACTGCGAAAGCGGCACATCATCTGCAATCTCGGGCGCTATATCGTTTGCCAGCTGCGAAAGCGGTATATCCTTGCCGGAGTCATAAAAGCTATCCACAAGCTCTTCAAAATTACTACCCGAAGCGGAATTTGCCTGATCAATCGCGTCGATCTCTTTCATCACAGAGCTTGCATCGGCAAATTCTTTCGCCATTTTTTCTTTCGCCTGCACGCTCATATTTTGAACCGAAAACTCGCTGATAAACGTGATGAGCTCAAGCGGCGAAAAAGGCTTGGTAAGGGTGTATCGCGCTCCTGGCACCGAGACATTCTTAGGCGTCAGAAACAGCGTCTTATTAAGATCAAATTTTGAAATATCATCGCCATCTTCATAATTTTTTATCGTCAAATCATATTCACTCTCGTCCGCACTATATGCTACTAGGTCCGCACCGATGCGCTCGCAGCAAATATTTACGACACTTGCAACCTGCTCATTGTGATTGTCAAGTAGAATTTTCATTTATGACCTTTTAGAAAGAATTTGGGCTATTGTAAGATATTTTTGGTTATTAATTGCTTATATTTGCGCTAAATTTCGGTTATTTAGTCGATAAACTTTGCAGCATTTTTGCGCTAAATTCTCATCGTGGGTCACGAGCACGAGCGCGCCACGACTGGATTTTACGTAATCAAAAATCACGTTCATGACCTCGTTTGCGGTATCCTTATCTAAATTTCCAGTAGGCTCGTCGGCAAAGATTATGCGTGGCTTTTTGCAAAGTATACGAGCGATGCTCACGCGCTGCTGCTGTCCGCCGCTAAGCTCGCCCACGCCTTGCTTTAAAGTATGTTCGATCTGAAGCTTTTTTAAAATTTCATCATCTATCGCATTATTCGTAAGTTTAGCAGCGAGTTCGATATTTTCGCCAGAGGAGAAGCCCTTAAAAAGGTAGTGAGATTGAAATATTATGCCAAAGTCGTTACGGCGGATTTTAAGTCTCTCATCGGAGCTTAGCTCGTAAATACTGCGCCCGTTATAGATTACCTCGCCCGAGTTCGGTTTTAAGAGCGTGCATAAAATATGAAGCAGGGTCGATTTGCCGCAGCCGCTAACGCCCAAAATGGCGATGCTCTCGCCCTCCCCAACACTTAAGCTTACATTTTCAAAGAGCGTATAATCATACGCGTGAGTAAGATTTACGCCCTTTAGAAGTTCCATATTTAGCCGATTTGAGCCGCTACTTCGGCTGCGAAGTCTTCGCTCTTTTTCTCTAGGCCTTCGCCCACTTCGAAGCGGATGTATTTTACGATCTCGATTTTGCCACCTAGTTTTTTAGCTTCTTCCTCGATAACCTGCTCGACAGTTTTCTTATCGTCCATTACGTAAAATTGCCCTAGCAACGTGAGGCGCTGATCGATCTGAGTATTGTCGGCGATGAAGCGATCGATCTGGCCCGGTAAAATTTTATCCCAAATTTTTTCAGGCTTATTTTGCTTGCGAAGCTCGTCTTTTAAAGCTTCGATCTCTTTGGCTAAAATTTCATCGCTTAGATGCGCGCGCGAGCCAAACTGCGGGATCTTATGAAGGGGCTTACCTAAGCGCACAAACTCCTCGTTTTCTTTCTCAAACTCGCCTTTAAGAGCCAAAAATTCCTTCTCGATAAAATCAGGATCAAGCTCTTTATAGCTGATGACCTGCGGTTTCATCGCGGCTGCGTGCATGCAGAGATTTTTTATAAGCTCCTGCGCATTCTGTGCAGTCTGCTCGCTGTCGCAAGCTGCGGCGATGATGACGCCTACGCGGCCGTTTGAATGCAGATAGCCGTTTACTACGCCGTTTGCGCCCGCCTTAATCGTCTCAAATCTTCTAACGACCAAATTTTCGCCGATCGTAGCGATCTGGCTCTTTAGATGCTCATCAAATTTAACGCCGTCGATGATGCTGGAATTTAGCTCATCAATGCTGCTAATGCCTTTGCTTTGGATATGTAGAGTAGTATTTTTAACTAAATTTATAAAATTTTGATTTTTAGCTACGAAGTCGGTTTCGGAATTTATCTCGCTTATGGTGGCGATCTTGTGATCCGCGCCCACTTCAACGCTCACTAGGCCTTCGCTAGCTAAGCGGTCGGCTTTTTTAGCGGCCTTTCCGAGACCTTTTTCGCGAAGTAGATCGACGGCCTTATCCATATCGCCGTCTGTTTCAACCAAAGCCTTTTTGCAGTCCATCATCCCCGCTCCGGTGCTTTCGCGGAGCTCTTTTACCATTTGCGCGCTGATTTCCATTACTCTTCGTCCTCGCTTATGTCAAAATCCTCTTCGCTCATCGCCTCGGCTACGACTTCCTCTTTCTCCTCATCGCTGACGGCTTCGCTCTGTTCGACATCCTCGCTTGCGTCTTGATCGCGAAGCGCCTTGCCTTCGTTGATCGCCTCAGCCATCTCTTGGCAGAAAAGCTGAACCGAGCGGATCGCATCGTCGTTGCCAGGTATCGGGAAATCGACTACGTCCGGATCGCAGTTCGTATCCAAAGGCGCGATAACCGGCATTTTTAGGCGGTTAGCTTCCGCTACGGCGATCTTTTCTTTTACAACGTCGATGACGAAGATCATATCAGGCAAGCCCTTCATATTGCGAATACCGCCTAGATAAAGCTCGAGTTTCTCTTTTTTACGGCGAAGCATTAGCGCCTCTTTTTTGGTTAGTAAATTTATCGAACCGTCCTCTTCCATGGTCTCGATTACTTCGAGCTTGCGGATCGATTGCTTGATAGTGGAAAAATTCGTTAGCATGCCGCCTAGCCATCTGTGGCTCACATAAGGCATACCGCATTTTTCGGCGTACTCTTTTAGCGTCGCGCCGGCTTGTTTTTTGGTGCCTACGAAAAGTACCGTCTTGCCCTCTGCAGCCGCGTCGCGTACGATATTATAAGTGTAGCGGAAGTAGCGGATAGTTTTTTGTAGATCTATGATGTAGATACCTTTTCTCTCGCCGAAAATGAATTTTTTCATCTTCGGATTCCATCTGCGTGTTTGGTGTCCGAAATGAACGCCGCACTCTAGCAAATCTCTCATTGTTACCATGAGTTTTCTCCTTGTGGGTTGCCCCGAAATTTAGTTTATTCCTCCGCATCCGCCCGTAAATCTGCTCTAAATTTACAACTAAATCAAGGATTGATGCGTGTGAAATGAAATAAGAATTATATTTAAAATTTTATTAAAATAAGCTTGATTGTTATGCGATTTTACATAACTTATATAGTGTTTCGTTTTTATTCTGACGCATGCAAATTTGCTTAAGATTTCACGACAAATGCCCCTTCTATCCTACAACAAATTTACAATTAAAATGCATGAATTTTAAATTAAATTTTATTCATCACAAAGCCGCAGAAGCGCCCCGTCACGCCGTCTCTGCGGTATGAAAAATGCCGCTCGCTCTCAAAAGTGCAGCGCGGATCAAATTTAACGTTTCGCACCCCCGCAGCTACGAGCTCGTCGCGCAGCGCGGCGTTCATATCGAAATGCCCCTGCGTTTTGTAACGCTCAAACTCGCCCAGATCAAGCCCGCCAAGTTCGTAGTTTCGCGCCTTGATATTCGCGCCCACGAATACCTTCAGCTCCGCAGCCACGCAGCCGAAGCGCTCGCTCATCAAAATTATCGCATTGGTGCAGATCCGCCCTATCACGCCCGCGCGCCCCGCATGCACAGCAGCAACCACGCCGCGCCGCTCGTCCGCGATCAGCACGGGCGAGCAGTCCGCTACCAGCACGCACAGCGCCACGCCGCGCAGATCGGTCACGAGCCCGTCGTAGGGCAGGATTTTATCGCTAGCTGCGCGTAAAATTTCAACTTTGTTCGAGTGGATCTGGCGCATAAATTTTAAATTTCGCGGCGCGATACCGAGCGCGGCGGCTAAAATTTCGCGGTTTTGCGCGACGTTTTGCGGATCGTCGCCTACGTGATCCCCTAAATTTAGACCTGCGTAGGCTCCGCTGCTTACGCCGCCAAGCCGCGTGCTAAAGCCCGCTAGCACGCCGTGCCCGTCCAATACAAACTCAAGATTTTCTCTGCAAATTTCGGTGTTAGTCATCGCGCGCCGCTTAATACAGGCTCAAAATTTTATCTACTGTGTCCCACGAAAGTCTGTCTTTTTCGCCCTCGGCGCTATCATCGCGCGCAGCGACAGTGCCGCGACTGGCGGGTCGTCCGCCGGCAAAGCGTAACTGCGCTGCAACGTATCGCGCGAGCAGATCGGTTTCGATATTTACGCGGCGCCCGATTTTGTAGGATCCAAAGAGTGTATCTTTGAGCGTGAGCGGGATGATCGTAAGGCGAATGGCGCAGCTTTGCGCTCCGCTCTTTAAATTTACGTCCAAGGAGTTCGGATCGCGAACGGAATTTGAGCCGCTAGAATTTGGCCCGCGCAAGCTTGCGCCGTTAAAATTTGCGTCGCGCAGCTCTTTGCGAATAAAATTTCCGCCGTCAAGACCTTGGCTGTTAAAATTTCGCCCGTGCATGCCGCTGCCCTCAAGCACTTCGTTGATCGTTAGGCTCACGCCGTCGATCGCTACCGAGCCTTTCGGCGCTAGCAGCGGCGCTATATGCAGCGGCGCTCGGATGAAAAAATCGACGCCGCTTGCAAGCTTTGAAATTTTATAAATTTCACCCACGGCATCGATATGCCCTTGGATCAAATGCCCGTCTATGCGCTCGCCTAGCCGCATCGCTGGCTCGATATGCACAGGTCCGTGCAGGTTTTGTGCGGCGATGACGCGCGCCGTTTCGCTCGAAAGCTGCACCGCAAATCCGTCCGCAAAAAACCGCGTCACGCTCAGGCACGCGCCGTTTACCGCGACGCTATCACCGAGCGCGGGGCGGTATCTCGCGCGCAGTCGCAGCAAATCGCCGCTAAAGCTCGCGACCTGCGCGATCTCTCTGATCAGTCCGTTAAACATTTATGAGCCTTTGGAATTTTTACGTGATATTAGCGTAGAATTTTAAAATTTTAAATTAAGCTAAACTCGGCGAGCGCGAAGCCCGCCGAATGAAGTTTGAAATTATTTTTTAGAGACGATGAAATCGGCTAGCGCTTCGATCGATTCGTCGTTAAGTGAAGCTGCTTGACCCTTCATAACGCCCATCATGCCGAATTTTCCCTTGCCCTCGCCTAGAGTGCCGTCTTTGTAGCCTTTTAGGCTAGCGATGATATCTTCCTTGCTTAGGGTGTTTAGCGCAGGTACTTTGCCGCCAAGATAAGGCTTCTCGGCGTTAGCTCCATGACAGGCCACGCATTTTTTATATAAAGTAGCGCCATCAGCGGCGAATACACTCGAACTAAACGCCGCAACCGCAGCACATGCAATAAGAACTTTTTTCATTCCTATCCTTTCTTTTTAAATTGTGGATGCAGTATAATCAAAATTTAGTAAATTTCGGTTAAATTTTTGCAATTTGCGCTAAAGGGGCGAAATTCTATTTACTTCGAACTTTAGCGTAGGGGCTTGAAGCGGAATTTATGCTGTAAAATTTTAAGCAAATTTCGCCTTGCCACTTAAATTTCAATCGTAGAATTTCGCAGCGAAATCCTAAGGCGAAATTTCATCTAGACGCCAAATTCCATCGCGAAATTCTGCGTAGAATTTTAAAATTTCGCCGCTTTACTTTATGCGCGACATTTCGCCTCTTTGCATCTTATAAATTTTATCTGCAGCACCGAAGTATTTATCATCGTGTGAGATCGCGAAGATCGTGTATCCGCGCGATTTCAGCTCCGGCAAAATCCGCTCGTAAAACTCCGCGCGAAACTGCGGATCGAGATCGGCCGCAAACTCATCGAGCATCAAAAATTTTCGCCCATCCATCAGCACGCTTACGAGCGCCAAGCGCTTGCGCTGCCCGCTAGATAGGCTCGTGGTGCTAAATTTAGCCCCCTTTAGCTCAACCTTATCCTTCAGGTGCGTAAGCGCCAGCCACTCGCGCGCGATGTCCGCATCGCCAGTAGCGTAGTCGAAAAGATAAAAATCGCTGAAAACCGCGCTTATGTTGTTGCTGTAGGCGCGCAGATCAGAGGGTTTAAGGGCCGCGCCGTCGGCTAAAATTTTGCCTGCTTGCGGCGTATAAAGGCCCGCTAAAATCATAAAAAGCGTCGATTTTCCGCTGCCGTTTTCGCCGATTAAAAACACCGTCTCGCCCGCATTTAGCTGCAAGCTTACCCCTTTGATGCCGAATTTACCGTCTGGATACGAAAAGCCCACGTCTTTAAGCTCCAAGCTGCGCCACGGCTGCATTTGAGCAAGATCAAAGCCCTGCACGAATGGATCTAAGCCCAGCTCATTGATCTTTGCGTAGGCGATCTTGGCGCGCAGCACGCTAGGAAGCGAGAATATGAGCATCATCAAAGGCGCACGCAAAAAAAGCACCGTAAGCGCGATCGTTACGGCGTTTGCAAGCTCTGCTTTGCCGCCGCTAAGCCCGAAATAAAGCACAAAGCCTACGGCGCCTAGCATCATTACGTTCATAAAATTACTCGCAAACGCGCCGTAAACCTCGGCTCGCAGCGAGCTTTGGCGTAAATTTTGCGCATTGGGCAAAAAGTCGTTTTCGTATAGGCTCTTTGCTTTGGCTAGGCTTAGCGACAGCTCCTTGTGCCCCTCGATCGCCGCGGCGTAGTTTTTATACAAAACGTCCTCGTTTTGGCGGTACAGATCGTAATTTTGCATGACCTTTTTCATCAAAAAACGATTGAAAATCATCAGCGCGCCGATCCAAACGAATAAAAACGCAAACATCATAGGCGCGATGTATAGCACGTAGATGCCGCAAAATAGCACGATCATCGCGCCTTGAATAAGCTCGGAGATGCGCATAAAGCCCTCGGTCAGGCGCGAAATATCACTGGAAAGGGATGCAAGCAGGTTCGCCTTCGACGCAGCCTCGATGCGCTCGAACTTCGTATCGATGATCTGCTTGATGATCTTGGTGCGCAGATCGAATACGAAGTCGTTTTCCATCTTGCAAAGCATGATGCGGCTTAGCACCGAAAGCAGCAAAAATAGCGCCAAGAGCGCGAAAAATAGCGCGATGATCCTGCCGCCTCTTTCGGCGCCGTCAAGTAGATATTTATTGATAAAGCTTAAAATCAAGATCCCCGAGCCGCTGTAGATCGCGTTTAGCGCGAGCATCGCGAGGATTTGCTTGGTATATTTTTTCATCTTTCGCCCCAATGAAATTTGAGCGTAATTGTGGCAAAATTCGCTTGAAAAAACGGTTAAATTTTAAATCCGTTCTCATTTCTCGAATAAAATTTTACCCGGACTGCGTGAAATTCCGCCGTAAATTTATCCTCTTTTGGCGCACCAGGAGCGATAAGCTCTATCTGTGTTCACGTCCATGACAGAAATTAGCAGATAGGATTAAATTTGACGGATTGCAAAATTTTGAGTCAAATTTAAAGGCCTAAAGCGAGAGCGCAAAATTTCAACTATATTTTTAAATTTTATAAACTTTACCGGCTCTGCTAAAATCTAAATTTAACTCTAGGCATCGCCCTTTTTGTTGCGCTCGGTGATAAATTTAGCTAATAAATTTATCTCCAATTTGCTTACTTCAAATA
>NZ_CALHII010000231.1 GCF_938030815.1 uncultured Campylobacter sp.
GCAAATGAAAAGGGGCTTGAGCCCGCAGACGTCAAAGAGCGCGTCAAAACGGCGTTCATCCAGACCGCAAAAAGACTTTTCGGCGAGGAGTATCTTTACGACAGCGAAGTCGATCCGCAGACCAAACGCGTTAAGCTCTACCAAAAGGTCCACGTCGTCGCGGATGATGATGAGCGACTCGGTGATCACAACTTCATAGCGCTTAGCGAAGCCAAAAAAATAGGCGAAAATGCAGAGATCGGCGATGAGCTAAGCTACGAAATAAATATCGAAAATCTCGGTCGCACAGCTTCTGGCGTGCTGGCTAGAGAGCTAAATTTTCATATACAGCGGCTGCTTGAAGAGAAAATTTTTGAAAACTATAAAAGCAAGGTGGGCACCCTCACCCACGGCACGGTCACCAAGATCGATCACGACGGCACAACCTACGTAGAGATCGAGGATACAAAGGCTTTCATGCCGCAAAAAAACCGCATCAAGGGCGAGAATTTCAAAATCGGCGACGTGCTGCAAGCCGTCATCAAAAACGTAGCCATCGACAAATCTCACGGCATCAGGCTGGAACTTTCGCGCACCAGCCCAAAATTTCTAGAAGCCCTGCTCGCTGCCGAAGTCCCAGAGATCAAAGACGGCAGCGTCATCATTCAGGCTTGCGCGAGGATTCCGGGTAGGCGCGCTAAGATCGCGCTTAGCGCCGTCTCGCCAAACGTCGATCCGGTAGGTGCCACCGTCGGCAAAGGAGGCGCTCGCATCGACGCGGTGAGTAGATTTTTAAGCAAAAATTTGCAAGACGGAAGCGGCGGCGAGAGCATCGACGCGTTTGAATACTCCGCAAGTCCCGAAATTTTGATCACTCGCGCAATGGCGCCCGCGATCGTAAACTCGGTCAAAATAACGCAGGACGGCAAGGCGATCGTCTATGTAAACCCCGATCAAAAAAGCAAAGCGATCGGCAAAAACGGCCTAAATATCCGCCTGGCTTCGATGCTGTGCGGCTGCGAGATCGAGCTTATCGAAACCGGTTCGGCGAGTGAGAAAAAGGTCTCCAAGGAAGAAGGTCTTAAAAATCTCGAAGCGCTTTTCGGCGAGCCGTAGAGCTCGCGCGCTTTGCTTTTTGAAATTTTTCAAGTTGCGCTTTTTATAAAATTCTATTCTTTTAGAATTTTACGAATTATAAATTTCGTCTTTTGAAAATTCTGCAGCAAGGCGGAATTTTGTTTTGCGCGTAGAATGTGCAGAATCTGAAGCGAGCGGCAATTTTGCAAATTCGGTAGCTAGCGAAATTTATAAAATTTAATGCCCTGCAGAATTCTAATATGAAATTTTACGGAGTGCGGAATTTCAAAATTTAGCGTCAAAGCGAAATTTTGACCGAAATTTTACGGCACGAAATTTTAAGATCAAATTTTATTCATGCGCGGATTTGAATTGATGCGATATTTAAATTTACACAGCGCGCAAAATTCTGCTCCAAGTTAGGTCGTGCCTACCACTCGTATAAAATTTCAACGCCGCCGTAATGCCAAAACGCCTTCGGCGCGAGGTATTCGCCTAGGACAGCTAGGTTGAGTTCGAAATACTGCGGCGAAAATTCCGTTATTTTTGAAATTTCCTGCTCGAGCAGCGTCGTGCAGTAGAGGTTCGCTTCGCCGCGAGGTCTTAGCGTAAAACTCTCGCCGACGCGCTTAAGTAGAGAGGCAGCTAAGCGCTCCTTTTGCTCCTCGTTTAAAAATTTCATCCGCGCCACGCCGAAATCTCGCGCATGTGCCAAAAACTCCCGCATCGAAACGGCCGCGACGCCGTCTCGCTCGCCTTCGCCCGTTACCGCGTGCACTATCACGAGCGGACGCTCGCGCACGATCATGCCTACGTGCGAGTATTTAAAATCCGTCGCGCTTGCAATTATGCGGCTGTCGGTGACGTCTCCTAGGCGAAATACGAGATCGCCCGTGCGCAGATTTGATAAAATTTCATCCGGCACTCGCAGCGGCTCTTTGGCGACAGGCGCGCGCGTTAGCGTCCAAAGCTCGCCGAGCCCGCCTAGGGCAAAGATCAGGCAGACGAGAAGCTTTTTGGCTAAAGCGCAACCTTCCATTTGCCGTCTTTTTTGACGAGTTTAACGCTCTCGGTGCGGTTTGTGCCGTTTTTAAAAGACACGACGACTTTCACGAGCGCCGATTTCTCGTCGCTATTTTGCAGCTCGCCCGAGACGCCTTTTAGCCCGTCGCGCTTAGAGGCCTCCTCCTTGCCGGCACCTGCCATTTGCATCAGTTTGCCGTTTATCATCTGCATAGAGCCGTCGTCCGATCTGTCCTTATCGGGTATGTCGATGATATCAACCAAAGTCTTGGAGTCGCCCTCGTATAGAGCTCTGATGAAGTCCTCGGCTACGCCTTTCGGGTCGCTGCCGCAGCCCGCTAAAACGAATATAGCAATGAGCGCGAGTAGAAATTTTTTCATAAGCTCTCCTCGTAGAAATTTTGAGATTCTATATACAAACGATAAATATTTTTTTAAATTCAGATCTTTCTGCTCGGGGGAAATTTATATCGCGTTTGGATTTGCGAAGGCGTATTTGGTCGTGCTTTTGCTGAATTAAAATAGAATTTTGCATTCGAAAGAAAGCTCGTCTTGCCTTGGTAAAATTTTATCTTGCCAAAGCAAAATTTTATAACAGTTTCTGCGAACCGTGTCTTGCGACACACCACTCAAACGGCGCCCAAATTCATTCGGTAGCGTGCGAGGCAATCTTTACTTGTCGGAACTGAAATTTAGCCGTATTTTGCGGCTAAAATTTTAAAATTTCAATGCCGCCTTCGTAGGATTGCTCGCTCGCGATTTAGCTTTTTGCTGCGACGCTCGCGAAATTATAAGGAAATTTTACCCAAATAGGACTATAATCCAATAATTCATTTCATAAAGGAATATCATGGAAACTTGGGCGGCTTGGGCGCTTGCATCAGCACTCTTTGCGGCGCTGACTGCGATATTTGCAAAAATCGGACTCGAAGGGATCAACTCTCACTTCGCGACTTTTATTCGCACGATCATCATCGCCCTGTGTCTCGCCGCATTCCTGCGCTACGCTAAAGCCTGGCAGCCGCTATCGAGCCTGAGCCCTCGCAACTGGGTATTTTTGATACTAAGTGGGCTGGCGACGGGTGCATCATGGCTAGCGTATTTCAAAGCCCTACAAATCGGCAAAGCCTATCAAGTAGCACCGATCGATAAACTAAGCGTAGTACTCGTTGTAATCATCGCCGTGATCTTTTTAGGCGAGCACCCGAGCCTTCGCGAATGGCTCGCGCTAGCACTAATCGGCGCAGGCGTAATAATGCTAGCGTTTAAATAGGGTAAATTTGCTTTAAATCTATCTCTTGTGGTCTGTTTAACCGCTACGCCATACGCTTTGTTGTAAAATAAACCCACTGCCGCTTCTGCAAAATTGCCGCCCTAAACCGCTATATGATCTCTTATGGCTTGACATTTAGCCTACACGATTTCTAGGCATTAGCTGAAACGCGCCGGTACTCGATTTGCCGATACCTTGCTGTAGTTAGGCGGTCTTTAGGGTAATTTTAGTTCTGCTTAAAAGCAGTGAGATTGAAATTTATGATAAATCAGGGATTCGCACCTTAAAATTCCAAAAAAATATCGGCTCGCCGTACCATAAAATAAAATCGCATCCGCAAGTTTAAATCAAACTGTAAACTTCTAAATCTACAGTATAGTCGAGCAAGCTAATTACGCAAGATGCGAATTGAAATCTTGCACACTTCCATAGCTCCGCCTACATTTATACGCTTGCTACGTAGATCATACATTCCTCGCAAGCGCTAGGCTTATAAATTTAAAGCTAAGGTCGGGAGAAATTACTCTTTCTTACCCTTCTTGCCTCTCTTACCTTTAGCCTTAGACGATCCCTCTTCTTTAGCTTCGTCTTTCATCTTAGCCGTAGAGCCTTTTACTTTACCGTCATCGTTCATAGCTTTATCCATGCTATCATCCATTTTCTCTTGCATCTTTTCTGATTTGGCATTTGCTTTGGCTTTAGCAGATTTGACGGTATCTTTGGTCTTTTTGTTTGCTTTTTGCTTTACGGATTTTAGATCACTTATATCAGTAGTGCCGCTTACGGCAAGATCATCTTTAATAAGCTCAAATCTTTTATCGCCTATGCCTTTAATGTTTTTGATATCCTCGATATCTTTAAATTTATTATCCTTGCGGTAATCTATAATAGCCTGAGCTTTTGCCTCTCCGATGCCCGGAAGCGCCATAAGCTCCTCTTTACTTGCGGTGTTTAAATTTACTGCTGCTAGCATAAATGCAGGAAGCGATAGAAATAATGCGGATTTAAATAGGTTTTTCATTAAAAGTCCTTTAAGGTTAAGATATTTGTATTGTCAAATAAAACGTCTATTAGCATTGAGGCTTTTGCATACCTATCCCGCGTCAGTGCTAGAAAAGGAATGCGCCCATACGCTATTACGCTATCTTGCAATACGGTAAGGATTATATTTGCAGTGGGCTTAAAGGGAGATAAAATTTAAGTGGATATATTGAAATTTTATCTGCTTCGATCGTTTTATTAATAAATACGTTAAATTTTAGCTTGATCTTAAAAAGCAGATAGGCGCGGATAAAGCTAGATATATTAAATTAACAGCGCTTTTTTGCTCCTCTTTGAAGACCGAAAAGGATAAAGCTAGATAGATTAAATTTAATACCGCAAGCATTGAAACTAGATTTGGATTTAAATCATGTAAAAGACTAAGCAGCAGTATTTATGGAATTTAGCCCACTTGCCACGCACGGAGGCTTTACGGGCGATGTTAGACGCATACAGCGACGGGATACTAGTGTTATGAGAGGCGCGGATACTTTACATGCAAAGCTAGACGAGTAATCTTAGTAAAATTTAGCACATCAATAAGCTTGCTTTTGTAGGACATGCTTTTCTGGGCTTGATTTTTAATAGGGTTTTATATGCTTATAGAACGTTTCATTATATTAATCAACAGCACTTGCCAAGCTTTATTTGGCATATAGTTTAAATCATGCGGAAAGCTTTATAAGTGCCGGTGGCTTTATAATTTAGATATAAAAGCGCGGCAATGTATTAAAAAACGAACGAACGTATAAATCATAAATGAGGCTCGTAGAGGTTAGAAATAAAGATCGCGCCATAGAAGTTAAAAAGCAAACGCAACAGATAGTATTAAAAACGATACAAACAAGCAAATATTATAGAGATAAATTTCAATCCGTATCATTTTTCACTCAATATAAGTCAAATTTAATGCAGAGTTTTGAGATTTTGTATTGTGGCGGAGGGCTAGATTTAAAATTTGTTATTTGCAGAAGGTTCTAAAATTCTAAAGAGGTTATAGAATTTTAAATTTATCAAGCAATATTTATTGGCTAAAAGAAGCGATAAGCTAAAGATACTGAAATAGAATTTAAATTGAAAATTGCATGGAAAGTTATGAGATTCTAACAAAGCCTGCAGCGACCTACTTTCCCTGTCCGAGTAACGGATAGTATCATCAGCCAGGACGAGCTTAGCTTCTTGGTTCGAGATGGAGCAAGGCGTTTCCTCGTCTGTATAGCCACAGGCAGTGTTAAATAAGGGATTGCTTTTATTGTTTGATAGTAATATCTTGCAAATACGTTACGAATTTCAGCCCCGTAGCATAGAAGCCTTACTCGTTCCTGTCTATTCGCCTCATATCAAAAATACTTCGTAATCTACCTTGGATTAATCACATAGATTACGGATATCTTTTATAATCTCTTATTTAACACTGCGTTCATCGTTAAAGTCAGATCTTATTTTATAAAAACAAAAGTTGATAAGGCATAGTAAAAATTTACTATTTCGAATTGAGAACTAATTTTTTGCTAGGCGAGGCAAACGAGCAAAGACGAGGGAGCATACGTATGGTATGCGACCGAAGTCTGCAGCGAAGTTTAACGAAGCATAGTGAAAAATTAGGAATCAATTTTATCCTTAACAAGGAAGTAATGCTTAAAAGATAAGCAAACGAGCTATTAGTACCGGTCAGCTAAAGGACTTTCATCCATTACACATCCGGCCTATCAAACTAGTAGTCTACTAGAGCTCTTAAAAGAAGATTCATCTTGGAGTCGGCTTCGAGCTTAGATGCTTTCAGCTCTTATCGCATCCCGACTTAGCTACCCGGCGGTGCTCTTGGCAGAACAACCGGTACACCAGTGGTCGGTTCAACCCGGTCCTCTCGTACTAGGGTCAACTCTCCTCAATCTTCTTACGCCCACGGCAGATAGGGACCGAACTGTCTCACGACGTTCTGAACCCAGCTCGC
>NZ_CALHII010000232.1 GCF_938030815.1 uncultured Campylobacter sp.
AAGCTCATTCGCCACGGCGTAAATTTCGGCTATAGACTTATGCGCGGAATTCTGCTTGATTTCGCGCAGTAAAATTCTACCGCTACGCGATAAATAATAGAATTTTTCCACAATATTTGCTGTAAAATTTCACGCTCGGCGCGTATTTTGCCTATATCATAAAACGCAGCAGCCGCAAAATTTCACGCGGTAGCTTTCCACTGCAGATGGAATTTCACCTCGCAAATTTTAGATTTTAAAGCGAAATTTCAAATAAAATTCGTGTCATAAACCCATCGCGTAAATTCTATACCGAAAACTATAACTGCGTGACATCGATATGGATTTTAATCTAAATTTTACTCATAAATTTTGAGATTATTTTATAAGTGCATGGCGCACGACTCGCAGGAATAAAATTTTAAGCAGATTTTGTACGAAATTTCAAAATGCAGCTCAAACTCGCAAGCAAATAAATTCGCTGTAGCCTTGCGTTTAGAATTCAGCGCTAGTGATAAATTTCGCATCTTTACGTCGGTGCAAATTTTAAAATTCTATGCAGGAGATAAAATTATAAGCCCGTGCAATGCATAAATTCTAAAATTCCACGTCGCCTATAAAATTCCATGCCTCACACGACACATAATTTTGAAATTTTAAAATTTCACGCCGCAGATGAAATTTAGGAATTTCCTTTTGCGGTAAAATTTTAAAGCTCTCCCACAAATCCTCTGTCCGCGCGGCGAGTTCCAAATCCGTCTAGAACTTAGATTTTCCTCACCAGCTCGGGAATTATCGCTTCGAAATCGACCCCTTCGTAGTTCTTGCGCTCCTCGTCGCTCATCGTCTCTTTGATCGTGCTGACGACGAAGTCCGCAGCGACTCGAACCGCCGTTTCCAGCGACTTGCCGCGCATTATCGCGCCGAAGGCTACGGCCGCGAAAATATCGCCGGTGCCGTTAAATTTGACCGGCAGCAGCTCGTGAAAATACTCATTCGTCCTGCCCGTGCGTGCATCGTAGCTGAAAACCCCGCACTGATCGGCAATGTAGCCGATGCCCTTTAAAATAACCTGTCTAGCGCCCAGCTCTCGAAGCCTTGCAAGCAGATCCATGATAAAATCCCTATCTGCGTCCTCTCGGTACGGCACGCCGGTAATCGCGCAGGCCTCGGTGATATTGGGCGTGATGACGTCGGCCTGGGCGCACAGAAGCGCCATCATACGAGCAAAATCCTCGTTAAAGCCCGGATAAAACACGCCGTTATCGCCCATACAAGGATCGACCAAAATGGTCTTGCCCGCGCCGCCGAAGCTCGCAAATAGCTCACCCATAATCTCGATCTGCGCCGCCGAACCCAAAAAGCCCGTGTAGATGCCGTCAAACACCACTCCGCGGTCTTTCCAGTGCGCCATGATCGCACGTATCTGCGAGCTTAGATCGCAAAAGGTATAGCCCGAAAAGCCCGTATGCATCGATAAAACCGCCGTAGGGATCACGCTCGTGCTCATCCCCATCGCGCTAAGTATCGGCAATGCGACGGTCAGCGAAACCTTGCCCACGCAGGATATATCTTGAACGGTAAGAACTTTTTTCATCACAATTCCTAAAATTTTTGGCTCTATTTTACCGCTATTTATATTAAAAAGGCGAATTTAAATAAAATTTACTCTACGAATAGTCTAAATTTATAATATTTTTGGCGTTTTTCCGCTAAATTTTATCTCGGGTCCGCCGTAAATTCGGCTCCAAAAATCAACAAAAGGTAAAAAATGATAACAGTAAAGGCTCTTTACGCATCCGCTCGCCTTAGATCGCTGCCGCTTAGCGTCTCGGGCGTACTGCTCGGTAGCGGCGCGGCGTACGGCGCGGGCGTATTTAGAGCGGATATTTTCGCACTGGCGCTACTTACGACGCTTATGTTTCAGGTACTCAGCGACTATGCTAATGACTACGGCGACGCAGTAAAGGGCACCGACGACGATGGTAGGCTGGGGCCGCGGCGCGCGATCCAAACTGGGCAGATGAGCGCGGAGCAGATGAAGCGCGTCATCGTCGCTACAGCGCTACTTTCGGCATTTTCTAGCCTCGCGCTAAGCGTTTTGGCATTCGGCGAGCAGTTTTATCTCGTGGCTCTATTTTTCACGCTGGGCGGCACGTCGATATATGCCGCGATCCGCTACACCGTGGGCGCCGGCGCATACGGCTACAAAGGGCTTGGCGACGTTTTCGTGTTTTTGTTTTTTGGGCTTTTGAGCGTGCTGGGCTCATATTTTTTATACGCGCGTTCGCTCGATGCGGCGCTACTGCTGCCGGCGTGCGCGTGCGGTATGCTAAGCACCGCCGTGCTAAATCTAAACAACATGCGCGACATCCAAAACGACGAGCTCAAGGGCAAACGCACGATCCCCGTTCGTATCGGGCTGCGTGCGGCTAAGCGCTATCACTATGCGCTGATCGCGGGCGGAGCGGGTCTGATGCTATGCTACTCGCTTTTACGCGGCGAGCCGGGCGTAAAACTACTCTACGTAATTAGCTTTGTGCCGCTTATTTGGCATCTCATTTTCGTCTCGCGCGTGCGGGATTGTCGCGATTTCGACGGACAGCTAAAGGTCGTCGCGCTCTGCACGTTTACGATGTCGGCGCTGTTTTTCGTCGGAGAAATTTTAGGCTAAATTTAAACGCCGTGCGGGTAAAATTTACGTCGGCACCGCAGCAAAGTCCTCTCGCGCAAAAGCGCTTTGTGCGAGTTCTCCTAATCTTGCAATCAACCTGCTTGTCGCACAGCAAAGCGTCTGCGGCAAGCTCGCTCAATGAAAACGTCCATAGCATATCTCTGTCCGCCTGATGGCTACCGCAATAAAATTTAAGGGGGCAAACTCCAGGTCTCCTCGCCGTCTTGTATCGTTAAATTAAGCGAGCAATACCGCTCTTAAGTCCATACAAGCCCCATCACACCACGCTTTAATTGCCGTTTTGACGGCGAGTTGCCCGCCTTTTGCGTCAAATTTAAAAACTAGAGCATTAATTCTACAAAAGGCCCGCGTGTTTAGCGCGGTAAGTTTTATGCTTATTGCATGGGCGGCAGCTCGCACCGCAAATGCTGCTTTAGCCCTATTTTGAGCCCTCGCGCCGCTAAAATTTTACTAAATTTTACGCACTGCCTCTTTGAAACGACGCTTGCGAAACCATATTTCCCTGCGCACAGCTCCCTAAAAATCGAAGCAATTTTGCACGTTGCTTAGAACTTCGCAATCGCAATACCCGCCGTTTTGCTCGCAAAAGTCCAAAACCGCCACTTCATTCGATGCGCGGCGGGCTCGCAAAAACTCCAGCGTGAGCCTATGCGTGCCGTCGCAGCCACGATGCGCCAAGCCCTCGTCTAAGAATTCAAATAGCCGTTCAAACTCCGCCCTATTCATCGGCAGGCTCTTTTCAAACACATCTCGCTGCCGCTGCGCCGCGAGCTTTTTGAATTCCTTTTTTCTGGATTTTTCCACTATTTCTCCTTTGTTGCGCCACCTTGCCGCACGAATATCCTTTGGGCGCATTAACCTCATACCCGTCGTCCCCCGCCCTCAAGCGGGATGCAAATTTCATCCAAACCGTGCGCTACCTCGTCTATACCGAAATAACGCTTATTAATTTTAGCAGAGCGAAATTATAGCAAAAGCAGAGCGCGAAATCGCAAATCCGATGATTAAATTTTATCTAGAATAAAGAGCTATGTTTTCGGCTAAATTTTGCCATACCGAGGGATAAAATTTAGCAAATTCGGATGAAATTCTATCGAGTAGATGTGTAGAATTTGACCATAATCTAAAACAAAAGCGGCCGCGCTCGAAATACGGCCGCTAAATTTTAAAATTTTACTTCTCAAACGCCTTTTCTAGGCTAAACGGAAACGCCTGATAGCCCATAGCATTGGTCATTTTTATCTCGATTGACGGCTCTTTTGCGCCCCATTCAAACTCGTTGATATGCGGGCTAGGCACGCCGACCGGGCGGCCTTTGGCGATATCAAACTGCATGCCGGCAACCGCCGAGTAAACCATCACGCTATCTAGGTCGTCTTGATACTGCGCTAGCGAAGTGACCGAGCTGTACCACTCGCTGCCGCGCTGTTTGCCGTACTCCCAGACTTGCTCGACGGTTTTAGCTTTTTCGTCGATTTTATAAACGACCGCGCGGGAGTATTTCATACCCGCCATCGCAGGCTGTTCCATGCCGCGGGTATCGCCGTTGTCAAAGACGGTGAGATACACTACGCCCTTTTTAGACTTGCTGTCGATGCGGAATGCCGTATGCTGCGTCCACTGCCAGTCAAATCCGCCCTTCTCGCTCTCGTAGCCAGGGCATTTTGAGTACTCGTCCTCGCAGACTATTTTTTTGCCGTCTTTATCTACCGGCTGGAGCAAGTAGCCCTTGAACTGGTCTTTCCAGCCTTTGTGCGCGCCCATTATCCACTTGACTTTTTTGTCGCGGCCGATCTTGATGACGGCGTCTTGGTGGCGA
Organism: uncultured Campylobacter sp.; assembly: GCF_938030815.1. GTDB lineage: Bacteria > Campylobacterota > Campylobacteria > Campylobacterales > Campylobacteraceae > Campylobacter_B. The sequence continues at coordinate 4,494 of NZ_CALHII010000232.1, forward strand.
CTAGAGATGATGATACTATCGTCGCTTGGGTCGTAGTCCACGCTATTTACGTGCGCCCAGTTTCGTCCAGGGCCAGAGCCTACGATGTCGCCCCATTTTTCGTTCGTATCCATCGCGGCTAGCTCGTCCGAGCTCGCGGTGTGGCCTGCCTTACTAGCGTCGATATTTAGGCACACCGCGCCCTGATCGAGCGTTTTTAGCACGATGTCGCGGTATGGATCTAAAATTTCATACAGCCTAAAATCATCCACGACGTTGCCGTCACGATCGACCTCGACGATGACGTCGCGCACGGTGCGGACGTTTTTACCGTCGGCGCGCTTATAGTTGGCGTTTGCAGCGCGGAGGAAATAGTGTCCGTTTTGCGCAACGTCCATAGAGTGCGAGAAGTCGTTGTAGCTCGCAGGTAGCTCGCGGTTAAAAATTTCGCGGCCCATTATGTCGTATTTCGCGTATCTTTGACCATATCCCCACGTCATCGCGCCGTCGTCGTTTTGCTTAAAGCCCATCATGACGCCCGCGCTAAAGGGCTGCTTGAGGTCGTAAATTTTACTAGGTTCCAGATACCAGCGTACTTCACCTTTTGTGTCTAGGATGAAGTTATTCGGGCTATAGTTCCACTCGATCGCGCCGCCTGCAGGGTTGTTCCACACGACTTTGGTACCTTTGCCCGTTTTATTTACGAAGTTATTTACGTAGTAGAGGCGGTTGGCAAATTTCGCGCTCGGAGCTTTCACGACCTCGATTTTATCAAACAACGCGCCCTTTTGAGACGGCATGCCCGAGCTTTCTAGATAAATCGCAGGAGCGTAAATTTTATAGGTTTCTTTTACGTGCTCGGTTTGGCCCTTGTAAATTTTATCGTACTCGACCTCGACGGTGTTTTGATAGTCGGGATATAGTCCGAAAACAGGAATTCCGCCGTGCGTGCGAAGGTGCTTGTCGGCGACCTTATAGCTGATCGTCTGGCCGTCCGGCTTCGGCACGATGGTGACTTTTGCGTTTGCTAGCGTGTAGCCGCCGTTTTTGATCACCGCCGTTAGGGGCGCGATGTCGTATGGGTTTACGACCACTTCGCCGATCTTGCCCGGGACGGCGTAGTCGATGTGTGCGCCGCTAGGTCCGCCGATAGCCAGCGCGGCCGTGCTTAGACCGCCTAAAAGCGCCGCAGCTAGCGCAAATGAGGAAAGAGTTCGCTTCATCTTATTCTCCTTTGAAATTGGTTTGATATCGTAATTTTAATCCACCTCGCTAACGTAGAAATCACGCGTTTATTAAAACTTGCTTAATTATAAAAAATAATTTCAAATTTTAGCTTTTGCGCCAAAATTTAGCCGAAATTCTATAAATTTAATCTAAAATTTATCTTAGCGTGAGTTTTGCGTCGGCGAAAAGGTATAAAATTAGCGCAAACGAAATCATTTTAAGGAGCATTCTATGAACCTACTTTCTAAATTTAGCAAAGGCTTTCTAGCGGTCGCGATATTTGGCGCCCTTAGCGCGGCCGCGTTTACCGAGGGCGAGGACTACGTAAAGCTAGAAAAACCGCTACCGGTCGAGCAAAACACGCTAGTTAAGGTCTTTAGCTACGCTTGCCCGTTTTGCTACAAATACGACAAAACCGTAACGCCAAAGGTCGTAGAAAAGGTCGCGGGGCTAAAATACGTACCGTTTCATCTAAAAACCAA
>NZ_CALHII010000233.1 GCF_938030815.1 uncultured Campylobacter sp.
CGCGCAAAAAGCCGTAACCCTCGGCGGTAACCTCCAAAATCCCCGTAAAAAGTATGAAGCCGCCCTGCTTCGTCTGCATGCGTAAAATTTCAAAAACGAGCGCTTGACGGCGGAATTCTCGCGGGTTTTCGACGCCAAGTTCGTCTGCTATGGCGATGAGATTTTCAAGATCCATCGAGCGGAGCTCTTCGATCTGGTAGCCCTCGACGGGAACGTGCGTTTTAGCGTAAGTTTTTCTGCCATTTTGATTAGAATTTGAAACGGCGGTCTGAGCGGAATTTTGATTTGTATTTTCCATTTGTCCTCTTAGAGTGTGAAGTTATTAAATTTGGTTTTAAAAAAGTTGCGAAATTTAAAATTTAGTTTTCTTTATAAGCACCGAACCTTAAAATTTTTTGTTGCCTTCTGCTGATGAGCTCGTCTATGCTAAGATCGTCTAGCTTGTGCAGCTCGGTTAAGACATAGTTTCCAAGCGCTTTTATCGCGCCGTCCTTATCCCTATGGGCGCCCGTTTTGGGCTCCTTGATCACATCATCGACCAAGCCCAGCTCTTTTAGCTCCTCGGCGGTGATCTTTAGCGCTTTCGTAGCGGCCTCGCTCTTACTTGGATCGTTCCACAAAATCGCAGCACAGCCTTCGGGAGAGATAACCGAAAAAATTGAGTTTTGAAGCATCGCCAGCCGATCAGCCACGCCGATAGCCAAAGCTCCACCGCTGCCGCCTTCCCCTATAACGACGGCAATCGTAGGGGTTTTAATATCGCTAAACTCATATAGATTTCGCGCGATAGCCTCGCTCTGACCGCGCTCCTCGGCACCAAGTCCCGGATATGCGCCCGGAGTGTCAATCAAAAACAAAATAGGAAGGTTAAATTTCTCGGCAAGTTTTGCTACGCGCAGTGCCTTGCGATAGCCCTCCGGATGGGGCATGCCGAAATTGCGCTTCAACTTATTTTTGGTGCCGCGGCCCTTCTGCTCGGCGATTACGGTGATTTTGCGGTTACCCATAATACCCAGATAGCACACGATCGAAGGATCGTCCCTAAAGGCGCGGTCGCCGTGAAGCTCCCTAGCGTCTTGCAAAAGCGCACGAATATAATCGATCGCGTAAGGGCGATCCGGGTGGCGCGCAAGCTGAAGTCTTTGGTATTCGTTTAAATTCTTATAAACTTTAGAAATTTCTTTTTCGAGGTTCTTATTTAAAATTTCGACCGCGTCCTCATCACCGCGAATTTTAGCGGCGGTGATGTCCTCGTCAATCTGCTTTATAGACTTTTCAAAGTCCAGATAGCTAGCCATTAATCTACTCTTTTGAAAATAAGCGATGCGTTCGTGCCGCCGAATCCAAAATTATTGCTCATGACGCAATCGAGTTTGGCTTTTCTAGCGACGTTTGGCACATAGTCCAAATCGCAATCTGGATCTTTTGAAATTTGATTTATCGTAGGCGGTATGATGCCGTTTTGCATCGCCAAAAGGCTGATCGCAGCCTCTACCGCTCCGGCAGCGCCTAGGCAATGTCCTAGCTGACCCTTGGTGGAGCTGACCGCAGGCACCTTCCCCTCGCCGAAAAGCTCTTTTAACGCCGCGGTTTCGTTTTTATCGTTTATCGCGGTGGACGTTCCGTGAGCGTTGATATAATCAATCTTTGGGCGTCCTGCCATCTCGTAGGCCTTTTTCATAGCGCGGATCGGGCCGTCTAGGCTAGGTGAAGTGATATGATAAGCATCGCCGCTAGCGCCGAATCCTACGAGCTCGCCGTAAATTTTAGCGCCGCGCGCTTTTGCGTCTTCTAGCTCTTCTAAAACCAAAGCCGCCGCACCTTCGCCCATAACAAAGCCGTTTCGCTCTGCATCAAACGGACGCGAAGCGTGCGCGGGATCGTCATTTCTAGCGCAAAGCGCCTTCATCGCGGCAAATCCGCCGATACCTACGGGACAAACCGCAGCCTCGGCTCCCACTGCAAGCATCTTTTTCGCTTCGCCGATCATAATAACTCTCGCAGCGTCCATAATCGCATGTGCGGAAGCCGCACAAGCCGTAACGCTGGATAAATTCGGACCTTTTAATTTATAATATATAGAAACAAAGCCGCCGAGCATATTTACTAACGCAGAAGGGATAAAAAACGGAGAAATTCGCCTAGGACCGCGCTGTAAGCAGGTGTTGGCGTTTATCTCGATGTTCGGTAAACCGCCGATACCGCTAGCCGAGCTAACGCCGAATTCGTCGCTATCAAAATCACTAAATTTAGCGTCATCTATGGCTTCGCCCGCAGCCTTAAGCCCGAGTTGGATAAATCTATCCATCTTTTTTATCTCTTTTCCATCCTCGATTATGCTCGAAGGATCGAAACCTTTTACTTCAGCTGCAATTTGAACCGGAAATTCGCTAGCGTCAAAGAGCGAAATTTTATCAACCCCGGTTTTTCCGTTACAGATATTTTCAAAACTGCTCTGTTTGTCAAGCCCGAGAGAGGTTATCATCCCGATGCCCGTTACTACGACTCGTTTCAAAACCGCTTCCTTAAAATTTTATTTTTTAGGCAAATTTTCTATATAATCTACTACGTCTTTAATGCTTACTAATTTTTCAGACTCGCTATCAGGGATCTCGATACCGAATTTCTCCTCTAAAGCCATTACTAGCTCAACTACGTCAAGAGAGTCCGCGCCCAAATCTTCGATAATTTTAGAGTCAAGTTTAACCTGATCCGGGCTAACGCTTAGTTGCTCTACAACTACGTCTCTTACATCTTCAAATACTGCCATTTTAGCACTCCTTTAAAAAAATACCGCGTAATTCTATAATATTTAACCTTAAATTCCGCTATTTAACGCTACATATAGAGCCCGCCGTTGATTTTAAGCGTCTCTCCAGTAATGTAGCCCGCGCCGTCGCTGAGTAAAAACGCAACTCCTTTGGCAACGTCGCTCGTGCTTCCGAGGCGCTTAAGCGGGATGCTCGCTTCGTAGCTTGCTTTTACGTCGTCGCTTAGCGCGTCCGTCATATCCGTAGCGATGAAGCCCGGAGTTATGCAATTAAAGCGGATTCCGCGCGCTGCGCCCTCTTTTGCAAAGCTCTTACTCATCGCGATCATTCCGCCCTTGCTTGCGCTGTAATTGACCTGCCCGGCGTTGCCCATTTCGCCGACGATCGAGGCGATATTTACGACCGCGCCGAAGCGCTTTTTGCTCATTAGCTTTAGAGCTTCGCGGCAGCCGATAAAGGCGCTGCTTAAATTTGCTTCGATCACGCCCATGAAGTCTTCCAGCTTCATCCTAAGCGCGAGTTTGTCGTTCGTGATGCCCGCGTTATTTACCAGATAGCTTAGCTCGCTGTCGCTTTGCGCGATCAGGGCAATCGCCTCGCTAAATTCCGCCTCGTTCGTCGCGTCAAATTTTATCACGGCGCCCTCTCCGCCGTTTGCGCGGATCTCCTCTAGCAGCGCGTCGGCTATCTCGGGCTTTGAGCGATAATTAATCCATACCTTAAGCCCATAGCCTGCTAAAGTCCTTGCGATCTGTGCGCCGATACCGCGGCTTGCGCCCGTGATTAAAACATTTTTCCCGCTAAATTTCATACTTATCCTTTTGTTAAAATTTTAATTTCTAGCGTAAATTTATCCAAATTTACCTAAATTTTAGCCGTTAAAATCTACTAGCGACCCGCGTCGTTTAAATTTCAAAACAGCGCCTCGTCCATCTCTGCGGGTTTCGGTAGCCCCATTAGCTTTAGCACGGTCGCTGCGACGTTGCTAAGCCCAAGTCCGCTTTTTAGTTCACGCACGCCGCGCCCCAGCACAAAGCAAAATACGTCAAAGGTCGTGTGGTTGGTTAAAATTTCGCCGTCAGCGTCTCGCATCGCCTCGCAGTTGCCGTGATCGCTAATCTGCACGTAGGCGTAATCGTGCGCCTTCGCCGCGCTTAAAATTTTACCGATGCACTCATCCACCGCTTCGACCGCCTTTATCGCGGCATTGTAGTTGCCCGTATGGCCGACCATATCGCCGTTTGCGAAATTTATGACGATGAAATCGATCCCCGCTTCGATACCGCGGATCACCGCGTCGCACACCGCTGGCGCGCTCATCTGCGGCTGCTCGTCGTAGGTTTTTACTTTGGGGCTCGGGATCAGCACGCGAGTTTCGTTCGGCAGCGGCTCCTCGACGCCACCGTTAAAGAAAAACGTCACGTGTGCGTATTTTTCGGTCTCGGCGGTGTGAAGCTGCGTAAGACCGGCTTCTGCGATCACTTCGCAAAGCGTGTTTTTAAGCACGGGCTTCTCGAAAAGCAGAGGAAATTTAAAGCTCGCGTCGTATTCGCTCATCGTGATTAAATTTTGCACGACGAACTTTCGCTCAAATTCGCTAAAGCTCTCATCGCCCAAAGCCGCGCAAAGCTCCCTAGCGCGATCGTTTCTAAAATTTATAAAAATCACTCCGTCGTCCGCGCCGATACCGCCAAAGCCATTAAAGCTCGCAGGCTCGATAAACTCGTCGCTCACGCCGCGCTCGTAGCTTTGCAGCACATACTCGCTAGGCGAAATTTTAAGCGACGCCGCTTCGCCCATAAGCACGTCGTAAGCGCGCTTTACGCGATCAAAGCGCTTGTCGCGATCCATCGCGTAAAAGCGCCCGCACACGCTACCGACTTTAAATTTAGCCTGTAGGCGCTTTAAAAATTTCGCCCCGCTGCTCGGCGAAACGTCGCGCCCGTCGGTGATGGCGTGCGCCCATGTCTCGCAACCCGCATTCTGCGCTATCTCGCAGATCGCGTCAAAATGGCGCAGGTGCGAATGCACACCGCCGTCGCTGTAAAGCCCTATGACGTGCAGCCTGCGGCACTTTGAAAGCAGGTTTTGCAGCGCTTCGTTTTTCTCAAGCGAGCCCTCATCGATCGCGCGATCGATTTTGACTAGGTTTTGATACAGAATTCTACCGCTTCCTATCGTCATATGCCCTACTTCGCTGTTTCCCATCTGCCCCTGCGGCAAGCCCACGGCAAGCCCGGAAGTGTGCAGTAGCGTATTGGGCACGTTTTTAAAAAGATAATCATAGGCGGGCTTTTTTGCGTTTGCAAACGCGTTAAATTTATCGCTCGCGTTAAAGCCGATGCCGTCGGTGATAAGTAAAATCGTCTTTTGCCCCATTTTGGCTCCTAAATTTCGTCTAAATTTCGCCGCGCTGGCCTTTTGAGGCAGGTCTGCGGCGCTGTTTTTACGAGCGGCATTATACTTTCTTTTGGCAAATGCGGCAAAATTTCATCCGCCCTAAAAGCTAAATTTTACCTCTTTTATACTAAAATGCGCGTTTTCATATAAAATTTAAAATTTCATAAAATTTAAAAGGTAAACTTTGTTTTATTATCTCTATCATCTTACGAATATAAATTTTTTCCAATACATCACCGCTCGCGCAGGTCTTGCGTTTTTTATCGCTTTTTGTTTTTCGGTCTGGGCTATGCCGCGGTTTATCCGCTGGGCGCAAAATAGACACGCCGCGCAGCCCATCTACGAGCTCGCGCCCCAAAACCATCAGAAAAAGAGCAAAACCCCGACGATGGGCGGGCTTGTTTTCGTTACCGCCGCAGTGCTCGCAAGCCTGCTGTGCGCCAAGCTAAACAACGTATTCGTGCTCTGCGGACTGCTTTGTTTGGTAGGCTTCGGCTACATAGGCTTTAAGGATGATATCTCTAAAATTTTAGGCCGCCAAAACCACGCAGGCCTTAGCGCGCGGGCTAAATTTGCACTGCAAAATTTCTTGGCCTTTCTGATCGGGGCGACGCTTTATGCTTTTAGCGATCTGGGCGGGGAATTTTTCGTGCCGTTTTTCAAATACCCTCTGCTAAATTTATGGATCTTCGCGCCGCTGTTTTGGACGATCGTGATAAGCGCGAGCTCAAACGCGGTAAATTTAACCGACGGATTAGACGGGCTGGCAACCATTCCGTCGGTGTTTTCGCTCTGCAGCTTGGGCATATTTGCTTATCTATGCGGGCACGCGATCTACTCGCAGTATCTCTTGCTACCGCGCGTCGCGGGCGCAGGCGAGGTCTGCATCATCGTCTCGGCGCTCATCGGCGCGCTGCTTGGGTTTTTGTGGTTTAACTGCTACCCCGCCGAAGTCTTTATGGGCGACAGCGGCAGCCTGAGCGTGGGAGCATTTTTAGGATACTGCGCAGTCATCACGAAGAATGAAATTTTACTCATAATGATCGGCTTCGTCTTCGTCATCGAAACGCTCAGCGTGATCTTGCAGGTGGGCAGCTTTAAAATTTTCAAACGCAGAATTTTCCTGATGGCGCCGATACACCACCATTTCGAGCTTAAAGGCTGGGTCGAAAACAAAATCATCATCCGCTTTTGGATCATCGCGCTGATCGCAAATATCATAGCGCTGACGTCGCTGAAACTGAGATAAAATGCGAGCGCAGATCAAGCCCGACTTCGAAACGGCGCGCGAAAGATACGGCGAAATTGCCGGGCTTAGCGCGGATGAGATAACTCAAATTTTATGGGGCGAAAGGGGAGAAAAATGAAAAAATCGCTATTTGGCTACGGGCTTACGACCAAAGCGATCGCCGAGCACTGCCGCGACAAAGGCGGCTGGGAGATCTACGACGATAAATTTGAAATTTCTTCGGGCGCACCGAAGCTGGATGAGTTCGGCAACGCGCTTTTAAACCCGAGCGAGTTCGATCCCGCCGCAAGCGAGCTTGAAATCCCAAGTCCAGGCTTTCCGCCGCATCACGAGCTGGTGCGAAAGGCACGAAATTTAATCAGCGAATACGATTATTTCGACGATTACAAAGGCCTTAAAATTTGGATCAGCGGCACGAACGGCAAGACCACGACGACAAAGATGATGCAGCACCTACTCGAGCGATACGGTTCGCAAATGGGCGGCAACGTGGGCGTTCCACTCGCAAAGCTTGATAAAAGCGCCAAAATTTGGGTGCTAGAGACGAGCTCATTTACGCTGCACTACACCAAGCGCGCGCGCCCCGATATCTATGTGCTGCTTGCGATCACGCCCGATCATCTCAGCTGGCACGGCGATTTTGCGGAGTATGAGCGTGCCAAACTCTCGCCGCTGCTAGCGATGCGCGAAGGCTCCGTGGCGCTGATCCCGCGCGCCTACGAAAGCTCTGCCGCCGCGCAAAACAGCCTAGCCCGCGTGATCTGCTACGAAGACGAAGTGGATCTGGCGCAAAAATTCGGCATCGATTTAGGCGAGATAAAATTCCGCACTCCGTTTTTGATCGACGCGCTTTTGGCGCTGTGCGTGGAGAAAATTTTATTCGACAGATGCGACGCCATGCGACTGAACGACTTCGTGATCGAAGGCAATAAACTAGAGGAGTTTACCGACGCGCGCGGCAGGGTCTGGGTCAATGACACGAAGGCGACCAACATCGATGCGTGCGCGCAGGCGCTGAAGCGATACGCGGGACGCAAAATACATCTGATCCTCGGCGGCGACGACAAAGGCGTGGATCTGCACCCGCTTTTTGCGGAGTTTAAAAAATACGATCTGCAAATTTACGCGATCGGCTCAAATACCGATAAAATCGTACTTTTATGTGGCGAATACGGACTTCCTTGCGTGCGCTGCGAAATTTTACAAACCGCGGTGAGCGAAATTTCAAAGCGGTATTTAAGCGGAGGAAATTTTTGCAAAAATGAAATTTCAAAAGGACGCTTAGGCGGCGAGAATTCCGCAGGAAATTTAATGCAGGATGAAATTTCGGCTACCGAAGGCGCAAGCTCTTGCATAGACGCAAGCGGCGGCGAAACTTTAGGTTCGCAAAATTTTAAAAATTCTGTGGATTTTCAGAATTCCGTAAATTTCGAAAGCGAAATAGCACTGCTAAGCCCTGCATGTGCCAGTTTGGATCAATTTAAAAGCTACGCGCAACGCGGCGAGCTATTTAAAAAACAAGTCGCACAACTTGGATAGATAAGCATATCAAGTTTAGATGGATCAGGTCGAGCCTTTATTAATACAATTTGCAATCGTATTTTAAAATTTTAACGCTTCTGCTGCGC
>NZ_CALHII010000234.1 GCF_938030815.1 uncultured Campylobacter sp.
TGGACCAACTCCTATAAACGCATCCTCTTCGGCAGCGAAGCCCCCACCGCCGCCAATAACTAAAGAATCGCAATATATTACATTCATCCTAAGCTCCCTATTCTAAACTTAACCATTTGAAATCGGCGATTATCGAAAGCAAGAAAAATGCACCCCAAACGATGAAAACCGTCTTTTTGATGAGGGCTCTTTTCCTTTGAATTTCCGCCTTCGTGCCGTCTATGCTAATCCATTTCATATAAAGCCTATAAATTCCAATACTAGCGTGAGTTACTACGAAAATCAATAAAACAAAATAAAATAGATGAAGCTGTCCGAAGCGAGCTATAGCAAGATCTGCAGTAATTTTCGGACCAAATACGATCATTAAAATATGAGCCGCCGCAAAGAAAAATAGGAAAAATCCCGTCCAAAACTGAAACCACCAAAGCGTCGTGTCGCAATGCTTCATTCGCATTTTGTGCGCTTTAAACGCTCTGTAAGCGGCGTAGTTAGCTGGAAATTTTCTCATCGCCAAAAACGCGTGAACTACGAAAATCACGAAAATTACAAAAGCGACGATGTTTGTAACGAAATAAATTCCGCCCGGTTCGGCGAAATGTACGACGCCCTCAAACGCGCCCTTACCGATCAAAATCGTGCCGGTAAATATCATATGACACAGCATAAAACAGGCCAAAATCAGCCCGCTGATGCTTTGCGCCACGTCTTGCAAAGCCATAATGCGGCTTTTTTTGCCGTCTATGGATCTGCCCGTAAAGCCTTCAATGCGACCTAGCATAGGTTCTCCTTAAAAAAGATGATTATAAATCCCCGCTAAACGAAAATTTACATTTTTGTAAAAAGATTATATTACTTTTTAACTTTAGATTAATTTAATTTCTGCAAATTAGTTTTTTCTTCAAAGACTGCTTTAAGAAAACTGCTATCAAAAACATCACTAAAGATAAAATTTGCCCCATCGATAAATTTAAAAATATAAACCCAAGCCCGTCGTCCGGCTGCCTAAAAAATTCTACGAAAAATCTAAACGCCGTATATAGCATCGCATACAAACATATCAGCTCGCCGTTAAATTTCTTGCGTTTACGGTAGAAAAATAAAATCACGAAAATTACCAGTCCTTCCAAAACCGCTTCGTAAAGCTGGCTTGGGTGACGCAACGTGCCGCCTACCAAAATCCCCCACGGCTCGCTCGTTTCGCGCCCGAAAAGCTCCTGATTTAAAAAATTTCCCACGCGCCCGAAAAAATAACCAAGCGGCACGCTAAGTGCCACGAGATCGAGCAGCGCCCACATATCGGTTTTAAATTTTTTGCAAAACCAAACCGTCGCGATCACGAATCCGACGACTGCGCCGTGATAGCTCATACCACGAATGCCCACGAACTCGCCGTTATGAAAGGGGTTGAAAATTTGCCACGGATGGCTGAAATACCACGCCGCCTCGCCCGAATAAATCGCGATGTATCCAAGCCGCGCGCCCAAAATGACGCCCACTTCGACCCAGATAAAGTAGCGATCTAGCATCTTATCGCTGAAGTCAAGGCCGTCTTTTCGCACGAAATATTTGGCGATAAATAGCGCCGTAAGCAGCGCCAAAACATACATAATGCCGTACCAGTGCACGTTTATGCCAAACGCGCTGAACGCCACGGGATCAAAGTGAGCGTAAATTTCGTTCCAGTAATTCAAATTTTTCCTTTGTTTTAAATTTTAAAATTTAACGGCGCACATCAGACGCTGCGTGATACACGCTCGGTAAAAGACGCAGAGCGACACATATGCGAGTCCAGAAGCCAGGCTTCCAAGCTCGATCGCACATGCAAAGCACGAAAGACGCGCGGTGCCGAGTGATTGTGCCCGATGAGGCGCTTACACC
>NZ_CALHII010000235.1 GCF_938030815.1 uncultured Campylobacter sp.
TAACTGGTGCTAAATCTTCACTTCTAGTGTAAATTTTCCAATCTTTATCATATAAGTTAATTCCAACTTCTTCAGATTTTTTAATCAAATCCAAGTTTGCTTCAAGGTATGAATCATAAGTTCCTACATCTTTCCAGTAACTGTCGTAAGTGTGAACATAAACTTTTCTATCATTTTGAATCATTGCAGGAATTACATGCATTCCAAAGTCTAAATCATCATTTGGAAGACCTTCAAGATATTCTAACAATGTGTCAGTGTTAAAAATATAAATTCCCATTGAAGCTAAATTGCTTTTTGGTTCAGCAGGTTTTTCTTCAAAACTAAGAATTTTTTTATTTTTATCTACTTCAAAAATTCCAAATCTACTTGCTTCTTCAATTGGCACAGGTTGAACTGCAATTGTAAGTTCAGCGCCATTTTCTTCGTGTTCTTTTAACATCCATTTATAATTCATTTTATAAATATTTGTAAATCTTTATGAAAGGAGATTTCGAATGAAACTCATCAAACTAAGTTTAGCTGCGGCGGTTTGCGCATGTGCGGTATCCTCGCTAAGCGCGGCGGATAGCGTAGCCGAGGCGATCACTAACGGTAAGCTTGGCGGAACGGTAAAGACCACTTACGCCAATAAAACGGTAGACAATAGAGGCGAAGCCGCTACGGGCGATAACGACTACGAGGCATTCGGCGTGGGTCTTGAACTTGGATATGTCACCGATCCTCTTTACGGCTTTAGAATAGGGCTTACCGGGCAAGGCTGGTTGATGCCGTATCATGTAGGCTCAAGCAATAAGATCGCCTACGATAAGGAGTGGTATACTAAAGGTGCGGTATTATCGGAATTATACCTAGGATACGGCATAGGAAATACCGATATAAAGGCGGGTAGACAATATGTCGTAACTCCGCTCGTTGCGGGCAACTATACGAGGGCGTTTAAAGAGGCTTTCGAGGGCGTGGCGGTATCTAACAAAGATATCCCCGATACTACATTGTGGGGCGGATGGTTTTATAAATTCCAAGGAAGGAGTAAAACCGCTATGGGCGCTCCGGCAGGCGAAGGAAAAGCTCCTTTGTTTAAAGATAGGGTGATTCTGGGTAATATGACGGGTCCGGTCGCCGTAAAATTTGAAAATATCTTCTCCGCATATGTTCAAAACAAATCCTTGCCTTATACTACTTTAACCGGCGCTTACGCAGCGGTAACGGACGTAAAACCCGCTAACGCATTAAAAGACGGCGACGTTAGCTTGTATCTTGCCGAGGCAAATGTAAAAGTGCCGGTAGGCGAAATTTTAAAGCTAGGATTTGATCTTAACTACAAAGGCTCGCGCGTGGACGGAGGGCTGGAGCCAAGAAGGCTTGACGGCGATATGTTCGGTGCAAGAGTCTCGGTTAGCGAGTTTTTTGGATTCGGTCTATCGTATGCTTATACGACCGTTAGCGACGACGATGCCGTTATTTTGGGCGTCGGCAACGGCCCTGGATCATACACCGCTCTGCCTATTAGAGGTCCATTCGTATTCACGGGATACGCGGGTATGGATACGCATAAGGTCGTGCTTGATTACGACTTCGGCGCTATCGGCTTGGACGGCTTCAAAACCGCGCTACACTACGTAAAAGGCGATCAGGACAGAGTAGGCGGCACGAATAATATCAATGCTAGCGGGGCTGCGGGTCAAAGGGTCGGCACCAGCATGGACGTAGAGGGCTGGGCGGTAACGGCAAACTACGCTCCCAAGGCCGTGAAGGGACTAAGCTTGGGCGTAACCTACACTGCGCTTGAGAGAAGCGACCACTACGCTAGCGGCGTAAATAGGAAGTTCGACGAGAACGAGATATGGTTGCAAGCTGCATATAAATTTGATCTAAGCGGCGACTAAAATTTTAAAGAGCGGGAGTATTTTCCGCTCTTTCTCATCCGTATTATTCTGCCTCATATATGACGCAAAAAAGGGCGTTTAAATCCGAAAAATTTACTCTTTCTCATCTGCATTATCAAGCGGGCTCGCGCTTGATAAATGTTTCATCCTAGCTCCTTAAATTTAAACATGCTCTTAAATTTTAAATGAAACGGAGGTAAAATTTATCTCTAAAATTTCGCCGCAGAGCTTGACGTACCGAAATTTAAATAAAGCTTGGGCGTTGAAATTTTGACGAGGATTTTGTTCTGCGCGCTTTATAGGAATTTTAAATTTATAAGAATTTTAGAAATTTCCTTATAATTACAAGAAATATACCTTTCTAGCATTTTAAATCTTTTGATACAAAAGTTACTTGAATATTTTCTTTCGGGACAAATTTATTTAAACTTGCACCGCCTCTATACTCTTCTAATGCGTCTTTTAAAATTTTAACTATTTCATCCCTTGATATACCATAAGTATGGGTTTTTATAGACTTTAATTCATATAAGATTTTAAAAGGGTTGTCCGTAATTTTCGTGCTAGTATTTTTATTATTTATATCTCTTAAATCAAGCTCAATATCTTGATCATCATAGTGTAAAACCCAGATCCGTTCCCCGCTCCATCCATCTCTATGATCTGGCAAATGTAAATTAACGACAGATATTAGCCAAATGTCTCTTTGCCTATCAATCACCCAGTAGAGTTGATCAATTAAATAATCCGAATATTCTTCTTCATTATATTTGCGACAGCATGAATTTATAATATTTACAATATCATATTTCTTCAAGTCCTCTTTAGAAATATATTCCGCAACAAACGCCATTCTCTCCTCCTTAAGAAATTTAATAATCTTAGATTTTACGATATG
>NZ_CALHII010000236.1 GCF_938030815.1 uncultured Campylobacter sp.
AGTTATTGCATTTTTTGATTTCTTTTTTCATTTTAATAACATCATCATCAAAATTCAGTTCTTTTAAAAATTTTTTACTAAAAATTTTGGTGTAATTATATTTAAGTCCGTAAAAAAATTCCGTCATTTATCTGACGATATTTGGAATTTATTTGATAAATTTGCTTTAAAAGCTTAAATTTAAAAACTAATTTCTTATTTAAACCGGTTCGTTGATTATTTGCTTAAAAATTCTAGTATATCAGTATTAAAGTATATTTTAAAATTTAAATTGCTATTTAAATTACCCCAACTTACTCCTAATTATAATTGAAAAAATTCTTTTAGCTTAAGACAAAATTTCAATTTTATTTTAGGTAAGAATTTATATAATTGTGCCGAAATTGCATATATGGTAATTTTGCATGTTTAGTATTTTCGAAAGGAGAAAATATGGCGAATAAAGGCAAGGTCATATGCCCTTATTGTGGCACAGGCTGTCAAATCGAGCTGACTGCGGAAGACAATTATATCAAATCTGCAACCGGCGTAAGCGACAACCCCGTAAATCAAGGTTGTTTATGTTTGAAAGGTTATTACGGATGGAATTACGTAGGCTCTAGAGATAGGCTTACTACTCCGCTAATTCGTAAAAAGAATGGCAAATTTAGTAAAGACGGCGATTTGGTCGAGGCTAGCTGGGACGAAGCGCTTGATTTGGTTGCTAAAAAGATGCTCGAGGTTAAAGAAAAATACGGTGCCGACGCGATAGCCGGAAACTATTCCGCACGCTGTACGCATGAGGATAACTACGTAGCGCAGAAGCTACTTAGAATTTTAGGCACGAATAATATCGATCACTGCGCGCGCATTTGACACGCTCCGACTGTGGCAGGTCTTGCCAAAACAATCGGTAACGGAGCGGCTACAAATAGCTTTACTGAAATCGGAACTCACAGCAACTGCATTATGATGATCGGCTCAAACCCGGAAAATGGCCACCCGATCGTAGCTATGCACGTTCAAAGAGCGCTAAACAGAGGCGCCAAACTCATCGTCATTGACCCGGTTAAGACGGAATTTGCAAATCGCGCAGATATCCACCTCCAGCTTGAGCCGGAGCACAATATCCCGGTTATAAACGCTTTAATCCATGCTATTATCGACGAGGATTTGGTAAATCACAAATTCGTTGAGAAATACACCAAGGGTTTTGAATATGTAAAAGAGGCGGTTAAGGATTATTCGCCTGAAGCCGTAGCCAAATACACTAGGTTAAACGCTGAAGATATTAGAAAAGCAGCTAGAATTTACGCCACTACGCGACCTGCGGTTATCACGCACGGAATGGGTGTAACTCACTTCAACCACGGCGTGGGCGCGGTATGCGATATTTCAAATTTAATGCTCGTAACGGGCAACGTAGGCGAGCTAGGCAGCGGCGATCTACCGATCCGCGGACAAGAAAACGTTCAAGGCTGCTGCGATATGGGAATGCTTCCTAACGTATTTACCGGCTATAAAGCTGTAACCGACGAGAGTGCCCGTGATTGGTTTGAGCGCCAGTGGAATTTACCAAAAGGTCATCTAAACGGCAAGATCGGTATTCATAAAACCGAAGTGCCTGACGCAATTCTTGATGGTAGGGTAAAATTCTTCTGGACGATGGGCGAAAACCCGGTTATGACCGATCCGAACGCAAACCACTTCTTGCGCGCGATTTCGCAGGTAGAGATGTATGTGATCCAAGATATTTTCTTAACTGAGACGAGTCGCAAAGCAGATGTCGTGCTTCCTGGAGCTTGCAGCGGCGAGAAGGAGGGTACTTATGCTAACGCCGAGCGCCGCGTACAGCATAGCGAGATTGTAGTTGCCCCTCCGGGACAAGCTAGACAAGACTGGGCTATCATCTGCGAGCTTGCCAGACGTTTAGGTCTAGGAGATTATTTCACATTCCAATCTCCAGAGCAGATTTGGGAAGAGGTGCGCAGGGTAGCTCCGCACAACTACGGCGGAATGAGCTATTACCGCATCAAAAAATACCACGGACTTCACTGGCCGTGCCCTGATGAGAATTCTATGGGCGGACCTGCATTGTACCTTGATAAAAAATTCTTTACCCCGGACGGTAAAGGAAATTTCGTCCCAGTTCTATTTGTGGATGATAAGAGCAAGATCGAAAGCGCCAAAGAGGAATTCGCAAAGCGTATGAATATGCCGAAAGATTATCCTGTAATGGCGGGCTCCGTGGACGAGAAGACCGATGCAGAGTTCCCGATCCAGCTTCTAACTACGCGTAAGGTTTACGAGTACGCGGGAGGCGCGATGACTAGGCGCTCTAAGACCGTCGAGCAGGGCGGCGACGCGATAGGACCGATTGCGGAAATGAATCCGAAACTCGCCGAGCGATACGGAATTTCGCAGGGCGATTTCATCGTCGCGTGGAGCCGCTACGGCTATATCGCGATCAAGGCGGACATCACAGAGTGTATAATGGACGGTATCATTCAGATGTCTTATCACTACTGGGAGAGCTGCTGCAACGAGCTAACTAGCGGCGGCTGGGATCTCATCGCCAAAACGCCTACATTTAAGGCAGCGATTCAGATTAAAAAGATCGACGAAGAGGAATTTTTGCGTATCCGCGAGCTTAAGCGCATTAAATTTCAAACCAATAAAGTCGTTTACGACGACTTCCACCACCATCCGATTAAATTCTAAGAATTTAATCTTATCCATAGATTCGGGGGCTATGCTTCCGAATCTATTTTTTAACAATCAATTCAAATAATATGAAATTTTGGCGATCTAGCCGTCTTGCGATATTTTAAAGATCAAAAATTTCAAGAATTCAATAAATTTCGTGGTATTAATACGCTTTTTTGCGTAGTTGCACTATCGATAAAAGGGCATAGAAATTTATCTGCTATTTCATTTAATAGATGCGACGGCAGAGACCGGGGATTCGTGATTTAACAAATCCTAATAAATTTAGTCTTAATCAGAGCGGCATAATAGAGTAAATTTTAAAGATAAGCATGATAATAAGACTATTTTATCGCGGCGAATCTTACCAAATTACATTATTGATTAAATTTTAACGCGCGCAGGCTGATTTTATGCGAATTAGCCTATATTATCAAGTAGCGCTGCAATTTTAATAACGCAAATGCGATTTTTGTGATTTTGATAGATGAATGCAAAAGGCTCATAGGCTTTTTAAAGCGCTAGACACGGCTTTTAGTCTTAATAATGGCCGCAAATGCCGATTTATGGCATAGCTGAGTAGCTTCGCGCTTCGTCTGAAATCCATAAATTTTGATTTTAAAATTCCGAATTCCGTCGTGCTTGGAATTCACAATTTTTAGAATTTTGTTTCATCGCGTGTTTTTGGCGTTCTATTTTCACGCGGGAGCCCTTTGCTGCACTAGATAGCGCTGCTTGCGATGTTAAAGCTATTGCGCCAAAGCTGCTGCCTGCTTGCGAACCAGATTTATGAACTGGGCTCTGATATTGAAGTTATTGTGCCAAAGCTGCTGCGGCAGAATTCCATCTACTTTATTTAAAAGTAGTTAGAATTTCTGCCGCTTGTCGCGCCTGAGCTACTTATTGTGCCGGTCTGTTCGTCTCGCTTTAATTTTTATCGCTAGCAGCACCCACTTTACTTTGTCGCTCCTAAATTTTTGCCGTCCGTCGCGTTAGAGTCGCTCGCAGCGCTGTGATTTTCGCTGCTTGCAGAATCTGAGCTTGTCGTACCGCTAGAGTCTGCGGAGATTGGATTTGCTGCACTTTCGCCTGCGATACCGCTTACGTTATTTATGTAGGCTACGGTGCTTATTTTGTTCCATTCTCTACCGATTTTCAAAAACGCGCGCTGGCTGTCTAGGATCTCTTTAAACATCGGATCTTTCGCCGCTTCTTCGTCTAAGATTTCATTCGTTGCTTTTTTAAGCGCGGCTATCACGTCTGCAGGGAAGTCGCGCACCTGCACATCCGGAAACTGCGCTTTTAGCTCCGCCCAAATGCGAGCGTTTTCGTAAAAGCCCTTATTTTGGAAATTCTCTCCGGCAAGTCTTGCTGCAGCCTCTAAGATCGCTTGAAGATCCGTAGGCAGCTTCTCTAGCGCCTTTTGATTTACCAGCAGTTGGCAGTCTCCCATAGGCTCTTGCCAGCCTGTGTAGTAGTATTTAGCCACTTTGTGAAATCCAAGTGGCATATCATAGACGGGGCTTACCCACTCGACCGCGTCGATCGTGCCCATCTCTAACGCCATAAATAGCTCGCCCGTAGGCACCGTGTTTATAGTAGCGCCCAGCTTGCTCATCACCTCTCCGCCTAGCCCCGGTATGCGGAATTTAAGCCCTTGCAGATCCGCGACCGAGTTGATCTCTTTTTTAAACCAGCCGCCCATTTGCATGCCGGTAGATCCCATCAAAAAGGTCTTCATGCCGTATTGCGCGAACATCTTATCATTAAGCTCTCGCCCACCACCATAGTAATACCACGCGTGCTGCTCATCAGTAGTCATACCGAAAGGCACCGCCGTCCAGAGCATAGTTTTAGCATCTTTGCCTTTATAATAATAAAGCGAAGTATATCCTAGATCGTATTGACCGCTTTTGACGAAGTCGAATACGCCAAAGCTTGCCTTGTGCTTGCTCGGTGTGTCGATGCGGATCTGAAGCCTACCACCGCTAAGGCTTTCGGCATAGTTTTTAAAATCCTCAGCAGCAGCGCCCAAAACGGGCGTAGTCGCCTCCCACGTACTAGCAAGTCTTAGGCGATATACCTTATCGTCGCCGAAAAGCTGCGAGCCCAAAAGCATGAGACATGCAAACAAAAAAATCTTTTTCATTTATATCCTTTCATAAAGTTTTAAATTCATAAAATTTCAAAATTTAGCGCGCCGCCGGCTTAAAATTTACTCGGTCCCGCATTACTGCTACGAAATTCTGATTCGCGGTGTCTATTTTATCGACACGTTGCTTTGGCTTTGCTATTCTATTTTACTACGCTTCATCTTATAGGCACCTTGCTTTGCAGGCGTCTTATTTCGCGACATTTTACTTCTTAGCGCCCTGCCCAAGCTTTTTATTTTACTATGCCTGGCTTTGCGACGATAGAGTGCCGCGTTAGTTTTAATTTTGCCACGTTCGGACGTTACCGCACCTGCACCATATCTAGCGATAATATTTTATCAAGCGCGCTTGCTTAAAAGCCTCTGGCGCGGATCTTCTTCTCTTAGAAATGACAAAAGTATCTTAAAATGCCATCTCTGCGCTTTTGCAGATAAAATTCTCTTTTTCTTTCAAAGCGAGCTTTGTCATTTCAGCAAGCTTAGACGCTACGCCATTTCTTTGATCTTAGACGGCAGAATCGTGCTTTTAAATTTAAAATTCCACGATCAGCGCACTCTTTGTACCGCGTCGGCAAGCGGAGATCGCGCCTTTATATTTGAATTTTGCGCCTTAGTTGAGCGCAAAATTCCGCGCGGAGTTTTGATGCAAATTCCTCGCGAAACCTAGATTAGAATTTTACGCAGAGCCACCCCGCGTTGTCTAAAATTTTTTACAAAATTCCGTGTCACAAAATGCATTTAAAAATTTTAAATCTGCTATTGCGCGGAATTTCTTAGCGTAAATTCTAAGCCTTGAAATTTTGCTCTTGTTTGACAGCATAAAATTTTAAAACAAAATTCTGTAGCCGCCATGCCTTAAAATTTTATTCGCAAAGCCTACTTGCTAAATTTTAAAATTTTAAATCTAAACCCGTAAAATTCCGTATTTCGCATTCCGTATTTTAGAAATTCTATTTCGCAAAATTTTATCTCGCGGATTTATCGCTCCATAAATTTCTGCGCTAAATGAAATTTTACTCCGCATAGTTTGCGCTTCGTAAAATTCTAGCTCGCGAAATTTTGCGAGCTAGCCCTTATTTTCAAATAACTCTGCGTGTTTGCCGCGCAAAAACTGCACCACGGCGAT
>NZ_CALHII010000237.1 GCF_938030815.1 uncultured Campylobacter sp.
GCCTTTATTATCTTGCAAGTTTTTTGCAAGCATCGTTTTTGCTTAGGTAAAATTTATTCGTTTTAGCTAAATCATAAGCTTTTTTAAATACTTTTCCATCTTCTACCCGCCACCTGCACTGCTACCATTATGAAGGGTAAGAGTATAGCTCTCCTAAATATTTGCTTAAATCGATTTTAATTTCACCTGATACTTTACGACGAAAAAATTTCAAAATTTAGCTTTAAATTTATCGTCATTTTGCTATGATTAGTGAAAAATAACGAAAGCGTGAATGAGTAAATGATAATCTCTGCCGGACGAAATGAAATTTTTGATTTTGCCCTGCCTATGGGCGTAGGACTAGTGGATATGAGTATAAATTTGACTAAATTTTTATGCGAAAATAGGCAAAGCTTGCCGAGTGAAATCATTTTCGTGGGTTCTGCAGGACTATATAAAGAAGGTAAAATTCTAAAAATTTATGAAAGCAGATCGGCTGTAAACTACGAGGTATCGGCGCTTTATGAGCTTTCATACTCTCCGATTAACTATGAAATTATAGCTAGGAATTCTGCCGATGTTTCATATGAAACAATAACTAATAGCTCAAATTTTATCACAACCGATAAAAAATCCGCGCTAAAATTCTTTGAGCGAGGTTATTTTTTAGAAAATATGGAATTTTTTGCGGTTCTCAAGGTAGCTCAAAAATTTCAAATTCCCGCTTACGGAATTTTTTGTGCGACGAATTTCTGCGATTCAAATGCTCACACGGATTTTTTAAAAAATCACGCCGCTGCAAAAGAAAATTTAACTAAATATCTAAAAACTAAGGCATTAATTTGAAAAATATCTTTGATTTTACGATGAAAGAACTTGAAAATTTCGTCGAACCAAAATTTAGAGCCAAGCAAATTTACGAATGGATTTACAAAAAAAATGTGGATGACTTCACACAAATGCTAAATCTACCAAAAGAGATCCGTCAAAGTTTAGCTCAAAATTTTTATTTAAATCCGCTTGAATGCGTCAGATCCGAAACAAGTAGCGATGGCAGTATCAAATATCTTTTCGCTCTCAAAGACGGCAAGACGATCGAAAGTGTCCTGCTGCCGATGAAGGATGAGCTGCGAGATGAAAACGAAAAAGTTGTAAGACATGCGCGCTACTCAATCTGCGTAAGTTCGCAAGTGGGTTGCAAAATTGGCTGTAGCTTCTGCTTGACAGCAAAAGGTGGCTTCGTACGGAATTTAACTCCAGGCGAGATCGTGGCTCAAATTTGGCTCATCAAGAAAATGAACGCGATCCCGTACGAGCGCCGCGTCAATGTCGTATATATGGGGATGGGCGAACCGCTTAATAACCTAGACAACGTTGCCAAAGCCGTGCAAATTTTAAAAGAAAACGACGGACTCGCCATAGCGCCGCGTCGCCAAACGATAAGCACTAGCGGACTTTCTACGCAGATAAAAAAGCTTGGCGAAATGGATCTTGGCGTGCTGCTAGCGATCTCACTGCATGCAGTGGATGACGAACTGCGTGAAAAACTAATGCCGATAAATCGTGCCTACAATATCGCATCGATCATGCAAGCGGTGCGCGAGTTTCCAATCGATCTGCGAAAGCGCGTGATGTTTGAATACCTAATGATCGATGACGTAAACGATCGCCCAAGCGATGCCAAAACACTAGTGAAGCTTCTGCACGGCATCCGCGCAAAAGTAAATCTGATCTATTTTAATCCGCACGAAGGCTCAAGCTTTGGCAGACCAAGTCCCGAAAATATGGTGAAATTCCAAGACTATCTCTGTGCGCACGGCATTACTTGCACGATCCGCCAGAGTAAGGGGCTAGATATCAGTGCAGCGTGCGGACAGCTCAAGCAAAGAAACGAGCAAGGTAAAATTCCGGCTCAAAGTGGTATCAGTGCCGATAAAATTTCGAACAAGTAGAGGAAAAATTCGGCGATCATTTTCAGACCGTAAGGCAGATCGGCAAAAAATTTATAACGGAGTAGCAATGGACGCGCAAAAATAATGGAGGAGATCGGCGTCTTCTTAAACAGATCGCTGCTTAAAAAATCCTAGATTACAAAGGCGGAAATTATCCGCTTTATCGAGGCAAAATGGGCGGAGGCGGACGATGAGAAATACCGCGTCTACGACTCATACATCTACGCGGCGCGCATGGTGAATGAGAACAAATGGGCGGACGACGCCCCAAATATGCTGCGCTGGCTAGGCGAGATGGACAAGCACGCCAGAAGCAATGAAAATCCGCCCTACGTGAGCGATTATTACAAGGGCGAATGCTGCTTGGAGTGCGGCGCAGAGCAGGAGGCGCTTAAATTTTTGCGCAAAAGTTACGAAGCAAATGAGGAGTATCTTTTCACCCGCAGCCCAAAGGTCGCGGAGTTTTTTAATGCGCATCTTGCAGAACCTAAAATTTTATCCAAATTTGAAGATGAGGGATACGAGGACTTTAGTTCCTCGCTGCGACTGGAGTATTTCGGCAAAGCTTTAGAGCAAGAGGGCGAGTTTCGCTGCACCTTTTTAGATGAAGATAGCTAAGAGACGGGCGAGCCTAGCCAGGCACAATCGGACGCGTAGAATTTCTAAAGCAAAATCAGGAAGAATTTTTAACAGACATCTTAGCTGAAATTTTAAAAAACTACCCAAAATGGCAGGAGATCTACGACTATCCGAGTGAGACGAAAAGCGATTTCATGCCAGGCATCAGCACGCCACAGGAGCTTAGCGAACTATTGGAGCTGTAAAATATCTATATCCTAGACGACGCAAAATCGGCTTTGAGTTTAGCTACTCGTGGGACATGGAGCACGGCCTAGGCGTGATGGCGCGCAAAGGCGAGGTCATTAATATCGGCGAAGCGGAAGTAGCGTTTATGGCTATTTGAATAAAATAAACCAAATTTTAAAGCATAAAACAAATTTTTATAGTTACTTTTAGGCTAAATTTTACGCATTTTTTTATCACTTTTACCATATGCAAATACAAGAAGCCAAAATAATAAAAATTAACTGCCGCGTCTTAATCTTACACACATCTTACCGATCAAATTTCGCACTAATTTGCAATTACGATTGTATAAATGAATGGGTGTAGAATTTTATCGATACAACTAGGAATATCGCATTTCTTCTCTCGCTTTGACATTTATAAAGTTTCTCTCATATTGGTTATATATTGCTATCCGGATTTTAAATTTACGCACCATTAAACTCGCGATTATGCCAAAACAAACACTGAAATCATCCATAAATTCCTTCTAATCTGCCCTTGGCATTTCGAATTTTCATAGAAATTAACAATTACAATCCAAGTCTCATGCCAATATCTTGCGATATTTCTATTGTTTGTTTTTGTTCTATGCTACGGTCTATGCCCAAACCAAGTACCCTCTTGCAATATTCCCCAAAAGAAGCAACTACCGTTTTGCTCCCCATGCTTGCTATCAATGCCGAGCTTTCTAAATTAACAGAGCTTCCCGCCCCGCCCTTTTGCTTAAATAGAAAATTAGCGTATTCGTCAAATTCTCTTTTAAATATTCCATGTTCTTGATTATATTTTTTAAAAGAATCAACATCGGGTTTAAAATCTTTTATACTACCACCTAACTTATCTTGAAGCATCCAATATTTATGCGCTCTGAGCTCAAATTTACCGTAATTTTCGCTACCGAAAATAAATATATGAAACCCGCTGTCTAACCAAGTTGAATTATATGCTTTTATAACTGTAACGCTTTTCCCCAATATAGCTATCGCAAAATAAAATCGTCTTAAAATTTTCAAATGACCATAGATGAGAAATTAATAAATTAAACGCCGTTGTAATCACAAAATTTTATAAAAACCAGCAAAAGCAAAATCCTAGTCATAAAAATAATCGCCGCCGCTTTAAAATTTTATTGAGTTGCTTAAATTTTACCGATTTTAGCAAGATTATAAAACTCTCTTGCGGCATCGAATTTGCTTTTTATCTCGTATCGTTCGCCGCCTAGTTCAAAGCGAATTGCATCCGCGTGCAGCAACAATCTCGGCGCTCCCGTCGTTCTGATCCGCTCTGTCTCATCCATCTTTTTATCCAATATCCGCTCCGCTTGCTCTCGAGAAAGCCCATACAGTGGCTCTCCCAATATCGGCGTACCCGCGGCAAATAGATGCAGCCTGATCTGATGCTGCCTACCCGTCAGCGGATAGCACTCAATCAGGCTAGCATCCATGTTCTCAAAATATCGTAGCGGGCGGATCAGTGTGATCGCCTCCTTGCCGTCGCGCGATATTTTCATACGAATTTTAAGATCGGCAAACTCGTCGCTAGGGGCGATCGGAGCATCGATCACAAACCCCTCAAAATCCTTTAAAAATTTCAGTTTCTCGCTAAATTTTGCGTATTTTGTAGGCTCAAATTTTTTCAAATTTACGTAGCCCGTAGAAGTAGCCAACAAAGATTTAGCAACAGATAAGGCGCAAGGTTTATGCCCGTTATCCGCGCTACTCATCGCGATAGCGGATTTAAGCTTATCGCTCACGCCGCAGGATACCCCAAATCAATGCGCGCATCGAGGCTTTGGCACGCGAAAAGGGACTAACGTTTATCAATCTCTATCCCCATTTCACCGAGCCTGGCACCAACATTATGCGTGCCGAGCTAACTTACGATGGGTTGCACCTCACCAAAGCGGGCTATGATGTGTGGGTAAAGTTGCTTAAACCGCACCTGTAAGGGGGGTGGCTGCTGGCGCATACCTATTATAGTATGCCTAAAAATATAAAAACAGCAAAGCGAACAGCAGGTGGGTTACGGTCAAATGCTGTTCGATTTGCCCAATATCACAACGCAATGAAGAAGTTATCTATCTTGGCATTTGCCTTTATTTCTGCCAGTGCAGGCATGGCACAGAGCCAACCCGTTGATTATGTAAGCACGTTGGTGGGCACGCAGTCCACGTTTCAGCTTTCTACTGGCAACACCTATCCGGCCACGGCCATGCCCTGGGGCATGAACTTTTGGACCCCGCAAACGGGGAAGATGGGCGATGGGTGGACCTATGGCTATCAGGCCAACAAGATAAGGGGACTGAAACAGACACACCAACCCAGTCCGTGGATTAACGATTACGGGCAATTTGCCATCATGGCCACAACGGGTAAGCCCATTTTCGATGAAGAAGGGCGCGCCTCGTGGTTCTCGCACAAGGCCGAAACGGCCAAACCCTATCATTATAAGGTGTACTTGGCCGACTACGATATTACGGCCGAGCTTGCGCCTACCGAGCGTGCGTGCCTGATGCGCTTTACTTTCCCGAAGACCGACTCGGCAAACGTCATTGTAGATGCTTTCGACAAGGGCTCGTTCGTCAGGCTATTGCCCGACAAACGCACCATTGTGGGCTACACCACCAAGAACAGTGGGGGCGTACCCGATAACTTCAAGAACTATTTCGTTGTCGTGTTCGACCGCGACTTCGCCGCAGCGCGTTTGGCCGATGGTAAGAAACTATTTGCCGCCGACAAGCAAGAGCTGCAAGCCAATCATGCAGGAGCCATCGTTACTTTCAGTTGCAAGCGTGGCGAACAGGTGCATGCGCGTGTGGCCTCGTCGTTTATCAGCGAGGCGCAAGCCATGCAAAACCTTAACGAATTGGGCAACAATTCGTTTGAAACGCTGCTGCAAAAGGGTAGGCAACGCTGGAATGACGTGCTGGGGCGCATCAGCGTGGAAGACAACAACGTTGATAACCTGCGCACTTTTTACTCTTGTCTTTATCGTTCCACGCTTTTCCCACGCAAGTTTTATGAGATTTCGGCCAGTGGCGACACGCTGCATTACAGTCCGTACAACGGGAAAGTGCTGCCAGGAACGATGTTTACCGACACGGGCTTTTGGGATACGTTCCGCAGTCTTTTCCCTTTGGTGAACCTGATGTACCCTTCTATGGCGCGCGAAATGCAAGAG
>NZ_CALHII010000238.1 GCF_938030815.1 uncultured Campylobacter sp.
CGCGACTTTTTGCAACAAAGATTCAACGTGTTGCTCTGTTCCACCATCATCGAAATCGCATTGGAATCGAGGCGGATTATATCATCTTATTTTGAAATTTTCAAAAAACGATGGCTAAGAAAAATCTGCAAATTTAGTTTAATACGCCGTAAAATTTGGATTGGTTATCGCCGGTATCATCTGTAGCTGGGTTTAAATTTCATATACTTCGGGCGCGCGTAAATTTCCAAAACTTGATAGGATACATATCAAGTTTATTTATTCTTCTCTTGACAAGATTAGCACTCCATGATATAATCTGCCAAAATTTTCAAAAAGGACCGCATAATGGCAAAGAAAAAATTTAAGACCGAAGTGAATGATCTGCTAAATTTGATGATCCATTCGCTTTATTCAAACAAGGAGATTTTTTTGCGCGAGCTCATCTCAAACGCAAGCGACGCACTGGATAAGTTAAACTACCTAAGCCTTACGAACGACGAATATAAGGCGCTTTCGTATGTGCCGCGCATCGATATAAAGATCGACAAAGAGGCCAAAACGCTAAGCATCGGCGACAACGGCATCGGCATGGACGAGGCCGAGCTCGAGAGCAATCTCGGCACCATCGCGCGCAGCGGCACTAAGGGCTTTATGGCGAGCCTTAGCGGCGATGCGGCGAAGGACAGCAACCTCATCGGGCAGTTCGGCGTCGGGTTTTATTCGGCGTTTATGGTTGCAGATCGTATCGATGTTATCAGCCGCAAGCCGCTCTCGCAAGAGGGCTATAAATGGAGCAGCGACGCGAGCAACTACATGGTCGAAAAGGCGGAGAAAGAGGACTTCGGCACGACGATAATCCTGCATATGAAAGATGAGGAGTTTTTGGACGAATATAGGCTCGAAGGCATCATCAAAAAATACTCCAACCACATCCCTTATCCGATCTTTATGGATAAAGAAGAATACGTGCCTGCGCAAAAAGAGGGCGAGCAGGGACATAGCGAAGTTAAAAACGTCCAGATCAACCGCGCGAGCGCGCTTTGGCAGCTGCCAAAAAGCAGCCTAAAGCCGAGCGATTACAATGAATTTTATAAGCAGATCAGCCACGACAGCGGCGATCCGCTGTTTTACATCCACACAAAGGCCGAGGGCACACACGAATACACGACGCTTTTTTACGTGCCGAGCAGCGAACCTTTCGATCTATACCGCGTCGATTATCAAAGCGGCGTGAAGCTCTACGTCAAGCGCGTTTTCATCACCGACGACGCCAAAGAGCTGCTGCCTAGCTATCTGCGCTTCGTGCGCGGCATAATGGACGTCGAGGATCTGCCGCTAAACGTAAGTCGCGAAATTTTGCAAGAAAATCGAATTTTAACCTACGTCCGCGAACAAAGCGTCAAAAAAATTCTATCCGAGTTGGAAAAGCTTTTGCAGAACGATCGCGAAAAATACATAAAATTTTACGAATTATTCGGCAAGGTTTTGAAAGAGGGGCTTTACGGTTTCGGCGCAAACAAAGAGGAAATTTTAAAGCTTTGTCTTTTCAAATCAAACCTGCGAGACGGGCTCATCACGCTTAGCGAGTATAAGGAAAAAATGAAAGAGGATCAAAAAGAGATCTATTATATCGCGGGAAACAGCGCCGCGATGCTTAAAAGCTCGCCTCTGATCGAGAAATTTAACGCCGAAGGCACGGAGGTACTGCTCTGCGATGATGAGATCGATACGATCGTGATGCCGGGCGTTTTTGAGTTTGACAAGACGCCGGTTAAAAATGCGACTTCGATCAAGCAAGAAGCTGCAAGCGACGATGCCGCGACGCCGCAAGCCAAAGAGATCGCCGCAAAGATCAAAGAAATTTTAGGCGAACGCGTCAAGGACGTTAAAATTTCATCGCGTCTAAGCGGCTCGCTTTCCTGCCTTGTTTTTGACGAGAACGATCCCGATTTTGCGACGCAGCAGCTGCTTAAGCAGATGGGAGGCCGCAATCTGCCGCCCGTAAAGCCGATTTTGGAGATCAACGCCGATCACGAGATCATCAAAAAGCTGCAGGCCGATAAACTAATGCTGCCGCAAGTTTCTGAAATAATCTACGATCTGGCGCGCCTTAGCGAGGGGCAGGAACTTGAAAATCCGAGCGAGTTTATCAAAAACGTAAACGAGCTAATCGTAAAGGCTCTATAGATTATCTAAATTTAGAGCTTCGATCCGCTACCCAAATTCCGCGTGGCTGCATATATCTATGTAGCCGCGTTTTAAATTTAAAGAGAAATTTCTGCAGGCAAGCTTCGCCGCGCTTTTTAAATTTTAAAATTTAAAAGCGGCGGAATTTTACCCTTTTATTTCTGTAAAAAATTCTATCCTGCGGCTCAGTTTGGCGTTTTGGAAATTTTAAAATTTTGATCGCTTTTATCTTCGAGCCGAGCTTGGAGCGCAAGCCGAAAATATTCGCCAAAGCATAAAATCATAAATCAGGCGATAAATTTCACTATTCATTAATTTAATCTTTACAAAGTTGCGTAATTTTATTTTAAATTTCCCCCTTTTTTATCGCAA
>NZ_CALHII010000239.1 GCF_938030815.1 uncultured Campylobacter sp.
GCGGCTACGTATAATTTTACGCAAAATTTTACTCGCGATAATCTTAGCGTCTTGCGCGCTGGGTTATTTTGCTTCGGACGTAAACTACCAAAAACTAGGCGTCCTTGAAGCCTTTTTAATTGCCTCGCTAATTTGCATTTGCATCTATTTGGTCGCAACCGAAATATCAAATGACCACTCAAACGCGGTATTTTGGGGTTTTGCTTATGTTCTTAACTACATAGGTGCCTTATTTGTAATATTTCATGCGCAAGCCGCCGAAGTCGTAGCCGTCATTTTAATAATCCTTTGTCCGCTCGCGTGGGCATTTTATTTCAAATACGAATTTCAAAAATCGCTCGCGCAAACGGACGGAGTTTAAATTTTAAAATTTAAAGCACTCTTTAGGCCGAATTTAGGCGTGGCAGGCAAAACGAATATCGCTAGTTTAGGGCGATAAATTTTTTAATCGTCACGCAAAGTATCGTGACGATAAGCGCGATCATCCAGCGCTTTTGAGCCTTTTTGCCGATCTTGTGCGAGGTTTTGACGCCCGCATAAACGCCCGCTAGCGAGCCGATGCCTAGCAACGCGCCGATCTTGTAGTACACGAGTCCGTGCGCGGAAAGGCTCAGAAAGCCCGCACTTGAGGAAAATATCACGAAAAATAGCCCCGTGCTGACGGCCTTTTTGATGTCGTAGTTTAAAAAGCTGATCAAAATAGGCATCACGAATACCGCGCCGCCGATACCCACACTGATCGCCACGGCGCCGACGAACAGCCCCACGATAAAGAGCAAAATTTTAGATTCGTTGGCCTCGCCGGTGGGCTCGGTCGGGGTTTTAAAGAGTTTGATTAAATTTATGATCTGCACCAAAATAAGCGTGCCCAGAAGGAATTTTGAGGAGAAATAGCTTACGATAAAGCCGCTGCTAAGCGCGCCGCAAAAGCCTCCGAGCCCCAGCACCAGCGCGGGCGCGACGTCTAGCATTTTGCTTTTAAAATTTACGAACGAACCGAAGATCGAGCTAAAAATCATCTGCATGATGCTAATGCCGATGGCGTACTTGACATCGTAGCCGAAGAGCATCATCACGGGCACCACGACCGTGCCGCCGCCGATGCCGAAAAATCCGCTGATAAAGCCTACGCAGGCGCCAATTAAAATGTATTCAAAAAACATCCGTATTCCTTATTTCAGCCCCTTTGGTCTCTCTGAATTCCGCTTTTGCGGCTCGTCATTAAAATTTACCACTTGCAAGCCTTTAAATTTAAGCGCGAATTTAGCAAATTTAAGCCTTATAGCCGTTTTGCTTCGCGCATCCATTCGCGGTATTGCTCGCGCGAAATTTTTACGTTTTCATATCGTAAGGTGTCCGCGCGAAAGCATTTCAGGCTCAGTTCATTATCCTCAAAGCCTGCAAAATCAGCCTGCTCGTAGATGTCGTAACCGCCCTGCATGCAGTCTAAAACGTCTGCATATCTCTGCTCTTCACTCATCGGCTCGGCAAAGCTTACCAAATGCACGTCGTTTGGAGCACCCCAGTAGCAGCCGCTCGCGGCCAGCGCGTCCCAACCCCGCAGATAGTGCACGCCGTCCCAAATGAAGCTCTCCTTGCCGTCTAGCCAGGTGTCCGGCACGAAGCGCATGATCTGCGCTGAGGCTAGATCAAGCACGCTGTAGCCGTATAGATCCTGACGAAAAACGAGGTAAAATTTGCCGTCTGCGTGGCGGATCAGGCTAAAAAATTCCGCCCGATCGTCTATACAGCGCCAGCTTTTTATCTGCGTTTTGTGAGTATCAAACAGCGTGTATTCGCCGCCGCTGAAGCTTGTCGCGCCGAGCCTATATGCGTCCTTTACGATCTCATATCCGCCGCTTAAATTTATCGTTTGACG
Source organism: uncultured Campylobacter sp. (assembly GCF_938030815.1). Lineage (GTDB taxonomy): Bacteria > Campylobacterota > Campylobacteria > Campylobacterales > Campylobacteraceae > Campylobacter_B. The sequence goes on from NZ_CALHII010000239.1 coordinate 1,880, forward strand.
CCGGGTAAAATTTCGCCCCTCGAAAAGAGTTTCTGCCTGCCTGATGCGCGCTCGGTACTGCGCGGAATTTACGGCGTTTGCCATCGTGCGCTCCTTAAAATTTTATGCAGACGGGTTAAATTTTGCGCTGCCGCCAACAGCTCGCGCTTCTTAAATTTCATGCGAACCAATAAATTTAGCCTCGCAGGCGGCAAAATTTGACCGATAAACGGCAGAGCTCAAGCATTTGACAGCAACCGATAACCGCTAAGCGTAGTCTATGACAGGTAGCTGCGCGTCCTAAATTTTACTTCGCCTTGCGAATTTTTAAAATTTACGCGCAGTTTCGGCGCCCTGCGAATACTTGCGATACCGCGCCGTTTTTAATGCTCGCTCACGAGAGCCTGAAATTTTACGAGCGTTTGAAATTTCACAGCGTTTAAATTCCACGATATTTAAAATTCTGCAGCATTTTAAAATTCCACGACGTTTTAAAATCCCACGAAAATCCGAAATTCCGCGAGTATTTGAAATTTCGCAATCTCTAAAATTCCGCCAGCGCCTTAAATTTTATCTAATGCGGACAAGCAAACCGCGCAAATAAACAGACTGCCAAAACAAGCAGACTACTCAAATTTGCTCGCCTGCGCGGTGCCGCTAGCGATTACTCAAATTTACTCTCCCCTGCAACGCCGTTAGCGTATAAATTTAAAATTTTACTCGCCCGAGGCGCTGCGAATATTACTCGGATTTGCCCTCTTCTTTGGCGCCCGAAATTTTATCCAGCACCTTTTTGCCGACCTCGCTTTGATTTAGCGCTTCGAGCATCGCGGCTAGCTGCGTGCCGCCCTTGGCGCTTAAAATTTCGCCGAATTTACTCATCCCCTCGCCCACGCTACCTTCGTTTGCGATGATCTTAAGATCCGCCGCGCTTAGTGCCTTGGCCTGCTCCAGACCGATGTCGCGGTTCGCTTCGATCTGTTTGATCGAAATGAGATAGGTCTGATATCCCTGATTTTCGCCGATCTCACGCGCCAGCTCGATCTGTGCGTTTACGGGCGCGAGCTCTTTTAGCCTAAGCGCCTCGGCCTCCGCAGAGCCTATCTTTAGCGTACCCTGCGCTTCTTTATCCTTCATCTCCAAAAGCGCCGCGGCGGCGAGAAATTGCTTCTCTTTATCGCCCTGCGCTACTAAAATTTGATTTTCCTTGATCGCTTCGGCGTCGCGGATTTTGGCGTTTTTGCGCGCTTCGGCGTCGATCTCGATCTTGCGCTGCTCCTGCTCGGCCTTTACGATCTCCACTTGCTTTTTGATCTCGGCCTGCTTGACGTCGTTTACCCGCACGACCTCCATCGCCTTTTCCTGCGTGATCTTTTGCTGATCCTTGATGAGCTGCTCGGCCTGCTCCTTTGAGATCGCGACTTCGCGCTCGTTTTCGACGGTCTTAAGGCCTACCATCTTGTTGGCCTCCTGCTGGCGCACTTCGGTTGCCTGCGCGGCTTCGATCTCGGCGATTTGAGCGAGCTTGGTGTTGTTTGCGACCTCGACGCGGCTTTCCTTTTCGATCTGGGATTTTTTCTTCTCCATGATGTTAAAGATAACCTTGCTGCCGCTGCTATCGCGGATATCCATGAGCTCGATGTTTTTGACGGGCTCGATACCCCAGTTTTCAAGCTGCGTCTTGACCGCCTTGGTAAAATCATCCCCAAGCTCGGAGCGGATCTGCAAGATGTCCTCAAGCACGCGGCTCGAAAGGATCGAACGGATCGAGCCTTGGATGATATTTGTGAGCTGGTTATTCAGATCTTGAAAATTATTGACGCGTTGCGCGGCTAAATTTGAATCCACGATCCTAAAAAACGCCGTAATATCGACGACAAAAGGAAGCCTACCTAGATCATACGCCTCATAATCCTCGATCTTGATGCTAAAGACCGAGACCGGCAAAACGATCTTCGTAACGCCCAGCGCCGGCACCCAGCTCGGGAATTCGTAGTAGCTGTTGCCGTTGCCGGTATCTTTGCCGTAGCTCGTAGTCTTGCGCGCGCTCTGGACGATATGCACCTCGTTCGTCTCCACTACGCGCCTAAAAAATAGTGGCACGATGATGAAAAGTACCACCAAAACCCCTATAACGGCGCCGATCAAATATAAAATTTCACCCATTTTCTCTCCTTCAAAAATGCTAAATTTAAAATGGATTATATAAAAATTTACTTTGAAAAATAATAAATAATCGCGGCGACAGCGGTTAAAATTTACGCAATTTTAATGAGGTTTTTTGTAATATCTCGGCGTATATTTCAATAACGTTTAGGAGAAAAAATGAAAAAATTTTTACTACTGCTTTTAGCGGGTGCGCTTTTTGCGAGCGCAGCAGAGCTTAGAACTATTAAGGATATGGACGGCGCCGAGGTTAAAATCC
>NZ_CALHII010000240.1 GCF_938030815.1 uncultured Campylobacter sp.
AAAAATAACCTAAAAATAAATTAAAAATATAAGCCTCATTTAAGCTAAAATTTGATTTTCTTTCCCTTTTTAATTCTCGCTGCTGTCATTGACGGCAGCTCCTATATTGAGGGACGTTGCGGGGTATCCCCGCTTAAACTCCTAGAAGCCGAGACCCTAGGCTCGGCTTCGGCGTGACAGCACCTTAGTTCAGTCCGCCAATGGTAAAAGCGGAATTTTGTAAAAATTCTACTTATCCCAGATCCGGACAAACCCCCAAGATTAGGGATTAAAATGCAATTTTTAAAATCTTATTCAAACCTTAAACTTCAAAAGGCAGGCTAAATTTTTTGCCGCTCCGACTATGCCACTGATCTTAAATCCGGGCAACTTAAAATTTGGCCAATCGGACAATAGAAAGCTACCGTTTTACTTAACCCGGCACCGGGATATTAAAGCGAGATTTCGTAAAATTTTAACTTGCCACAATCTCTATCAAACTCCCAAGAAAAGGGGATAAAATACAATTTTAAAAAGCTTATCCAAACCTTAAACTTCAAAAAGCGAATTAAAATTTAGCTGCACGGATTGAGTGGCATTTTATAAATCATATAGTTCTAGAATACTCCCTGCCGATTTTTCTTTCAACAAGATCAAGCCGTTTAAGGCATTCTCTGATTCCTGGCAAACGTTGTACCTTTGGAGCTATCTCTTTAAATTTAGAAAGATTAAACCCTAAAAGCTCTTTTACTCTGTCATTCTTTGCGCAAGGCTCTAAAAAATCATATTTCTTTGATAAATACTCTACTTTCTTGCCAAGCTCACTCAATGGCTTTAAAATGCTTTCTTTACTGATATTGCGCGCTGCTAGCCCTAATGCCTTGCCGACTACTAAATCATCGTTAAAATCCTTTAATATCGGCATTTCCCTACTAGCATCGGGCACCATCTGTTCCACGATCCTGCCAAACTCTTTGCCGCGATCGTCGTTATCGAATGCTAATGTAAACTTTGCATTCGGGGCAAGCTTGCGAAGCGCTTTAATTGCATCTTTTTGTGATGCCGATATTTGTCCGTTAGTCGAGCATAGCAGCGTCTCTTGTAAATTTACCCCTTTCATTTCGCAAAACGATAGCGTGTCGATCATGCTCTCACTGATTATGATATTTTTAAATTCTTTCGGGCTTTTATGCGCGTTGTCGGCCTTTAAAATTTCCAGCCCCTTATTCCCGTTACAAAGCTGCTTGATGGGCTTATCGTATGGCTTTCCTTGCGGATCGTGCGTTAAGGGCTTTGAGAGATAGCTTATCGTTCCGCTTTGCTTTAAAAACTCTTTTGTGCCGGCATTCGTTTGTGCTGATGCCAGCGTATATGTCGGTACGACTGCGTTTTGGTATTTGCCGTCCTGTTTTAAGCTGCTAAATTGCGCTAAGAGTTCGGCGCTTAATTTTCTTTTGAGGACTAAAAATGAATTTTTGCCCGTCTTATCTAATTTTTTAAATTTTTCTATTATTTCATTATCGATTTTTTTAGTAGTTGATTTCGGTATAGTATTGTTTTGTAATTCTTTTATATCTTTTATTTTGTCTTCGTCTATTAAATCTTTTACTTCCACTCCGCGATTTTTGGCGAAGTTGTAAATATTGCCCCGATCGGCGCTATCGTTTGGATTAAAATATAAGTAATGGCCGTTTGATTGGCGCGATATGACTATCGTATCGCCGTAGTCGTTCGTAAGCGTTTTGTAGTTCCGGCTACTTTTGTCTCTTTTTTCAAAGTAGCCGTTATTCTTTAAAATTTCATCAAGCGCGAGCTCGACTAGATTTTCTTTCATCTTGGACACAGATCCAAAAATGCTTTTCTTTTTTGAGCCTGCTTATGCGCCTTTTTAGCCGTAATCGAATAGTACTTTTTAAGGCTTGTGGCGCACTCCGGCGGGCGCGTAGCGCTTGCGAGGCATAGCACCGCTTCGCATGCCAGTTTCTTATCACCAGTAAATACGTCGCCGAGCTCTTTTGGAGCAGACGTCTTTGTTGCCGTATCCTTTGCGCTTATCTCTTTCGCGATCGCGCCGCTTGCCGCAAAAATTGCGCCTACGATTAAACTAAAAACTAGTTTTTTCATTCTTTCCCCTTTATTTAAAATATACGAATTTTGGTAGTCCTAGCTCGTCCTTCGGGAGCTGCTTGGTTTCTGGCTCAAATATGGCGTCGTTGCGCTTGTATTCTACGACCGACTGATTAAAGCTCTCTTCGGTTAAATTTTTATTGCTGCTGCTTTCGTTTAGCTGTCTGCTCGTTGCTATCGTACTGGTATAGTTGATATTCAGCTCGTATTGGTGCTGCAAATTTTCGAGAATTTTAAGCAGTATCGAGTTTGTAAGGGCTTGAGCTTGCTTTTGGTTGTTTGGCTTGCTTAGTTGCTTTGAAAGCTGCTTTAAATCGTCGTTCATTTTTGCCTTTGAGTAAGGATTGGTCTTGTCATCGCTATGAAACGTATCTTCAAAAGCTAGCAGGGCGTTTGTTTTCTCGATATTATCTCTTTCTTGCAGGAACTTCTCGGCATTCTTTATATTGTTGATTTGCGCTTGGTAGTTTGCTCTTTGGATAGGATCGACGGTTTTATTCATCTGCTCGGTTAGTTCGTCTATACTTTTGCTTAAATTTGCGCCATCTCGCAATGCGTAAGTGCAGCGATTAACCTTGCTCTTGATTGAGCTTTTGGTTTTTCCTAGCGTCATTCCGAAAAATTGGCTATTATTTTCCAAAAACGAGCACGCGCTTTGTACTCTCGCTATATCGCCCATGACGTCGCTTGGAATATTTTTAACATTGTCGTAGATACTTTGCATCTGACTGATCATATTCTGCGCGTCGCCTAGTATATCGTGAATACTATTCATATCTACGCCGAGCTCTTCCATCTGCTTTTCAAAATTTAGCGTGTCTTTAGTCATTTGCTCGTATTGCTTGATTTGCTCAGCATAGTCTTTCAGCGTCTGCGTATAGCCCATTACAGCTTGCGCTATTGCGGCTATGTCTACGACTGGAACACCTCCTGCATTTGCGCTGCTAAAAAATAGCGCCGTTGCCGCACCGATAGATATTAATGTTTTCTTCATATCTCTCTTCCTTTCTGCTCGGTATTTTCTTTTTTAGTTTCCTTTTCAGCCCATTTTTCGATGGTTTGTTCTAGCATTTTGGTGGCATTTGGGTAGCTGCACCTAAATCTATCCGCATCTATCGGTTTACCTGCTTCGTCTCCGCATCTTCTTTTTACGTCGATTTGCCCCTCTTGCAGCTCTGCGTAAAGCGGCGTTAATTTATCTATACCCTTGTCCTTGTTATCCTTGATTTTTTCGTATAGCCTTGCTTCGTTATTCATGAGCTCTAGCTCATTTTGTAGTTGTCTGAAAAGGACCGGGTTTTCCTTTTCAAATTTGGTTTGAAATTTTTCATCATCCTTGTGCGGGATCATCACTTTTTTGTTGTTATCCTCGTTTATTTCCCACTTTCCCCTCTTGTCTTGTTTATCTTCGAGTCCTTGTATCTCTTTGGCCGCGTCTAAGTATTTCTTTGCCTTTTGCTTGTCGTGTTCATATGCGAGAGCTAAGCTAAAATTTAAGTCTATAAAGCTCTTTCTTAGGCTTAAAAAGTCGTTTTCGCTTTTGACATAATTTTCCAAGTCACCCTCAATCACGTTTCTTCTTTGTTTTGGCGTTATATTGCTCATTATAGGCTCCTGCCTCTGTCATTTTCGTTTTCTTGCCCTTTGGCCTTGTTTAAAATTTTGTCTTTGACCTGCACTAGCGTATCGTTTACCTTTTGATAAAATTTAGGGTAGTTATCTTTAAAATTTGGCGTTTCTTTTTCGATGTCGCCCATCATCTTTTTTAGCTTTTCGTATCCTTTGACATCAAGCCCTTTTTTGGTTTCTTTTTCGTAGGTCGTTTGTAATTTAGCGTAATTAGCCCGCTCGTTCTCCATCTCTTTAAAACCGCCTTTGACTTTTTTGCGTTGCGTATAGACCTCTTTTACCAAATCGCTGACAGCCTCTTTAAATTTAGGACTGTCAAAGGCTAGATCAAGCTTTTCTTGGCGCTGGCGATCTTTGGCGATGCTTTCTTCTTTGCCCTGTTTTAACATCATCTCAAGGCTTCTATCCATTTCCTGCAGTGCGGTTATAATGCCGTTTATTCCGTCGCTATTCATGAGATTGTCGATTGATTTTTGAAAATTTGCTTCAAGCTTTGATTGCTGATCCTTGAGATCCTCAAGCTCCTTTTCGTGCTGCATCTCTAGCTCGTCGGCTCGTTTGTTCCAATCCTCTTGCTCGGCGCTGCTTTCTCTACCTGGCTGAGGCTCGTTTTGTTGCGGGCTCTGCTCTTTTTCTTCCCCTTTTTCCTTTTTGGCGATCTGCTCCTCTTTTGCCTTGATTTGCTCTTCTATTTTTTCTTTCTCTTTTAAAATTTGTAGACTCTCCTTCAAGGACTCATTTTTTTCTACGCCGTCTAATCTATCTTTTACGAACTCTCTTTTTGCTTTCGGGCTTTTAAATTCGTCTAACTCCTGCTGCTTTTCTTTAACTCTCACATCTAGCAGCTCTTTCTCGCCCAGTATTTCTACGGCTTGCTGCGCGTCTTTGCTTAAATTTATATCTTGCACTTGCCGTTCTTTATTCCCTTTTTCTTGAATGCTCGAAGCCGTAAGGGTTTGTTCGTCTTCGCTTAAATATGCCCATTCGGCCATTTGCTCTTGCGTCAGCTCTTCTGCCACCCTAAATCCTTTTGATAGATTATTTTTCAGTAGTTTATCATTCATTAAATTTAAAAAACTTTTAAAAAGTGATATATAAAAAATCAAAAAAATTATAAAATTTGAAAACGCTCACAAATACCTTTTAAGTGCTCTACAATCAAAAATAAGCTTTTCCCCTATCTTTTTCTTATTTTTTTATCTATGGGGCTTTAATA
>NZ_CALHII010000241.1 GCF_938030815.1 uncultured Campylobacter sp.
GATTAATTTTATATTATTTGTATTTTTTTAATCTCATTATCATTTAGGAGTTTCGTATGAAAAAATTTCATCTGGCTTTGTCTTTGTGCGCGGTTCTTTGCTTAAGCGCACAAGCAGACGAGAAATCAAGCGCTACGGACACATCCAAAAGCAAGGATTCAAATACGCAAAGCCTGGGCGTAATCGAAGTTACTAGCGATTCTAGCACGCCTAGCACCGTGGATGATATCAAAATCAATACTCGCAACGCTACGCTCATCAAAGATGTATTTCGCGACATCCCAGGCGTTTATGTGGGCGGCACCAACGGCATGAATCAAAAAATTTATATGCGCGGCGTGAGCGATCGCGGTCTAAATATCACGATTGACGGCGCGAAGCAAAACGGCAATACCTTTCATCACAACGCCGATTTACTAATCGATCCTGATCTTATCAAAGCCGTAGAGGTCGATGTAGGCGCGCGCTCAGTCGTGAACGGCTCGGGCGCTTTGGGCGGCTCAGTTGCCTTCAGGACGGTAGACGCTTCTGACATGCTTGAGGACGGTCAAAATATCGGCGCGAAGCTCAAAGTGGGCTATACGAGCAATAACGAAGGCTATTCGCAAAGTGCGATGCTCTACGGCAGAGCGTTTGATAGCCTAGATATGCTTGCTGCGTTTAAGCACTACGGATACGGCTTCGGCGAATCTGGCAACGGCAAACCTACGGGCGGCGACGGCAACGACATAAATTATTTATTAAAAGCGGGCTATAGATTTTTGGATTTCCATAAAATTTCGCTCTCTACCGAGCATATGCAGTATAAAGGTCTCTATCCGCTGCGACCGGAATTTGGCTCATGGCTAAACGGGCAGCTGGATAACCGCAAATACGAGCGCGATACGCACACGATCAAATACACATATAATCCAAGCGACCTGCTAGAACTCGACATCACTGGATACTACACAAAGCATCAACGCATCGGATCGACTTCGACGAACGTAAAATGGGGCGTCGAGACCAAAGGCGGCAAAATCGGCGCTAAGAGTAAATTTGAAACGGGCGATCTGGCTCATACGCTACGCTACGGCTTTGATTACTACCGCTCCGAAAACTACGTTAAGCCCGGCAATCTACGCC
>NZ_CALHII010000242.1 GCF_938030815.1 uncultured Campylobacter sp.
CCACGCCGCGGCGTATTCGATGATCACCTTTCAAACAGCCTATCTTAAGACCTACTATCCGGCGGAGTTTATGGCGGCGCTGCTTACTTCGGAGGAGGGCAATACCGATAAAATTTCAAAGTATATCGACGAGGCAAGCCGTCTAGGCATCGGGCTTTTGCCGCCGTCGATCAATCAAAGCTTAAGAGGCTTTAGCGTCGTGGACGACGAAAACTCCAAATCGGGCACCTCGATCATCTACGGCCTAGGAGCGATTAAGGGCGTGGGCGGCGCTGCAATCGAGAATATCTTAGAGCTTCAAAGCGAGGCTAAATTTCAAAGCATCGACGATTTTGCTTCGCGAGTGGATAATTTCCGCGTCAATAAAAAGGTCATCGAGTCGCTGATCTACGCAGGCGCGATGGATTGTCTGGGTAAGAGTCGCCTGGCGATGATTCAAAATATGGAAAATATCCTAGATGTGATGAAGAAGATCACCGAGATTAAAAAGGACGCCGCAAGCTCGCTTTTTGGCGAGGATGAGGATATGACGAGCGGCATGAGCGTAAGCTTCGTCGATACCGACAAGGAATTTCCGCAGGGCGAAATTTTAAAATTTGAGCAGCAGACCGTGGGCGTGTATCTCTCGGGGCATCCGCTGGATGATTACAAAGAGGAGATGGAGGGCATCGACTATACGCTATCCTCGGCGTTTAGCGAGATCGAGGGCGATAGCGCCGAGGTGCTTAGCGTAGGGCGGATCGAGGATCTATCCACGCGCATGACGAAAACGGGCAAAAAAATGGGGATTTTAAACGTGCTTGATCTGCACGGCAGTTTTGAGCTTGCGGTGTTCGATAGCGCGCTAAAGGCGATCGAAAACTTAAGCTCACAGGAGCGGGAGCGACCGTATGCTTTTATGATTAAAATTTCAAAAAGCGCGGTCGGCGGCGCGGCGTATCAGCTGTCGTTTCTTTCGATGATGAGCCTACAAAACGCTCGAGATGCGAGCTTTCGTCCGCGCGCGGGAGTATTTTTGAGCGAGAATCCACTCAAAGCCTACGTCGCACAGCTTGGAGCGATTGCACATACCAAATCGAACGAATTCGACGAACTGGTGGACGACGAGGACGCGAGCGTTAAAATTTTGTGCGTCGGCAAGATCGAAAACGTCTTTTCGCGCACGACCAAATCGGGCAAGCAGATGGCAAACGTCACGGTGCTCGATCTTGCGGGCAGTTTCGAGATGAGCGCGTTCGGTGATATTTGTGATGCGGTCACTGCGCTAACGGATGCGCAGCTGGAGCGCCCGATGGCGTTTTGGGCGCGGCTTAGCAAAAACACATCCCCTTACGGCGGGAAATTTCAAATTTATCTGGATGAAATTTTAACCCTAGATGCCGCGCAGAATATCGACGGCTACGTGCCTAGTAAGGTGCGAGGCTTTGGCGGTAGGGAGCGCGGAGGCTTTAACGGCGGTAATTCCGGCTTCGGCGGCGAACGAGCTGGCAGCTTCGGCGGAGGAAATTTCGCGGAGCGAAGGAGCGGGTTTACTGCGGAGGATCCCGCCCTTAAGGCGCGCAAAGAGCGCGAGGCACAGCGCAAAAACGCGCAGGATTTCGAGTTTGAGCTAAGCTTAGGCGAGCTAAGTCGCGAGAAAATTTATAAAATTTACCATCTCGCCTTTTGCGACACGGCGCTGAAAAACACCAAGCGGCTGATCCTTAGGGTTCGCAACGGCAGCGAGGTGCTCGTTTATCCGACCGAATACATCGTGAGCGATAATTTCACCGAAAAGGTGCGCGAAATCATCGCGGCGTAGGCGCGGTGCGGCTCTCTCGCCGCGCTGGATCGGTTAAATTTTATTCTTGCCTGTCGCCGTACGCAAGCGGTTTTTGGCGCCGCAGAGAGCCTAAACTTTAGCGCAGTCGCGATAAAAAATAAGTTATTCGGCTCAAAATTTGCCGCGCACAAAATTTACTGGTGCCGCGCAGAAACCAAAACCGCACGGATCGTCTGCGATATCTAAATTTATTGCGTTTATCACGGCGGAATTTTATGTGCTATAAATTTACAAAAATACAGATTGCCTCTGCTTTATTGCGTCGGTGAGGCTTGGTAGCATGCTGTTTGAGTTACCGCAATAACAGTTTGCCGTGCCTCGGTAGAGCATGAATTATATTGTCGCACTAGCCTACCTGTTGCATGATAAACGGCATGAGCGTTTTTAAATTTTGAGCTAAATTTTTGCGAAGCCTTACTTCGGCGAATCTCCGTGCAGCTTTAAAATTTTAAACTTTAGCGGATTTGAAATTTTAGGTATAGTTTTACTACGTAAAATTTTATCGCGGTAAAATTTCGCCGAGCAAATTTAGTAAAGCACACAAAAACTGACTTAAGACGCGAAGAAAAAATCCGAAACAAAGCTGGCGAGCAAACGGTGCCCGAAAAAATCAGGCTAGCGCGGACTGGGCTCGAGCCGAGCCAGGCGCCGGGATGCAACCTGTCTTAAATCCAAAATTTATCAAAATTGTTAAACGGCTGTATTTGAAATTTTTCGAGCTGTATATATTGCTCGCGCTAAGCGTGTTTGTCCTGCCCGAAAATATAGGTGATAATGCTGCTTGTGCGGGCTTTGTAAGCCTTATGAAGCAGTTTTTCAAATGTCGCTGCAGCCAGGGATCGTCTTGCACGCAGGGCTTGTGGAGTTCTACGTCGCTGCGATGCGGACGGCTAGCATCTTAATTTTTGCGCAAGCTGCTTCCTATGCTTAAAGAGTAGCGCCGATTAAATTTTGCACGATTTTGAGCGGCGAAATTTAGCGAGTTGA
>NZ_CALHII010000243.1 GCF_938030815.1 uncultured Campylobacter sp.
TGTGCACGAGCTCGCCTGCAGATAGCTTGTAGCCGGGCTTAGTTTGCACGGCTCCGTCCACTCTGACCGCTTCGGATTTGATTAAGCTTGATATTTGATTGCGCGAAATTCCAAGCTGCGAGCTTAAAAAAACGTCGAGCCTTTCGCTGCATTGTGCTATTAGATTATCCAAATTTATACCTTTTTTGGCTATTCTTACGTCAAAATTTTAATAGGATTAAGCGTTGTTTAAAATTGACAAAAAGATTTTAGCATATTTTGATTTCATTCAACCTTTTTTGATCGTGCCGATAGTGGTTTTTTCATACGTTTTAATAAGCGAAGCAAACGACGTGCTGTCCTCGAAGCAGGTCGTTTATTTCGGCGTAGGATTTGCCGTTTTTACGCTGTTTTTTCTCTTTCCGATACGCAAATTTTTATATCTGATCCCGATATTTTATTGGATCAACATCATATTGCTGCTCAGCGTCGATTTTTTCGGCGTTAGCAAGCTAGGAGCGAGACGCTGGCTGGAGATCCCTTTCGTGCATTTTACGCTGCAACCCAGCGAGGTGATGAAGCCCGCGTTTATCCTGATGCTGATGTATCTGATACACAAAAATCCGCCGCCTAAAAACGGCTATGGGCTGAAGGATTTTTTGCGCCTTAGTTTTTACATACTTCTGCCCTTCGTTCTGATCGCGAAAGAGCCCGATCTGGGCACCGCCGCGATACTTTTTTTGACGGGATTTGCGATCCTTTTTATCATCGGCGTCGATAAAAAAATTTGGCTTACGCTGATCATCGTTTTTGTGGCCAGCTCGCCGATTTTGTACGAAAACATGCACGATTATCAAAAAAAGCGCATCGCCGATTTTATCAGCGAGGAGCCCAATTATCAGGTCAAGCAAGCGATCATTGCCATAGGAAACGGCGGCATCTACGGCAAGGATAGAGACGAAGCTACGCAGACGCACTTTAAATTCTTGCCGATTGCGACGAGCGATTTTATCTTCGCTTATACGATCGAGCGCTTCGGCTTCGTGGGGGCTGCCGCGCTGATCGCGCTGTATGCGCTGCTGATACTGCATCTGCTGAGCCTGAACTACAACTTCAAAAACGATTATCTGATACGGGTGTTTACGAGCGCGCTCGCCTCGCTTATCTTTATCTACGCGGGCGTCAATATCTCGATGGTGGTAGGCTTCGCGCCCGTCGTGGGCGTGCCGCTGCCGTTTTTCAGCTACGGCGGCAGCAGCTTCATCACCTTTATGATCCTTTTTGGAATTTTACAAAATTTGCTGACGTTTAGGATGAAGGATAACTACAAGACCTATAAGATTAGGATGTAAATTTAGCATTCGCGGATAAATTTTGAAATTCTACAAAATCGCGCGGGACTTATTTTTAAGTCGGCGGTGAAATTTGAAGCAGCGGGCTAAATTTTAAACTCGCTACAAAATCACGCCGATGCCGAGCGTAAATATCACCGCGAAAAAGGCGTATGTAAAGGCAAATTCCAAAGTTTGCGAATTAAAAAATCCGTAGTACAAAACGCTCGTGAAAAATCCGCCCACGAAGGCTACGGCAAAGATCCCGATCCGCGCTGCGACTGGCCTTGCGCCGCAAAATTTGTATAGGTAAAAAACCCCGCAGAAGCTGATCGCAAACCAGATCATCGCAGGCACCGGCCCGCTTAGGCCTATCATGCCGAAGAGATTGGCTAAATTTAAAAGCAGCAAAAATATCACCGCAAGCGCGATGAGCGCGGATCTGATCATCTATCGCACCTTGCGTCGGGCGCGGAATTTTCATTCGCGCCGCCTTCGCCCGCGCCTTCATTTGAAATTTTAAAATTTTTGTCGGAATTTTCGTCGGCGCGATGCGTAGAATTTTCATCGGCGCCGCTTGCGAAATTTTCACTAAGACCGCCACTGGAATTTAAAATTTCATCCTCGTTTTGAGAATTTAAAATTTCGCCGCCGCTTTTAAAGTTTAAAATTTCATCCGCCGCAGCGTCTTTGCTTTGCGGCTCCCGCGCCTCTTTTGCGCTGCCAAAATCCGCGTCTTTTAAATTTGCGCCCTCATCTAAATTTCTAGAGCTTTCGTTCGCAGAATTTTTATAAGCTTTATTTGAAAATCTTTTGTGCCTGATCTGCAGATAAAAGACGAAGGCGACGAACGCTACCGCCGTGATCGCGATGTAGTAGCGGTTTTCGAAGAGCAGCACGCCCTCCACCAGCCCCGAAAACAGCGCCAGCAGCGAGGCGGTAAGAAACGGAAAGCGCACTACGTCTTTTTCGCCGATCGCTAAGGCGATGAGCGCGACGCCGAAGATCGTGGCGTTTAGCAGCGCGCCTAGGATTTTGATTTCGGCGAAAAGATTTGGATTTACGCGCGAAGTAACATAAAGCGCGAGCGCAACGGCTGCGAAAAGCAGGATCAAAAATACGATTTTTTTCATTTTGGACCTTTTAAAATTTAT
>NZ_CALHII010000244.1 GCF_938030815.1 uncultured Campylobacter sp.
CGAAGCCGAAGGCGGCCTACAACAAGCCATCGCGCCATTGCCGTTTTTGCACGCATCGCTTTGCACGACGCTGCCTTGTAGGTTCATCGCACGGATACCGTCTTGAACATCGGCGAAAGAATATTTGCCGCTCTTTGGCGCATCGACTGCGCTTTTTGGTGCGTTGCTAACGCAGCCTGCTAAAAATACACCGGCGGCGATCAAAGCTAGAATTTTCTTCATATTTTGCTCCTTAATTTTTTGAAATTTGGCGACCCAAAATGTAATAGGTCTCTTTGCCCGCGACCTTTTGTAGCTTGAGCTTAAATTTTTCCGACCAAGATCGGATGATCTGCTCCGCAGCAATCTTGCGCTCCTCATTTGTAGCGTCATTTTTTATCTTAAAATACGGATTTGAATTCGACATAGCCACGTGCGCACCGTAAATTTTAAGCTTATCGTTCAGCCCCACGATGCGATCAAGCTCGTTATCCTCAAAATCACACTTCGATAAAATTCCTCGCAGCTGCGCGACCGTCGCGTCGTTTACGCTATATCCTAGCGCTAGCAAAATTCCATCTTCACTCATTCTCATCCTTTCAAAAAAATTTATCTGTTCGCTTGTGAAATCAAAACGCCTTCGATTATGCTTTTTATATCGCCGTCTAAGATCGCGTCGGTCTGGCTATACGCCTCGCCGCTGCGGTTGTCCTTGACCTGCTGATATGGGAAAAGTACGTAGGAGCGGATCTGATGCCCCCAGCCGATCTCGCTCTTAGGCGCGTTCTCGTCCTTCTCGCGCTGTTTCATCAGCTCAAGCTCGTAAAGGCGCGACTTTAGCACCTTCATCGCCGTTTCTTTGTTTTTGTGCTGGCTTCTATCATTTTGGCAGTTTACTACGATACCCGTTGGGATGTGCGTGATACGCACGGCGCTTTCGGTTTTATTGATATGCTGCCCGCCTGCGCCGCTTGCGCGAAACACATCGACACGAATATCCTTCTCTTCGATATTTATCTCGATATCATCATTTAGCTCGGGGCTTACCATCACGCTTGAAAAGCTCGTATGCCTGCGCCCTGCACTATCGAATGGGCTAACGCGCACCAGGCGATGGATGCCGTTTTCGGCTTTCAGATATCCGTAAGCGTTCTCGCCGCGCACGATGAAGCTAACGTCCTTAAGACCCGCTTCCTCGCCCTCTTGAAAGTCCAAAACCTCGATCTTAAAGCCCTCTCGCTCGCAAAAGCGCAGATACATGCGGTATAGCATACTCGCCCAATCGTTGCTCTCCGTACCGCCCGCGCCCGGATGAATGCTGACGATAGCGTTTTTATCGTCGTTTTCACCGCTAAGCATCATGGAAATTTCTAAATTTATGATCTTATCCTCTAGCGCGTCCGCCTCGGTAAAAAGCGAGTTTATCGTCTCTTCGTCGTTTTCCGAGTTTGCCAGCTCATATAGAGCTTTTGCGTCGTCTACGGCATTTTTAGCGTTTAGAAATTTATTTAAGATATTTGAAATTTTAGTTTTTTCCTTGCCGATGGCGCCTACTTTCGCGACGTCCTGCCAGAGATTTTGATCATTTTCAAGCTCCTCAATCTCTTTTAGGCGCGCTTTGATGTTCTCCGGCTTTACGACGCCCGCAATATTTTCGACTTTAGTATTTAGGGTTTTTAAAAGTTCCGTGTATTCGTAATTATCCAAAATTTAAAACCTTTTTTATGCTTTTAGCGTGATTATAACATATTTTGGATTAAGGTTGTTTATAAAATTTTATTTAAGGCGGGCATTATGAAGCATTTATCTATTAGGGATATCAAAACCTGTTTGATATTGCCGTGATTAATCAGTTTAAGCTCCGTCGAGAGATCGGGCAGAGGGTCATTTAGTAGCAGTTTTAGCTTTGCTTCTTCTAGCTTCAACTTTTTGAAATCGGCTTTTTTGTCTTCAAGCATAGACACCACTAGCCTTAGCTTTTCTTTTGTCATTTCGCTTTGCACGAAAGTACCTTATACACGATAATGGAACATAAAAAAGCCGCAATGGAGCAGGCAAAATACGCCCAAATTTCTCCGATAGTTTTTTCAAGAAGCGCGTACAGCCCTAGCAAAAAGAAAACTAAGCCTATAATGCAAATTACGCCCGTAATTATGTTTAGTAAAACCGAGTTGGCGCTCTTTAAAAAAGAGCGCCTAATATCGCTAGCTTGAGCGTCTACGAGCTCTACTACCGAAACTATAAATTCAGATATGCCGGCCATTATTTTTTCAGCAACCAAGCGAGCAAAAATCCGACGCCCGCAGCGATAGCGACGCTTTTTATCGGATCTTGTTTTATCGTGTCATTTACGCTTTCTATGCCGTCTTTGCCTTTAAGCCTTAGATCATCTATATATTTTTTGATCTCATTGCTATTTAGCTGATCTAGAATTTTATCTTTAGCAGACTCCGCACGCTCTGCGCCTATGTTTTTGATAGACTTCATAATCTCTTTAAAATCCGCTCTTAAAGAGTCGATATCCTTTTTCAAAGAATCTAAATTTGTCTCTTGAGTAGCCATTTTCGCTCCTTTTGAAGTTTATTTTAGAGCTAAAGCTCGTGGTAGATTTTAGTACTTATTGATTAACGCTCGCTAAATAGACCGCCCTTTCGCGCTTAATTTATACCTTTAATATTTTTTGATATAATTGCCAGCCTTAATATTTTATATTGAAAAGAGAGAACAATGCAGATCATTAGAAGCGTAGAGGAGCTAAAAAGCTTCAGAGCAGCGGCAAGCGGCAGCGTGGGCTTCGTGCCTACGATGGGGGCTTTGCATGCGGGGCATGCGAGCCTCATAAAAAGGGCGCGGAACGAAAACGACATCGTAATCGTCTCGGCATTCCTTAATCCGGCGCAGTTTTTGCCGGGCGAGGATCTAAACAGCTATCCAAAAAACGAAGCGGGCGATATTAAAATTTGCGAGAGCCTCGATGTGAACGCGCTTTTTATCCCGAGCGTAGATGAAATTTACGGCTCCTGTGAGCCGGGCATTATCGCGCCTAAGCCGTTAAGCGAAATTTTGGAGGGCAAGACGCGGCCGGGGCATTTCAACGGGGTACTTAAGGTGCTAAATAAATTTTTTAATCTCGTGCGTCCGCTCAACGTATATATGGGCAAAAAGGACGCCCAGCAGCTTTTCATCGTGCAGAAGATGGTAAAGAGCTTTTTTATGCCTATAAATATCATCCCTTGTGAGATCGTGCGCGAAAGCGATGGGCTCGCGCTTAGCTCGCGCAACGCCTATTTGGATGAGGAGGGAAAGCTTATGGCGCTTAAGCTTTCGCGCTCCTTGCTAAACGCCAGCTCGCTTATTAAAAAAGGTGAGATCAGCCTAAATATCATCCGCGAAAAGATGCTTAGCGTGCTTGAGCCGCTGGTAGTCGATTATATAGCGTTCGTGGATTATAAATTTAATGAAATTTCGCAGATCAAGTCGGGAGATACTATCATTTTAGTAGCCGCCAAAGTCGGAACAACCCGTCTGATCGATAATATCTGGCTGTAAAATGGCAAAACTCCATCTCGTTTCTCTAGGCTGCAATAAGAATTTAGTCGACTCCGAGATCATGCTCGGGCGTCTGCAAAACTACGAGCTCACGGATGAGCCTGCGAGTGCGGACGTGATGATCGTAAATACCTGCGGCTTCATCGCAAGCGCCAAGCAGGAGAGTATCCGCACGATTTTGAAGCTTAGCGAGCAGAAAAAAAGCGGCGCGCTGCTGGTCGTCACGGGCTGTCTGATGCAGCGCTACAAAGACGAGCTTATGCGCGAGCTGCCCGAGGTTGATATTTTCAGCGGCGTCGGCGACTACGATAAAATCGATGAGATGATTTTAAAAAAGCAGAATTTATTCAGCCCGCAAACCTATCTGCAAAGTCCCGCGCTTACCTCTTCGCGCGTGATAACGGGCTCAAACTACCACGCTTACGTTAAAATTTCGGAGGGCTGTAATCAAAAATGCTCTTTCTGCGCCATTCCGAGCTTCAAAGGTCGCCTAAAAAGCCGCAGTATCGAGGACATCGAAGCGGAGGTACGCAGTTTGGTAGCGCGCGGATTTTACGATTTCAGCTTTATCGCGCAGGATTCTAGCAGCTATGGTCGCGATCTAAGATGCGGCAACAAGGGTGGATCAAATTTTAAAGGCTCCGAAGGCGAGTTAAATTTTGCGGGCTTTCGCGACGGGCAGAATTCCGATGGCTCAAGCGGCAGCGCGGGAGATAAGATTTCCGCTCAAAGTGGGCTCTCCTGCGGTAAGGGCTCTAGCGACGAGAGCGCGGGCGACGAAAAAGCCCACGAGCAGGGCATAGATCTAGTCGCGCTGATAAAACGCATCGAAAAAATAAAGGGCGTCAAGGTCGCGCGCGTGCTGTATTTATACCCTACCAGCACCGACGAGCGACTCATCCGCACGATCGTGGGCTCACCCGTTTTCGCAAATTACTTCGACATGCCGATTCAGCACATAAACGACAAAATGCTAAGCCTGATGAAGCGCGGCGCGAGCGCGGCGCGGATCAAAGAGCTTTTAAATTTAATGCGAAGTGCGCCGGGCGCATTTTTACGAACGGGCGTCATCGTCGGACACCCAGGCGAAACAGACGTAGAATTTGACGAGCTTTGCGACTTTTTGCAGGAGTTTAAATTTGATAGAATTTCAGCTTTTGCCTACAGCAAGGAGGAGGATACGGCGAGCTTTGCGATGCCGCAGATCCCCGCACGGACAATTAGTCGCCGTCTGAATAAAATCGAAAAAATCACGCGCGAAGCGATAGATAGCAGCATGCACGCGCTCGTAGGCAAAAAGATGCCCCTAATAATCGAAGGTGCCAGCAGCGAGGGCGAGTTTTTTTACGGCGCCAAGCCTCTTGCATGGGACAAGGACATCGACGGCGAAATTTTAATCAACGAAAGCTACGTGCAAAATCTAAAAGTAGGCGGTCTATACGAGTGCGAAATCACGGAATTTGCGGGCGATAGACTACTTGCGCGAGTATTGAGAAGTTCGCAAGGACAATGAAAAACTCGCCCGAAATTCCAAGCAAAATTCTAGCCTTGCTACGAGCTAGCAAAAATCTGCTTGCTTTTTCGCACGGCGTCGATAGCACGGCGCTTTTTTACCTTCTGGACGAGGCGGGTGTGAAATTTGACCTCGCGATCGTTGACTATAATGTCCGAGCGCAGAGCAAGGACGAGGTCGCCTCGGCGCGAGACTTAGCGGCCAAATTTAACAAACAAATCTACGTAAAAAGCGTGCGTCTGGGCGCGTCAAATTTCGAGCACGAGGCGCGCGCGGCCAGATATGAGTTTTTTGGCCAAATTTGCCGCGAGCGGGGATATGAAAATTTGATTTTGGCGCATCAGTTTGATGATAAATTCGAGTGGTTTTTGATGCAGCTTGGGCGCGGCGCGGGGCTTAGCGAGCTACTTGGCATGCAAGAGCTTGAAGCTCGCGAGGACTACGTGATCGCTCGACCGCTTCTAGGCGTACGAAAGTGCGAGTTGGAGCGGTTTTTGCGTGAGCGAAACCTAAAATATTTCACCGACGAGACGAATTTAACGGACCGGTTTAAGCGCGGCTTTATTCGCGCGAAATTTAGCGAGCCGTTTTTGGACGAATATTTTAGCGGCGTGAAAAAAAGTTTTAAATTTTTGGCGACCGATTCGTTAAATTTGGCTCCAGAAATTTCTAATCCCGCAGCAAAAATTTATCTCGTAAAACGCGGTGCAAACGAGCTTCGCGGCGTCGATCAGGCATGCAAGCGACTAGGATTCGTGCTAAGCTCGGCGCAGCGAAACGAATGTACGCGCTGCCTAGAAAACGGCGCTGACTGCGTGCTAGGCGGCAAGGTAGCCGTGGGTGCGGACAAAAATTTTATTTTTGTGACGCCATATATCAAAGCGGCGATGGAAAAGAAATTTAAAGAAGCGTGCAGGCGGCTTGCTATCCCACCGATAAACCGCGGATTTTTATTTGCCGTGGGCGCGGATCTTGCGCTATTTAAGGAGCTTTTATGAGCGTTTATTTTACCTCCGATCTGCACTTCGGCCACGAGCTGGTACTGAAAAAATATCCGAATTTTAGAAAAGGCGCAAACGTAGCCGAAATGGATGAAAATCTCATCGCCGCTTGGAATGCGCTCGTTACGCCCGAGGATCTCGTCTATAATCTCGGCGACGTATCCTTTCACAAGGATTTTGCGCACACTTGCGAGTTGCTTCGCAGACTAAACGGGCGACATTTTTTGGTGCTCGGCAACCACGATGGGCGCATCGCTGCGATGAAAAACGAGCTGCTAAGCGGACGCAAGGCGGACGGTAATTTTATGTTTGAGCAGATCGTAGGCTACGCCTTTGTGCACTTATCGCATAAGAGAGCGGCTCTGTCTCACTACCCGATGATCGAGTGGGCAAACTGCCATTATGGCGCGCTGATGCTCTACGGTCACCTGCATGCAGATATCGCCGAGGTTTCGGGCAGGGCGCTAAACGTGGGCTTTGATCTGCACGGCAAAATTTTAAGCGAGGACGAGGTGTGGTCGTATCTGAAAGATATCCCGCCCAAGGCTCATCACGCAAGCGAGCTAGAGGGCATTAGCGATAGCGACGACGTGGAACAAAGGCGGATTCTGATAGAAAATTTTTTACGTAAAATTAATCTGGATTCGTAAAAAATATAATTTGCGGTGCAAGACGGATCTTTGCGGCAAATGAGCTTAAATTTAAAATCGAGTTGATTTAAATACGAATGATTTTACCCAGCCAAAATCCATTATGTAACGCGAGATAAAATTTAATAAAATGCGGCGCAAACAGGCAACTAAATCGTATCAAGCAAGCGCAATTGCAAAGATAAGATTTTAAAATTCTGCCTAGGTGCGGAGCAAAAAATTTGATCTAGCGGGCTTCCAGCATCGCGATTTTGTTGATGTAATCGGCGAAATTTAGATTTATCAAATTTGTTTTGATGAATATGCGCGTGAAAATCACATAACCGATCTCGTTGCTAAGTGTGCCGTCGGAATAGATGAAAACGTTGGTGAGAAACTCGCTATTTTCGGATTTGTAGAAGGTCTCGATCTGAAAATTTAAAAGCTCGTAAAATAGCTCGTCAGTATCGCTCATCGCCGCCTGCATCTCCTCGTCGATACGCATTATATCGGCGTAGAGCACGCGCTCTTGGTTGGCGACGACGAAACATGCGCGGTTATTAAATTTCAGCGCAAACATCGCCATATTTTCAAAATCGCTTTGATTTTTTAGCAAAAAGTATAAAATTTTAAATAAACTAGCGTGCGAGCTAAATTCTATTCCAAAAGTCTCATCCGCCGCCTGTGCACTTACGCGAGGAAATTCCACTATGAAGCTATCATCGACTTTTTGATAAATGCTATTTTCTTTAATCATATAATCCTCGTTAAAATGCACTCTTTGATTTTCGTCGTCAATCAGCACGCAAGAGATTAAATTTTTATCACTCAGATCCGCAAAGCCTGCCAGCGAGGTAGCCAGATCGTTTTCTTGCGCGATGGGAAAGCGATCGGATTTCTCATCCAAAATTCTTTTACCAAAGCCCAATTTTCTATAAAAAAACTCGCATGCGTCGGCACTTTTAGCGACGCCGAGGAATGATTTTGCTTTAAATAGTGCCATTTTTTCTCCTAAAATTGCAATTATATCGAAACACTATTATTTCAAACTAAAATTTAATGTCCTGCTCAGCGCTTGCAAAAAGCAGTCGCCTGATCGCCTCTTTGCCCGCTTCAAGGCCAAGTCCTTCTAAATTTAGCGGCGCACTGAGGCTGTAATTTATGCGCGAAAAGGGCTTTGGCAAGACCATCTCGTCCCAGCTGCGAAATTTCCAAAAACTGCTCGCTTCGTAATTTAGCGCGTAAATATCTAAGCTTAGCCGCTGCGCAAGGATCACGGCTCCATCCGCGACGCTGTGAAGCGGACCGCGCGGGCCGTCGGGGGTGATGATGATGTCGGTGCCGTTTTTTATCTCTTTGATCGCGCCCATAAGCGCGCGCGCGCCGCCCTTGAAGCTACTGCCGCGGATCGCGCCGATGCCAAAATGCGAGATCACGCGCGTAATGATTTCGCCGTCTTTGTGATCCGAGATGATGACTTTGGCGCGCCTCTTGCCGAAATCCCGCAGCCACCAGCGTCTATAAGCAAAGCTCATCATCGCTAGCCTTCCGTGCCAAAACACGACGACGCAGGGCTTTTCGGGCAGCTTCGTGGGGGTAAATTTAACCCTGCACGTTAAAAAAATACACCAAATCAGAATAAAAATGAGATATTCGGCGACGCGGAAAAATAGCCGCTTTTTAAGCGATAACTTTTCCATAAAGCGCCATTCTGGCGGTCTTTTCGATACGTACTCTGCGCGTTTTTCCTAGTAGCTCCTCGCCGCCTTGCGCGCAGATTAAAAAATTTGAAAAGCTTCTACCGCACACAGTGCCGCCCTCGCGCAGCTCCTCGAAATATACATCGAAAATTTTATCTTTTTGCACTCTTGCGATCTCGTCTAAAATTTTAACGTGAGCGCTTTGCAACCTGCTTAATCTTTCGCTTGAAATTTCATCATCAAGCGGCTTTAAATTTGCTGCTGGCGTAAGCGGTCGCGGGCTAAATTTAAAGGAAAAAACCTGCTCGAATTTTACCGCCTCTAATACCTCCATCGTCTCAGCAAAATCATCCTCACTCTCGCTCGGATAGCCCACGATGATGTCGGTGCTAATCGCCACGCCCGGGCAGCTTTGGCGTAGCTTAAGCGCGCGGTCTAGATACCACTGCTTGGTATATCCGCGCTTCATATCGCGCAAAACCTTACTCGAGCCGCTTTGCAGCGGCATATGCATCGATTTGCAAATTTTAGGATTATTGCAAAAAACGTCCAAAAATTTATCGTCCATATGCAGCGGATGCGGGCTGGTAAAGCGGATACGCTCGATACCCTCTATCTCGCCAAGCCGCA
>NZ_CALHII010000245.1 GCF_938030815.1 uncultured Campylobacter sp.
AATTCGAGCTTTTTGAGCGAAAATTTTAAAAAATCAGCCGCGCCGCTTACGTAAAATTTTAAAGCTTTACGCGCAACGGGCGGCTAGAAAAACAAAGAATTTAAAGCTGATTTAAATACTTTATATAATTTTTCGCACTATTTTCTACGGCTTGCTCGCTTTTATCGTAAGTAAAGCCGTATGAGACGAAATTTGGTAGCGTAACTGCGCCGACGAAATTAAATGTAGCCTTAAATGGCGCTAGCACCTCATCTACGCTAAAGCCCACAATGCCGTTTTTAGAGTAGTTTGCCTCAGTCGCGCCAAGTGAGATCGCAAGCGCGAATTTTTTGCCCTTAAGCTTGCCGCCGCTCTCTGTGCCATAAGCCCAGCCGCGCGTAAAAACATCTTCGAGCCACTGCTTCAGGAGCGGCGTGCAGTTTGAAAAACGAAGCGGAAATTGCAGCACGATTTTATCGTGACTTTCGAGCAGTTTTTGCTCCTTTTCCACATCGATTTTAAAATCCGCATAAAGCGCGTAAAGATCGTGAAGCTCGAACTTATCAGGATGGGCTAGCACAGCATCCCTCCAGTGGCGGTTTACAAGCGAGTTTGCGATATTTGGATGAGCCAAAATAATGAGAGTTTTCATTTCTATCCTTTAAATTTGAAATTGCGGGGCGCATTATAGCCCTACTTCGTAAAATTTTTCTCGTTTTATCGCAGGCAGCCTTAAATCCTAAAGCTTTACCGGCCGCCGCCCGCTTATCTTTACAGTAACTTCAAAGAGCGCAATCTTTGAATTCCAAACTTCATCCACTACTCGCGCTTTATTTTAGAAATACTTGCCCTTGGGGCACTCGTTGCGTTTTACGGAGGTTTACCACTTCTTTGCAAATATTCATATTCCATTGCGGAAGCTCGCGCGAGTAAAATTTTAACGAAACCGCCGCGCAGGGGAAATTTTAATAAAATTTAGCATCGTTTTTCTGCGAGCATTCGCCGCAACAAACAAATTGAAGCGAAATTTAGCCGCGCTTAAATTCTAAAACTTTGTCCGCCGCTTTCGTCATCAGACTCCAAGCCATCGTCGCGCTCTTTTGAGTGTCCGTCACGCTTTCGTGCAGGCTCGTTACGCTCCTGCGAAGACTTGCCACTTTCCTGCGGGTGGTAGTTACAACAAAAAATTTTGAGTAAAATTTAGCGTAATTTAAATTCTAAAGCTTTGCCTACCAGCCGCCTCTTCAGGATCTGAATTATCATCGCGCTCCTGCGAGCGCCCGCCGCGCAGCTCCTGTCTGGGCTGCACGCCAAGGCCCTCCAAGACTTTACCGATACTTTCGTTCGCATCCTTGATGATGCCTTGCAGGCTCTGCCCCATCTGATCAAGGTTTTTGCCCGCCTCGCGCGCCGCCGCCTCGCCCTGCTTTAGCAGATCCTTGGTCCTATCGGCGTTGCGAGCGGCGAAATCGTTCAAGACTTCAGGCGCTTTTTTCTGCAAATTTTGCAAGGCCTCGCCAAAAACTCTAGCATCGTTCGCAAGCTCGTCTATCGTGGAATTTAGATCGGATTTTTGCTTGCTCTCAAAGCCCTGCGGCACGGAGCTTTGCATAGAATTTTGCGTAGAGCTTTGAACGGAATTTTGACCCAAGCTATCCGCGCTTTTATTAAAATTTTGCCCTTGATTACCCGCGCTAAAATTCTGTTCCGATCGTGCGCTTTGCTCGCGATTTTGCGCGTCCGATCCGCCGTCGCAGCCGCTCAAAACGCACGCCGCGGCTAGCGCTAAAGTAAAATTTCGCGCCGCATTTATAAAACTAAAATCGTTTATAAAATTAAAATTTCTAGCGCGACCCGCCGAGATAAAATTTAGTCCGCCGTCCGCCGAAGTAAAATTTCGCGCACCGCCTGCCGAATCGAAATTTTGCCATCGTTCAAAGCCATGCTCGCCGCTCGCTCTGATAAAATTCTGCGCCGAATCGCGTCCGCACCCTTTCAAAATTCGTCTTTTCAAAATCCGCTCCTTTAAATTTCATCTCTCGCAATCGCGCTCGGAAGCCGCCCGAAAAACAGATCGCTTCTAAGCTTCAAAAGCAAGCAAATAGCGATATCGGCGCTTTGTTCGCGGATGTAGTTTCGATCGCCTTTTAGATGAAATTCCCCGACGATCTGTTTGCCGCCCTGCTCCTTCGCGCCGATGAAGACCGTCCCTACGGGCTTTTGCGCGCTTCCGCCGCCGGGGCCCGCGATACCGCTTACCGCAAGAGCGAAGCTCGCCCCGCTGCTTTGCAGCGCACCCTCCAGCATCTCGCCCACGGTCTGCGCGCTTACCGCGCCGTAGCGAGCGAGCGTATCTTCGCCTACGTTTAGCCAGAGATTTTTTATCTCGTTGGCGTAGCTTACGAGCGAGCCGTCAAAAACGTCGCTCACGCCCGCGACCGCGCCGAATTTTGCGGCGATGAGCCCTGCGGTGCAGCTTTCTGCGAAGGTGATCTTAGCGCCTATCTCGCGCAGTCTATCCACCACAAAGCCCATAAAATCGCCGCCTTCGATGTAGCAGCTCTCATAATACTTGCCGACGCTTTGTAAAAACGCGTCCAGCGCTCCGAATTTCATCGCACTGGCGCGCACTAGCAGCAAAAAGGAGCTGGGCCTGCTGATCGTAAGCGAAATTTTATAACTGATCGCAAGGCTCTCTAGGCGCTGCTTTACGCTTTCGTATTCGCAATCGAATAGATAAAAGCTCTCGCCCGCATTCGGCGCGTCTTGAAGGATCGGCGGCAAGCTCTGCAAGCAAAGCGCCTTGATCACGTTTACCGAGCAGCCTCTGATGTTTAGTAGGAAGCTGTTTTTCGCCACCGTGCGCGCCATCGAGGGCGCTAGGGTTTCTCCGTTTTTCAGCTCGAGCGAATCGAAAGAGAGCGTGGATAAAATTTTTCCGACGACCGCGTAGGCGGAGTTTGCCGCAAAGATCGTGATAAAATCGTACGAATCGATCATCTTTTCAAGCGCGAAGGGCAAAACCTTATCGTTTTCGCTTAAGAATTTCAGATCGTCGATCCGCCCAAAAACTCGTTCGTAGCTGCGAGAAATATAGCTCATCAAAGCCGCGTCGTAGCGGATCTCCTCGCCGATTACAAGGATGATATTTTTCATAAAGACCCTCATTAAATTTTCGCACATTATAGCATAAACGCAGACTGCTCTTTCAGAGCTTTTTAATGGCGTTTTGGATAAACTTCACAAATTTTTTAAGACACGAAAAGGTACAAATATGGACTACAAAGATACTCTCTTTCTTCCTACTACGGATTTTGCGATGCGAGGCGCGCTACCGCAAAACGAACCTGCGCGGTTTAAGGCATGGTACGACGAGCGTAAAATTTACGAAAAGATGAAAGCTAGGCGCAAGGGCGCAAGCGTCAGCTTTAATATCCACGACGGCCCGCCGTATGCCAACGGACACCTCCACATCGGCCACGCGCTGAATAAAATTTTAAAAGACATCATCACCAAAACCCATTATTTCTTCGGCGAAGATATCCGCTACGTGCCGGGCTGGGACTGCCACGGTCTGCCGATCGAGCAGCAAGTAGAGATCAAACTAGGCGAGCGGAAAAAATCGCTTTCAAAAGTGCAGATCCGCGAGCTTTGCAGACAGCACGCCAAAGAGTTCATCGACGTGCAGCGCAATGAATTTAAAGATATGGGGATTTTGGGCGACTGGGACGATCCGTATTTGACGCTAAAATTTGAGTTTGAGGCTGAAATTTACAAAGCGCTCTGCCAGATCGCGAAAAAAGGAATTCTGATCGAGCGCTCAAAGCCCGTGTTTTGGAGCTGGGCGGCAAAGAGCGCCCTTGCAGAAGCCGAAGTTGAATACAAAGACAAAGAGGACTACTCGATCTTCGTGGCGTTTGATCTAAGCGGTGAAGCGAACGCTAAAATCGGCGCGAAAGGCGCTAAAGCGGTCATCTGGACGACCACGCCTTGGACGCTGCCCGCAAACGGCGCGATATCTTTGAACCCGAATGAAATTTACGCGCTGACGAGCGAAAATTTAATCCTTGCAAAACCTTTGGTCGAAAGCCTCGTAAGCCTGGGCATCACCAAGGGCGAGATCGTAAAGGAATTTAGAGCTACCGAGCTTGAAGGCCTAAACGCGATCAATCCGCTAAACGATAGAGCTTCAAAGTTTATCCTCGGCGAGCACGTCCT
>NZ_CALHII010000246.1 GCF_938030815.1 uncultured Campylobacter sp.
TAGCCACCGATGTAAGCGCACGCGGGAACGAAATTTTAAATGCAGACCCAACTGCGGGCGCAGATAAAATTTCGACTACCGACGTGAGCGCGAGCAAGAACGCGGGTATGGATAAAATTTTAAACAAATACGCGGACAACGCAGATAAAATTCCAAGCAGCTGCACGGGCAACGCAGGTAAAATTCCAAACAATCTCGTAGACAACGCAGATAAAATTTTAACCGCCAAAATGAGCGCGGATCAAACCAGAGCCGCCCGTCTCGCCGAGAATAAATTTTTAAATTTTAAAAATCCCGCTCAAAACCAAATTTTGCCGCCGATAAGCCTAAAGAACTTCAATCTCGTCGCGGCAAAGCTCTTCACGGGTCGCACGCATCAGATCCGCGTGCATTTAAGCTCGATAAATCGGCACATTTTGGGCGATCATTTATACGGATTTAAGAGCGAAAACGCTAAAATTAGCAGGATTTTGCTCCATGCCTATTTGCTCTATTTCATCCATCCGCGAAGCGGCAAAGAGGTGAAAATATGCGCGGGCTTGCCGAGCGAATTTCTAAATTTTACGACAAATCAAAAGGTAAAGGATGAAATTTATGAAAAAATTTTACCGACTAACGTTGAGCGCTACTTTAGCGATATTAGCGGGTGGCTGCGCTATGTCTAGCGCGCCTAGCGCAAGCGACGAAAGCCTGCCGCGCGTGGAGGGCATTAGGACGATCACGAGCGACAATGAGATCGGGCTTGAGTGGCCTAGATACGACAGCAATACCGCCGTACTGGGCTTTGTCGTTTACCGAGCGCCCGCAAGCGGCGGCGAAGCCAAAAAGATCGCCACCATCGCAGATCCATACTCCACTCACTACGTAGATACGAGGCTGCAGCCGGGCACTTCGTATAAATATACGGTGCGCACATACGGCGCCAAGGGCGTTTCGGCTCCTTCTCCGGTCGCTATCGCAAGCACGGCGAAGATGTTAGAGTCCGTGCCGTTTGCGCAGGCTATCTACGGGCTTCCGGGCCGCGTTAAGATCATCTGGCGTCCGCATCCGGATCTTCGCGTAAGCTCCTATCTAATCGAGCGCCGTCCTAAGGGAGGCGAGTCGTGGAGCACGATTAAAGAGGTTCGCGGCAGACTTAGCGCTGAATATATCGACAATATCGATTACGGCGAAGGATACGAATACCGCATCACCGTCAAAACCGAAAACGGAGAGCTGTCCAAGCCTAGTGCAGTCATTGCCGCAGCGCAGGCAGAATAAAGTTTGCCAAATTTCATAACCCAAAGTGTGAGCCTGCCGCCGCTGCCGATTAAGCTCGGCGAGACCGAATTTTTAGAAACGGCGCGCGGTAGAAACCTGACGCTCGTGCGAACCAAAAGCTTTGATAGCGAGTTTTTTATCACCCTAAAGCCCGGCGGCGGCAAAGTGATAGTGAAGGGCGAAAAGATCACCAAGCCCGCTAAGATCGGCCATCTGCAGCGAGCGCTCGAAATTTTTAAAGAGCGCTTCTGCGGGCCGATAATCTCGCAGGCGTTTGCTTACAAAGACAGCTCGCTTACCGAAAAAACGCCGCTGATTTTGGACGAGAATGAAATTTTATCCCTCGTAAAAAGCTCTAAATTTAATAAAATTTTCATCGAGATCGGCTTCGGCTCAGGCAGACATCTACTCCATCAAGCGCGCTCGAATAAAGACGCGCTGCTAATCGGCATCGAAATTTACAAGCCCGCGATCGAACAGGTCGCAAAGCTAGCGATCCGCGAGGGGCTGCAAAATATCGCTCTCATAGCTACCGACGCGCGGGTTTTGCTGAGCCTGCTTCCCGCAGGCTGCCTGCAGCGCGTATTTTTACACTTCCCCGTGCCGTGGGACGACGTACCGCACCGCCGCGTCATAAGCGATGAGTTCGCCTCGCAAATCGCACGCACGCTCGGGCTCGGCGGCCGCTTCGAGCTTCGCACCGACAGCGAGGAGTACTTCCTCTACGCGATGCAAAAGCTCTCGCCCTACGTTCAGCGCAAAGCGGGCGAAATTTCGCATTTTAAAAACCGTGACGCCGCCGTAGCGAGCAAATACGAGGATAGATGGCGCAAGATGGATAAAGACATCTACGATCTGATCTACGAGAACAAAACCGCGGGCCAGGGCGAACCGCAGCAGTTTGAGATGGAATTTTTAAAATTTGACGCGGCGGCAATCGCGCGAAATTTTAAAAATTCTACCTTCAAAGGCGAGGATTTTTTCGTGCATTTTGAGGAAATTTTTTACTTTGACGCGCAGAAAAGCTTGGACGCGGACGGGGCCAGCGCGGCGGACGGCGTAAATTTAAGCGGCGCGGGCGAAGCTATAAACGGCGAGGCTATAAATTTAGACGCGACGCGCGGCAAAAATTTAACCGAGCGAGCGAGCGTGAATGAAATTTCGTCAGACTGCGGCAAAATTTCAGCTACGGCGGCGGGCGATAAAATTTTAGCTTGCGCGAACGCCGCGCAAATTCTAAAAAAAGCGAGCGACGTACCTTGCAAAAAGGGATCGCAAGACGAACGGCAAAGCAAGCCGAGCTTCACCAAGCAGCAAAATAAACACCAAAGCAACCTAGAAGGCTGTGCAGAGCCACGAGCCGAACACCAAAGCGAGCTAGACTGCGCAAAGTCACAGCTCAAACAGCAAAGCAAGCCGTGCGCTGCCGAGCCGCAGGATGTGCTAATCCTGCTTTCGCTCGGGGCATTCGACTTTCCGCAGCAGTGTTTCATCCGCGCAAACGCAAGCGGCACGCGCTACTTCATCCGCCGCCCGCTTCCTACGCGCGAAAACCACGCGGCACATCAAAAAATTTCGGAGATATTTTCACAATGGCAGAGATAACGGACGATTACAACATCATCACCGCAGCGGGCCTCACGCTGGGTTACGAAAAGGCGGGCGCGGTCATCCAAGACGCGAGTTTCGGCATCGGCGCGAAGGACTTCGTCATCATCACGGGCAAGAGCGGCAGCGGCAAATCCACGCTGCTTAAGTCCTTCTACGGCGGCATCGACATCATCGGCGGCGAGCTGAACGTCTGCCTGTGCGATCTAAAGGGCATCACGAACTCCGATCTGCGCACCCTGCGCCAGCGTATCGGCATTATCTTTCAAAACTACCGCCTGATCAACGAATGGACGATCGAGCGCAACATAATGCTTCCGTTAATGATAATGGGCTACAATCAGCAGGTCTGCCAAGACCAAGCCAAAAAGCTACTGCGCCACGTCGAGCTCGGGCATAAGATGGGCAAGTATCCGCTCGAGCTTAGCGGCGGCGAGCAGCAGCGCGTGGCTTTGGCGCGTGCGATGGCGCATAATCCGCGCCTACTGCTGTGCGACGAGCCTACGGGAAATTTGGACGACTACTCCAGCGCCATTATTTGGAATTTGCTGCGCTCGGCGTGCGAGTCGTGGAACGCCTGCGTCGTCATCGTGACGCATAAAATGCCCGCCACGCTTCGTTTTAGGCACCGACATTTTGAGATTAAGGACGCTAAAGTAAATGAAATCGATTAAAACCCATTTCGGCGTGATCTTTTCGCTCGTTGCGCTGCTTTTTTCGGTGCAGTTTGGAATTTTTATGAGTAACCTAACCAAAAGCTACGAGCGCTCGATCCAAAACGAATACAACATCGTGCTAGTCTCCAAAACCCCGCTCAGCCTGCAAGACGCGCAAAAAGCGGTACCGAAGATCAGCTCGATTAGCGAAATTTCCACAGCGGGCATTACCGAGCGTCTGAAGGGTAAAATTTCACAAAATGCCTTTGCCGAGCTGAGTAAAAATTTGCCTAAATTTTATAGCGTAAAGCTCGAAAGCTTCCCCGACGCCGCGCAGCTTGCCAAGATCGAGCAGGATCTAAAATCCATAGGCTCGCTCACGCGAGTTGAAATTTTTAAAAAGACCCACGATGAAATTTTTAAAATTTTACTGCTTATCAAAAGCCTCGTTTACGGCTTTGCGTTTCTTATCGTGCTTTTAGGCGTGATGTTAATTCACCGCCAGATGCGTATCTGGGTTTACGAACACAAAGAGCGCATCGAGATCATGGAACTTTTCGGCGCGTCGTTTCTAATAAAAAGCGGCAAACTCTACCGAATGGCGATAATAGACTCCTTCATCGCCACGCTGATCGTGACCTGCTTCTACATAGCGCTTCCTTCTTGGGAGGTGTTTTCGACCACGCTTAAGGGCATCGGCGATCTACGCACCGCCATAGTGCTGCCTTACGATGCGCTGATTCTTTTGGGTGTCGCCTTGGCGCTATCTATCATCGCGGTTAGCTTTGTGATGCTGCAAATCGGAAATAAACGAGCATGAAAAGGGCTTTTTTAGCGCCGCTTCTTGCGCTAGGGCTTGCTGTGGGTTTTATTTATGCTGCGCCCGCAAAGCAGCAGAGCACGAAAGATAAGATCGCCAAAGCGGGTCAAGAGCTCAAAAGCTCGCAAAAGGAGGGGATGCAACTCTCGCAAAAGATCGATGAGATCGCAGGCCAGATCGTAAAGGAGCAGGAGGGCTTTAAAAAGCGCGAGGGCGAGATCAAGCAGCTAAGCGACGCGATAGAAGGCCTAAAGGATCAATATGCCGCCGAAGCGCAGGAGCTTGAAAAGCTTAATAGCCAAAATGTCACGCTTCTTAGCGTGCAAAACGATCTGGAAAGCAAGATCGCAAGCGTGATCTCGCAAGAGTTATCATTTGATCTCATCACCGACGTAAATTCCACCACCACGCCCGATTCTATCATGGCTAGCGAAATTTTAGAAGGGCTTGGCCTCGTTATGAACGACGAGCTGAAGGGACTGATCAAAGACTACGAAAATAATCAAAATTTTATCAACGAGCAGAACAAAAAGATCAAATCGATCCAGGCTAGCATGGCGGGCTACGACAAGAAAAAAACCGATCTCAACGCTAAACTAACCACCCAAAAAGAGAAGCTCGCGCAGATGAAAAAGGACAAAGAGGACTACATCGCGCGCCTAGAGAAGATAAACGACGAGCAAGATGCCATATCTAAGACCCTGCAGGAGCTTAAGATCATCGACGACGCCGAGGAGAAGGCCAAAGCGCAAAAGGAGGAAGCGGCGCGCCAAGCAAAGCTTGAAGCGCAGAAGCAAAAGGAGCGCCAGGCGCGCGAAAAAGAGTACGCCAAAGCAAAAGCGGCTGCCAAAAAGGCGGGCAAGCCCGAACCTGCGCCTCCTAGCGAGCCCGAGCCCGAAGTGAGCGAGCCGGCGGACGAGCGCGTAAGCAAGATCAACCAAAAGGTCAAGCAGTACGGCTCGAGCTATCAGTCATCGCGCGTTAAAAAATACAGTGGAGCCAAGACCGCAGCACCTCTGAACGGCGCGTATTTGAAGCGAAAATTCGGCAACTACAACGATCCCGTGTATAACATCAAGCTTTTCAACGAAAATATCGTGCTGGGCTCAAACAGCGGCGACACGCAGGTTAAGGCGGTGCTGCCGGGCAAGGTGGTCTTTGCCAAAGAAACCGCCGTGCTCGATAAGGTCGTGATCCTAGAGCACAGCGGCGGCATCCACACGATCTACGCACATCTAAATCAGATCCCGCCTACCGTGCGCGTCGGCTCCAACGTCAAAAAGGGCTACATCATCGGGCGCATCGGCTCGGATCTGACCTTTGAGGTGACGCAGCAGAACTACCACATCAACCCACTCGATCTCATAAGTCTAAGGTGAAGCCATGGGCGGTGGAAATTCTAAATTTAGTGGATATTGCGAGGACGCAGAAAGTTTAAATTTAAGCGGACAGAATTCAGGCTGCGATTTAAATTTAGATGAGCAAAATTCTTTAAAAGAGCAGAATTGCGCCGCTTCAAATTTGGGCGATGAAGGCTCCGCTGCTGCGACAAGAAATTCTAGCGGCAAGAATTTAATCTCGGCGTTAAATTTGAATGACGTAAATTCCAAAGTGACGTTAAATTTGAATGATCAAAATTTAAGCAACCAAAGCTTTACCGCCGCAGGTATTGTCGCCGCATCAAATTTAGATAGAGAAAATTCCGCCACGGGAGTCGCTGCATTAAATTTTAAAAATAAGAATTCCGCGATGACGGACATCATAGCGACATCAAAAACGATGGTGGGCACCGCAAAAACAGGAAGCTACAACGAGCGCCGTAGAAGCAAAAATGACAAAAACAGCGCAAAACGATATTGAGATTACAAGGGTAGCGGAGGAAATAATGATAGCAGAGATAGCACCGACAAAAGAAGCAGAAGCGGCGAGGCCGCAGATCCAAGAGCTTACCAATTTTCTTAGCGAATACACCGCCAAGATGCTTAGTATCGGCACTTACACCGCGCGCATCGAGCGCTGCGTGCGCAGGATAGCGGATGCTTACGACTATGAGGCTAGCCTGATGATCTTTGTGCGCCACTTCATCATCAGCGTGATGGATCCTGCGGACAACTCCATCCGCCGCACCTACGTCAAAACGGGCGCTGCGGCGCAGATCAGCTTCGATCTGATCTCGGAGCTAAGCGCGCTTAGCTGGGAAATTTACGATGAAAAAATCCCTTTTGCGCGCGCCAAAGCCGCATTTGCAGAAATTTTAGCCTCGCAGAAGAAAAGCTTTGCCAAAACTCTCGTTTTGCTCAGCGTCGCAAATGCCGCGTTCTGCGAGCTTTTCGGCGGCGACGGCGGTGCGATGGCGTTAGTTTTTGCGGCTACGGCTTTTGGAATTTGCGCCCGCTATCTACTTAGCAAGCTTAAAATCAACCTAAAAATCCAATACATCGCGGTTTCGTTCGCAGTCTCCTTCATCGTCTCGCTAGGCGCTCGCTACGGGCTTAGCGCCACGCCCGACATCGCCGTGGGATCGAGCATACTCTTTTTGATCCCCGGCGTCTGGCTAATCAACTCGGTATTTGACATCTTAAACGAAAATATGCTCGTAGGTATCAGCAGAGGGCTGAACACGGGGCTTTTGATCATCTGCATCGCAATCGGACTTTTTCTGACGCTTAGCATCTCAAATTTGGGGCTTGTAAATGTTTGATATAGCGCTTTTGGTATTTAAGGACGCCTGCTTTGCCGCTGCGGCGGGGCTCGGGTTTGCGTATGCGTGCATGCCGCCTAAAAAGACGCTCATTTTCTCGGCGCTGCTTGCGGCGGTTGCGCATTCATGCAGGTTTTTGCTGATACAGAGCCAAATTTTTTCAATCGCCGCCGCTACGCTTTTTGCGTCGTTTCTGATCGGCGTTTTGGGGATGCTCTGTGCCAAGCGCCTCAAGGTACCCGCAGAGATCATCGCCTTCCCCGCGCTGCTTCCGATGATCCCAGGCATCTACGCCTACAAGGCGGTTTTGGCGCTGTTTTCTTATATCAGAGCCACGGGCGCACAGCATAAACTCGCCCACCTCATCTCGTTTTTCGATAACGCTCTCGCCACGGTCTCGATCTCGCTGGCGCTCGGCACGGGCGTTTCAATAACGCTGCTAATTTTCTACGAGCAGTCCTTGATGATCACTCGCGGCGCAAGAGGCAAATAGCGCTAAGCAAGAATTTTAAGTTTGATATTTGTTTTATTGTTTTCTCTTTTTTATCGTAGTAATATCCCATATAACTTAAAAGTGTATTTCTGCAGCCCAATATACATTTGTTGCATAATTATAAGAAAGATAAATGCTATAATTAGAATGTATTAAAATACTACAAATTTCTTAGAAAGGACTTGAAATGGCTTTAACAGAAGAAGATATGAAAATGTGGCAGGGCGTGAGCGATCATTTGACACGAATGGAAAACAACGCCGAATATCGCAAGAAAATAGAAAAGCAACTTTATCGCGGTGCTCCAAAAAAGAGTATTGAAAGAATACGACAAGCAGGTATAAGAAATAGCCAATCAAAGTTAGTAAGCGCAATAAAAAAGATTGATTTCAGCTCTAATGCCGAATTGATAAAAATTCAAGACGAAGCGATTGTCCTTGCTGAAAATTCTTTGGAGGATTTTTTAAAAGAATATAATGAGCACCCTAATACCACAGGTGGTCGTTATATTTGTTCCGATACATTCAAAGAACTTTTTCCTTGCTTTGAAGCAAAAGAAAATAGGGCTCTAGTAAATGACGCGATACATAATTCCTCCGCTGTTTTGGCGGCGACGCAGTTTGAAGAGGTTCTGAAGCGCGATGAGCCCGGCAAAACCAAAGCAATTTTTATCACCGGAATTCCGGGAGCCGGAAAAACAACCTCGGTTAAAAATTTTATGACCGATGGTAAAGTTAAACTTATTTTTGAAGGACAGTTGGCAAACCCGGCGCCGACTATTCCAAAAATAGAGCAATGCCTACAAAAAAATTTAGACGTTACGATTGCTGCGGTGCATATAGAGCCAGAAAAAGCTTTAGACAATACTTTTAAGCGCTTTAACGAATATGGGCGCGGCGGGAGCATTGAAGTTATGTCTAGCATCCAAGGCAACTTGCCGAGCGGTTTAAAAAAGCTAAAAGAGCATTTCGGTGATAAAATTAATATTATCGCCATTGATAGAAATAGCGATAGGAATAAAATTTTAACTGATGAAAAAGAGATCTACAAATTAATCAGTATCGGCTCAAAAGAAGAAATTTTTAAACTTTTAAAAACGAAATTAGACCAAGATTTTCAAAAAGGTAGAATCGACAAAGCTTGTTTTGCTCAGGCGAATGAAACGAAGCTAAATAAAATTATGTCTATCCGAACCCATTAAGCCGAAATCGCAAAATTTAAAAGCGAGCTAGAGTAAAATGCACGAGCAATATAGCCTTAACACTTAATCCGCGATAATTTTAGAATGTCTCAAATATCGTTAAATCAGGGCTTTTCTCGATCCGCTTCGGCAAATTTCATCTCAATGCTTTGTAGGTATT
>NZ_CALHII010000247.1 GCF_938030815.1 uncultured Campylobacter sp.
GAGTGATAAAATTTTTGCAGGCGGGCTGCCGAAAGTCACGCTGCTTTTCGGCGCAACGCCTTATGCAAACGCAGGGGCGGCGCTGGTACATTTTCCACGCGGAGTACGCACGGCGTGGCACACGCATCCTGCGGGGCAAAATTTAATCGTAACGAAGGGCAAAATTTACACTGGCACGGCGGACGGAATCGTACAAATCGCCAGCCCCGGCGACGTGGTGCTCTGCCCGCCTGGCGTCAAGCATTGGCACGGAGCCGGACTGCACGAAGACGGAGAGCACATCGCGGTAACCTTTGAAAAGGACGGCAAAAACGTAACGTGGATGAAGCATCTAAGCGAGGACGAATATAAAAACCTCATCGAAAAAGCGGACGCAAAGGACGCGGAGTAGTATCCCCCGGGTAGAATTTACGGCAGTTGCAGATAAATTTTTTTGCGTGCCGTTAGGCGCATTTAAATTTATCCCTCAATGCCAAGCAGATCGCTGAAAATTTCTTTACAATACTGCATGAAGCGTTTGGGAATTTTAACGCCGCTGATATCCACGGCGATGACGCTATCTTGGACTTCAAAAACGATAAGCTCGCTAGTGATTTTCACAGCCTTGCAGCCGTTATAGCATGCGTCGCCTACACTTGGCGTATAAGCCGTTATGCGGTGCGTCTGCGTCCTCATACCGCCCGAGCTTGATTGGTCTTTGGAAAAGCAGAGTTCTTATAGTCGTACCTATCGTCCGCAAGGTCTATCATATAATAATTATCGGCGCTATTTTCGGAGGTAGTAGCAATACCGGCTTAAAAATTTAGTCTAAGCATAAATTCTGCTTTGGCAAAAAGCGGCAAATTTTACCGCTTCAAATTTAAGCAAATTGCACGCCCCCGCCTTTTACGACCTCTCCGATGACGTAGCCGTCGGTGTTAGCGAGCACGAAGTTAGCGTTTTCTTTCGGCGCTACGACGATCATGCCAACGCCCATATTAAACGTCCTCATCATCTCTGCCGGCTCCACTTTTTGCGCGATGATTTTAAATATCTCAGGCGTGCGGATCGCGGTGTGCTCGATCTTCGCACCCAGCCCCTCCGGAAATACGCGCGGCAGGTTTTCCACGATGCCGCCGCCCGTGATGTGCGCGAGCGCGTGGATCTTATCTTTTAAATTTAAAAAGTCGCCGACGTAAATCCTGGTCGGTTCCAAAAACATGTCGATGAGCGCGCGGCCGTCTACTTTGTCGTCAAATTTCAGCCCTAGCTCGGCGATCACTTTGCGCGCGAGCGAGAAGCCGTTTGAGTGCAGGCCGCTGCTAGGAAGCGCGATGAGCGCATCGCCCTCGCGGACGAATTTTGAGCGGTCGATCTCGTCCTCCTCGGCGATGCCCACGGCAAAGCCTGCAAGGTCGAAGTCGCCTTTTTCATACATCGAGGGCATCTCCGCCGTTTCGCCGCCGATCAGTGCACAGCGGGCGAGCTTGCAGCCCTCGGCGATGCTTTTTACGACTTCTTTTGCATCGCTGATCTCAAGCTTCGCCGTCGCGTAGTAGTCGAGGAAAAACAGCGGCTTGGCGAAGTTGCAGATGAGGTCGTTCACGCACATCGCGACGAGGTCTTGACCCACGCCGTCAAATTTGCGCGCGTCGATCGCAAGTCGTAGCTTTGTGCCTACGCCGTCGGTGGCGCCTAGGATCGCAGGTTTTTTGTAGCCTGCGGGCAACCTCACCGCGCCGCTAAACGAGCCGATACCGCCCAAAACGTGCGGAGTTTGCGTAGCTTTGACGAACGGTTTTATCGCCTCTACGAAGTCATTTCCCGCGTCTATATCGACGCCAGCGTCTTTGTAGCTTATCAAATTTTATCCTCCAAGATGGTATAATTTTGCAGATTTTAGCTAAAATCGAATAAAAACGCTATAAAGGCTCACCTTGAAATTTAAACACGCCGTCGTCATCACGGGCAGCATCGGTAGCGGCAAGAGCGCGGTTTGCGAGCTACTTCGTGATCGCGGATTTGAGATTATCGACGCCGATAAGATTTCGCACCTGGTTTTGGATCGCTGCGCCGCGCAGGTGGCTGAAATTTTCGGCGCGCAATACGTCGTGCAAAAAGACGTACAGGTCGAAAATTTTGCCTCGCATGCGGAATTTAACGCTAGATCGGACGAGGAAATTTCGTCCGCCACCTGCGCCTCGGTGGACCGAAAAAAGCTAGGCGAGCTGGTGTTTAAAAATCCTGCTGAGCTTGCAAAGCTAGAAGCGCTGCTGCATCCGAAGATAACGGCTGAAATTTTATCGCAGGCGCAGGCTTTGGAGGCGAAAGGAAAGCTTTTTTTTGTCGATATTCCGCTGTTTTTCGAGGGCAAGAGGTATGAGTTTTTTGATAAAGCAGCGGTCGTTTATGCGCCTAAAGATACGCTGATCGCGCGCGTGATGAAGCGAAACGGACTGGATCATGCCGCCGCAAAGCACCGCGTGGAACTGCAAGCGGACATAGAGCAAAAGCGCACTATGGCGGACTTTGTGATAGACAATAGTGGCGATCTCGCCGCGCTTGAGGTCGCGGTGGAGAGATTTTTAAAAGAGCTAAAAGATAAAATTTAGCCCTTTGCACGGTTGCGTAAAATTTCTACGCGAATTAAGATGGGATTTAAAATAAAGGAGCGATGATGAGGATCGGTAGCTGTGCCCAAAAGGGCGCTAAATTTCAAAATTTTAAAAGCACGCCGCTTAAAGAGCGGTTAAAATTTACGGCGCGAATGGTTTTGCTCTCCGCGCTGTTTGCGACGGGCGCTGCGGCGGAGATCGACGATCTAAGGAAGGGCTGCGCCGCGGGGAGCGAGATGGATTGTAAAAAACTAAGCCGCGTGATAAATGAGCTGCAGCGCAACTGCGACGCAGGCGGCGAGGAAAACGCGCTGGATTGCGCAAATTTGGGCTACGCATACGACTCAAATAGAAGCTTCAGGCAGGCCGCGCGCTATTACGACATGGCGTGCAAGCTCGGCGAGCAGAAGGGCTGCGTCTATTTAGGGCTGCTCTACAACGACGGGCAGGGGGTGGCGCAGGATCGCAAGAGGGCGAATGAGCTTTTTAGCGATGCTTGCAAGAAAAACAGCAGCGAGGGGTGCGCGAGCCTTGCATACAACTATAAAAAGGGGCTCGGCGTCTATCCCAACGTGAAAAAGGCGATCGAGCTTTTGATCAAGGCTTGCAAAATGGGGCAGGTAGAGGCGTGCCATAACCTAGGGCTTAGCTACGTTCTTGGCGAAGGCGTGAAAAAAGACGCGGACAGGGCTAGGATATTTTTTAATAGGGCTTGTGAGCAAGGACACGCGGATTCTTGCGTAAATTTAGGCGTCACGTATTTCAAAGGCGACGGCGGGCAAAAGGATCACGCCCTTGCTGCGAAGTATTTTAGCGAGGCGTGCGAGAGAAGCGACGAGCCGCTAGCCTGCTCAAATTTGGCGTATCAATACGAAAAGGGCTGGGGCGTAGCGAAAGATAAAAAGAAGGCACGCGAGCTTTACGAAAAGGCTTGCAAGCTCGGAAGATTTGATGCTTGCGAGCATTTAGAGACTATGAGATGAGAGGCTCTAACATCCATTGTGAAAGGCGCGTAACAAAATGGGCTCACGAAAGAAAATGTGTTAGTAAATTGAGTCTTAGTAAAGCCTAGGAATAAGCGATACGCTTAAATTTAGATAGAAGTAAAATTTTAATAAAGCGTTAGTGAGCGTTAGTAATTTTAAAAATTTGCGAGGTAGATAATGAAAATTTCAAAATATAATGCGAGCGGAAATGATTTCGTAATATTTACGGATTCAGTTAAGGCGGATAGATCCAAGCTAGCGCGTGAGCTATGCGATAGGCGCGATGGAGTAGGCGCTGACGGGCTCATCGTCGTACTACCTAAATTTAACGGTATCGAGGGGATAAACTTTGAGTGGGAATTTTATAATAGCGACGGCAGTAGCGCCGATATGTGCGGCAACGGCTCGCGAGCGGTATGCATGTATGCGTATGAAAATTTTTTGGCCGCGCAAAGTATGAAATTCCTAAGCGGCGCAGGCGTAATTAGCGGTGAAATTTTCGGTATTTTCGGCGGAAATTTGAGCGAGAGCATGCGAGGCGAGCTACGCAATGTAAGCTTTGGCGAGATTTTCAATCTGCGTCCTAATGCTCACGCGTTAGTAGCTAATGTCGAGGTAATGTTAACTCATCCTAAGCGCCTGGGCGAAAGCTTTGAGGAGGCAGGGCTAACGTGGTATTTTTATAACACAGGAGTGCCGCACTTAGTAACTTTTGTTAGCGATTTAAATGAGTTCGACGCCGCACTAGCCCGCGATCTGCGTGAAAAGTATAACGCTAACGTTAATTATGCGTTAGTTCAAAGCCGCCTCGCAAGCAAAATTTTAAAGGTGCGCACCTTTGAGCGTGGCGTAGAAGCCGAAACTCTCGCATGCGGTACGGGGATGGCAGCATGCTTCATCGCAGGCGTCGAAAATATGGGGCTAGCTCCCGATATCCGCGTGATACCTGCAAGCGGTGAAACGCTAAATTTACGCTTAGGGGATGGAGGCAAAATTTACTTTCGCGGCGACGTTAGGCATACTTTCGATGGCGAATTTATCGGATACGTGGAGTAGGCAGGGCGAAATTTCGAGCCGGTTTGCGTAATAATTTTAATTGCGAAGTAAAATTTGGCGCTTAACTGCAAAATTTAATTCCTAAATTTCTGAATTTTATGAAATAAAATTTCAAAATTTTAGTGCGCGGAATTTTACTACTAAGTTTGAAATTTTTTGATTGAATTCTGCACTTGCATTGCGCCAATTTAGGCTTCTGCGGAATTTAAGCGTTATAGCATTATAAAATTTACGCTCTAACCCGATCATTTGGTTTATAATTTTTGCTGCCACCGCAAAAAATCCGCCGTGTTCGCACAAGTGAAATTCCGTCGCATTTGCACGAGTGAAATTCCGCCACTGATAGCAGAAAGCGTGGCATCAAGCGCAAATCCTCGCTGCGGGTAAAATTCTGTCATTGACGATAAAAGCTAGATTTATCGATACGACAATTCTTGAAGCGCGGTAGAATTTACTAACGACGATAAAAGCATAGTGTGGTTACGGCGAAATTTAAAATTTGCACCAGCCGAATTCCGTCGCGCCGTCATTTTGTCGTTTAAATTTTAAATTCCATCCGCGTCGGTTTGGCCGAAACTAGGCATAAAATCTGATGATTAACTCTCTGGCGAGCGCTAAAATCACGACGAAGATTGTAAATTTTAATAAAGATTTTTGTCGCATCGTGGCGAGCATAGCGATGCCGAATAAAACGAGCGCAATGTCTAAAAATGTATCTTTCATACGCTTAATTGAAATTTAATCAAAATGCCAAGTATGACAAGAAGTATTATAAAGCGCAAGATTGATCGCATGGAGGATAGATCGCCAAATTCTTTGTCATATTCCTTTTTTACCTCCCACTCAGCTTTCCAGGCGAACATTTTTACTATAAAATCCAGCATTTTCATCTCCTTTTTAAGGCTAGTCGCATAAAAACGAAATTCTGTCGCTCCACGTGAAATTAAAGAATTCTATCTAATTGGCGCTTAAAATTTTTAATTTTGAACTATTTGTCGGCGTTTTGGACGAGCGTTTTTTCGTATTTTTCGATAAAGCTTCGCCCTGACTCGCATAGGCGGTAGATGAAAATCTTCGACGCCTTGCCCGCATCAAGCCCCGTATCCTTAATGCTTTCGCGCTGCAGGTAGCCCCAGTTTTTATGAATTATATCAAGAGTCGATTTGACCGAGGTGTAGTTGCGCCCACTCGCAGCTGCGAATTCGTTTACGGGCCTCATAAACTCCCCATCGCTTTGCTTATTGCGACATAAAAGTCCCCCTTTGCCTTGCGATTCGACCAGTTTTAGCGTTTCATAAATGAGTTTGTCTTTTAATTTGATCATCGGCTTTCCCTTGCGTAATTGATATGGGTTTGCCAAAATTATATCATAAAATTTGTATTTTATGATATGAGATGTCAATAATCAGAAGCTAAGCGCGAATTCATGAAACGGCACTACATCGCAGCGGATGCCCTCAATCTCGAGCCTGCCGGAGTTTGCCATAGAAACGACTTTTAAGCTCGTGATGCCGAGCCTCTTGAGCACGCTTAAAATTTTGCGGAATTTTAAAAAGATAATGTCCGCGTCGCTGAATGGGATGACGAGAACCCCCATCTTTAGAGCAGGCAGGTAAAAATCTAACTCTTTTGTGTAAAAAATCGGCGTATTTAGCCCCAAAAGCTCGCAAAAAAGGACGTTGGCAAATTTTTTCGAGAAGTCCTTTTTGCTTGTTAAAATTTCGCGCATATTAAAATGCGAAAAATATAGTTTTTTTGCGCGCGCGGGCTCGCCCACCTTGCTTAAAAATCTGATGAAATTTTCCCGCTCAAGTTTAGCGATGGTGCCGTATACGGCGTCTTTGGAGATCTTGATGCGCGGCTTTAGCGCGGTGTAAATTTTATTTGCGCTAAATGCGGTGTGGACGAAGCTTAGGCACTCTTTGAGGATTAAAATCTCCGTGCGGCTAAAGTTTGCCGCAAGCAGCCTCTGCTCGAATTCTAAAATTTCAGCGGGGGTTATGAAGGGGTTTTTTGCGCCGCCGCCTTGGGCTAAAAACGCCGAAATCATAGAGTTTATCTCGTTGTGGCGCTTGTCGAAGGCGATAAATTCTTCAAATGAAAGCGGCAAAAGCTCAAGCC
>NZ_CALHII010000248.1 GCF_938030815.1 uncultured Campylobacter sp.
ATCGTAATTGCGCGGAATTTTTAGCAGACACTCGCGGGTGCCCGTCTGCGTAATTTGAGAAAAGGACAAAAATGGAGCTTGAACTTTGGCAGTTCGCGGTGCTTTTTGCGGCGGCGTTTTTCGGCGGATTTATCGACTCGATCGCAGGCGGCGGCGGGCTGATATCGCTGCCTGCGCTGCTTGCCGTGGGCGTTCCGCCGCATGTAGCGATCGCCACAAATAGATTTCAAGGCAGCTTCGGAAGCTTCACCGCCGCTTTAAATTTCATCCGCAAGGGCTATGTCGATGCGGCGGAGATCTTGCGCGGCGTGATTTTTACGTTCGTAGGCGGACTCATCGGCGCTTATGTCCTGCTCCTAATCGATGCGAAATTCCTAAACTACCTCATTCCGATCCTGCTGCTGGCGCTTTTATTTTATATGATTTTTTCGCCGAACCTAGGCGAAGCGCCCGCCAAACCCAAGATGTCAAAAAAGAGCTTTTACGCGATTTTCGGGCTTGTTTTGGGGTTTTACGACGGATTTTTTGGCCCTGGTACGGGCTCGTTTTGGACGTTTGCGCTGGTTGGAATTTTAGGGCTTTATATGAAAAAGGCGGTCGCACACACTAAAGTTTTAAATTTCACCTCAAACATCGTCTCTTTGGGCGTTTTTATCATCGGCGGGCAGATTTTATGGCTCGTCGGAGCGGTGATGGCGGTCGGACAGATCGCGGGCAGCTTCGCAGGCTCAAGCCTAGTGATGATATGCGACGTGAAATTTGTGCGCAAAATGCTTCTGCTTGTCGTTGCCGTCACGATTTTAAAGCTACTTTATGGACTGATTGCAAATTAATTACAGACTGGTTGAGAACTGATCGCAAGCTGATCTCAAGCCAAAATCATAGAATTTTATACAGGATTTCGTATAAAATTTCGCGTAAAATTTTATGAGTCCTGGTCGATCTATTCGATAAAGCTGATCTTACTGTCGAGACAGTGTTGATTTCACTGCTGCGGTGCCATCTTGCCGCAGTGTCGCACCAAATTTACTGCGACACTGCCAATTTACTACTGCAGCGTCGATTATATCGTAGCGTTGTGCTGATCTTGTCGCGACTACGCTAATTTCCCGCTGCTGCGATGTTGATTCTGTTGCCGTTGCGTCGGAGGTCTGGCTTGTCGCGAGGTCTTGATTTTATTATTTTGGTAGCGTTAATTTTGCTCCGCTACATCGACAACTTCGTTGCCGCGCTTACTACTGCGAGGATTTTAATTGTGTTGCGCGGTGTCGCACTGATTTTTTATGACGGCGCTGTTCTTTCTGCTGCGATGGTGGCGATTTTAGCGCTGCTTTTACCGCCCCGTCGCCCGTATCACTACCGTGGGCGGGCTCGGTTTTGCTGTCGCGACATTGCGATCTTGATGGTGCAAGGATTTGATTTGATGCCGCAACGATGCTGATGAAGTTTCGTCCATCCGCATCGGTTAAATTTAGCCGTACTGTCCGTATCTATTTCGTCGTATCGCCATGCATTCATTCGGTGTCGTCGATAGAGTCGTCGTATTGCCGAGCGCGCATTGTTATCGTGCTTGTACTTATGAAATTTTATATGGTTATGCCCACAAAATTTTAAAATACTACTTTGTAGATCGTTTTATCGCGCTGTCGTATGTGCTACCAAATCCACTCGCAGCGGTTAAATTTAGCCGCATTTCTACGCGCTGTTTCCGCGTCCATCGGCTATTTTAAATTTTGCCGTTCCGTCACCACGGCTCGCTTTCCGCGCTAGCTCCTCGCCATATTGCTCGCTGTATTTGCGCGATAAATTTAACCGCACCGCCACGCATGCTGTTCCGCTCCGCTATCGCCGATGAAATTTGCAACCGTTAAATTTCATCGCACCGCCGCGCCCGCAATCTTAGCCGCCCACTCGCAAAATTCCGCCGCCTAAAGCAATGCTAAAATATTTTGCGATAAAATGGGCGAAATTTTTTACAAAGGATTTACTATGCAGATCATCTCGACTCCCGATGCGGCGCAGGCCATCGGACCGTACTCCCAGGCGATCAAGGCGGGCG
Source organism: uncultured Campylobacter sp. (assembly GCF_938030815.1). Taxonomy (GTDB): domain Bacteria; phylum Campylobacterota; class Campylobacteria; order Campylobacterales; family Campylobacteraceae; genus Campylobacter_B. The sequence continues at coordinate 2,060 of NZ_CALHII010000248.1, forward strand.
GGTTCATCTTTACCTCGGGGCAGATCGCGCTTAAGCCGGACGGCGAGTTTGTCGCGGGCGGCGTAGAGGCGCAGAGCAGGCAGGTTTTGCAAAATCTCGCCGCAATTCTGAAAGAAGCTGGCGCGACGCTGCAAGATGCCGTCAAAACGACGATTTTCCTAGCCGATATGGGCGATTTTGCCGCGGTGAACGAGATATACGCAGCGGCGTTCGGCGAGCACAAGCCGGCTCGTAGCACGGTGCAGGTCGCCAAACTCCCCAAGGGCGCGCTGGTGGAGATCGAAGTAATAGCGCTGGCTAGGGCTTAGCGCTAAATTTAGATCGCTAAAACTCTGCCGGTTCGCGTTTGCAGTTAAAATTTAGACGCGGGCGCTCGAAATTTTAAACGGCTCGCTTTGGTTTTAAAGCTGCGTTAGTTTTTAAATTTAGATTTTAAAAGCCGCGCCAAACGCCCGCGGGTTTATGTAAACAGCGCGTTTTGGTGCCGCTAAGGCGTTAAAATTCCTCGCTTAAAATGGGATCAAAATGATAGAAGAGCTTATTCAAAAATCTAAAAATATCACGGCAGCGGGGCGCAGCGATATAGAGCCCACATGGATTGCGCAGGCGCAGCGGCGGCTCGGTTTCGCGCTGCCTGCGAGCTACAAGCAGATGCTGCTAAGATATGCTAGCGTGAGCGCGGCGGGGACGGAGCTAAAAACGATCGCACCGCCCGAGTTTGCGGATAGTGCCGATGAGGGCATCTGCTACACGTATGAGATAAATCTCAAAAACGGGCTATTCGCCGCGGATGAGTTCGTATTTTTGCAGCTCGAGGACGAGGAGTATTATTTTAAAATTTCGCCCGCAAGCGACATAGCGGACGGCTCGTCTAATACGGCGCGCGGCAAGACGGCTGAGAGCACGAGTGGCGAAGCTGCGGGCGCGACGGCGCGTGATACGGTCGTCGCGATGGTATCCGACGGTGCGGAAAATAGGGCATCAGACGACGAAGCGTGCGCGGAAAGATCGCTGGATGCGGCGCGCAATATGAATAATATGAATGCAGAAGCGCCAGATGAAACGAAGTGTAAAACAGCGGGCGCAACAACAAGCGAAGCGGCAGGAGATGCAGCAAGCGGAGCGACGAAAGAGATAACGAGCGAGCAGGCAGGCGACGCGCCGTGCGAATACCCCGTATATGTGCGCGACTACGCAGAGGGTGAGGATAGGCTTTTCGCGGACGATTTTTACGGGTTTTTGGAAAAATTTTAAGACGAAATTTAACGCAAAATCAGGAGAGGCGAAATGGGACTGTTTGACATTTTTAAAAATGATAAATTTGACGTCGACGTGCGTGCTGACGGCATTTTTATCGGCGGCGTAAACTGTGAGTTTGATCTGGCTAAGCTTAACGAAGCTTTGGGACAGCCGCGCGTGATCGATGACGGAGAGGGCAAAAGCCGCTATTTTTGGGATGAGGCGGGGATTTTCGCCTTCGTGCGCGCAGGCGAGCTCGCAGAGCCTAAGCTTACCGAGATGATTTTGATGCTTGAGGTCGCAAAGGGCGTGCAGCACGAGGTTCCGCGCAAGCTCTACGGCGGCGCGTTCACGCTTGAGGGTAGGCCGCCTCTTGAGGCCGTGCCGGAGCAGGAGCTGCGCGGCGCATATATATTTTTGGAGCTTAGCCTAGGCAAATTCGAAGTCTCGCTAGCTCTAGCCGAGGTCGTGCAGGAGCGCATAGGCGCGATGGACTTTGCCGAGCGATTTGCTAAGCGCGACACCGATGAGATCACAGATATCGTGCGAGCTGCGAAAATGCCGATAGGACGCGTCTGCATCAACCAGAAGGTAAAAAAGGTAAAACGAAAGCCGAGCGATAAATTTAAGCTTCCGCGCGCGGCTGGCGAGACGCTAGCGTTTAAAAATTTCAATTTCAAAATCGCCGTGATGAACGAGCTGATGTATGAAAAATCCCTGCTACAGCCCAAATTTGACGTGTTTGAGTACTGCGAGGAGCGCGGCATCGATCCATATGCGGACTTCGGCACGCTGCCGCAAGCCAAAAAGTGGTTTAAGGATTACCCAATCCCAGTAAATCTGGCGGAGCAGGTGAGCGAGCTATATCTTGACGGCGGAAACGAAATTTATCTGCAAATCGCGCCTGATTGGGACGGCGAGGACGAGCTTTTCGATATCAAAAACATTGACGCCGCCGAGCTTGCGCAATTCAAAAACCTTAAGAAAATCGAAACGACCGGCATCGGCATATCTAAAAAGGCGCGAAAAGCCTGCGCGGATACGGGGGTTACGGTAGTTGATTGAGCACAGGAATGGACTTTGAGCCTTATGGCGTGCGGTTTTAAAAAAGCTGAAATAGGCTTTTGGGCTGCGGCGCGCGTTTTTTAAAGGTCGTAATTATTACCGCGCCGCGCAAAATTCTACGCAAAATTCTACTTATGGCGAGCGCTATAAATGAGCTTTGAAAGGCGCTTGGCAAAGCATCTGACATGTCTAATTTGGCGCGCGTTAAAAGCTTGGGAGCTCGTTTGCAGTATAAGAGCTGCGTCGCTGAATGTGCGAGATGAGTGTGTCGCGCGAGTAAATAATTTGCTTTTCGGCTTTTATGAAAAATTCGCTGCGTAGCAAGAGAGTTAAATTTACCGCTTTTAAATTTTAAAATTTACAAAGAGCGGCGCGCGCGGCTTTGAATGTGCGATTAAATTTAGACTTCATATAGATTAAATTCTAGGCGCGGTTTTTTGCGTTTTTAATTCCGTTTGTAGCCTGTATCGTATTGCAAAACAGAGTGCGAGAATAGATCGTTTGCGTGCGTGAGGCGTGGATTAAATTAAAATTTCGTTTTTGGAATTTAGCCTAAATTTATGCTTGCACTTAAGAAGTAGTTTTGCGCGCTGATACCGAAAGCCTAGAAGATGTTTTAAATACTCAAGCAAAAAAGTATTTTGCAGGCTGGCTCGCAAGAAAGTATTTTGAAATCCGCACCAAGAGTGTGTATTAAAACTAACAAGGAGCGGCGCTACTTTGCTGTTTTAAAACGCCGCTTCGAGGCTAAATTTCATAGCCGCATAAAGCCGTCGTCGTAGCTGCCTTCTAGCTTGCGGCGCATGTCCTCGCGCCATTTTGGAGTAAGCGTCGTAAGTCGGTTAAATTTTGCTAACAGCCCTTCATCGATACGCTCGCCGTAAAATAGACGGTTGAGCTCCATCACGCTCATTATAGCGGGGTCGCGCTCTACGACGTAGATCTCGTCGCCCGCGCGGCACGAGCCAGCCTCTAGCACGCGGTAGTACCAGCCGGTAAGTCCGCTGCGCGCGATTTCCGCCGTCATCTCTGCGTTGCCCCAGCGCATCGAGAGCTTGTAGCAGGGCTTGCGCGGCTGGCTTACTTGCAGTACCAGCGAGCCTATGCGGTGCACATCGCCGATGCAGACGTTTTGCTCGTGTAATCCGCTGATCGTGAGGTTTTCGCCCATTGCGCCGTAGGCTAGATTTTTAAGCCCCAAAAACCTCTCCCACGCGGCGTAATTTTGCAGCGAGTTGGCAAAAATCGCCTTTTCCGTGCCGCCGTGATGTAGCGTGTCGGCTACCGCGTCACCCTCGAATCCAAGCTCATTCGCGCGCACTTCACCCGCTCTAGCTTGCTTGAATATCGCTGTCTGCCAGCGCTTTTTTAGAGGCTGTGTAGCGCGCTCGTCGCCGTAAGAGCGCGGCTGCCCGGTCAGTAATGCCTTTAAAACGGGCATTTTTCGCTCCTTAAAATTTGCATGTGTTCTCCTTAAATCATAAAATTTAGGCTAGGATTTTAGCTCGAAAAGAATTTTAAAATTCTAAATTTTGCGGTGATTTTGCGCTAAATTTCAAGTGCGAGCTTGAAATTTAACGCGCGGCGTTATTTGTAGTCGTTTGCGTCGTAGCTTTTGCCGTCGTTAAAGTCGCTCAAAAGCCGCACGACGACGGGGCTAAGCAGGATGATCGCGATTAAGTTGGGGATCACCATCAGTCCATTGAACATATCGGCTAGCCCCCAGACTAGGTCGATCTTTTGCACGCTCCCTATGAATACGAATGCGACGACCAAAATTTGCAAGAGCTTGACGAATTTTGCGCCCAGGAGGTATCGCACATTGATCTCGGCGAAGTAATACCAGCCCAAAATCGTGGTAAATGCGAAGAAAAACAGACAGATCGCCACGAAGCCGTAGCCGCCGCTGCGACCTAAAATTTGCGACCCGAAGGCTTCCTGCACCAGCGAGATGCCCGAAAATACCGCTTTGCCGTTTTCGAAGGTGACTACGTCGGTGCTAAGCACCACGAAAACGGTGATGTTAAGCACGATGAATGTATCGACGAAAACGCCCATTATACCGAGCACGGCTTGATCTACGGGGTGTTTGACGTTCGCCGCGGCGTGTGCGTGCGGCGTCGAGCCCATGCCCGCTTCGTTTGAAAAGAGTCCGCGCGCGATGCCGTATCTCATCGCAGTGGCGATCGTAGCGCCCGTAGCGCCGCCCCAGGCAGCGGATGGATCAAACGCGGCTTTGAATATCAGCGCGATGACGGATGGAATTTTATCGAAATTTGAGCCGATGATGACGAGACCGACGAGAACGTAGCAGATCGCCATTAGTGGCACGACCTTTTCGGCTACGCGTGCGATCGCTTTGACGCCGCCGAAAAAGATGACGCAGCAGATGAGTGCTAAGGCTGCGCCGCTCACCCATTTCGGGATTCCAAATGCACTGCTAAAGCCGTCTGAAATGGAGTTTGCCTGCACCATATTACCCATGAAGCCCAGAGCAAAGATGATGGCTAGCGCAAAAAACGCCGCTAAAGGCTTGGCAAATGGACTTTTGAGTCCGCGGCTGATGTAAAACGCGGGCCCTCCGATCATATGTCCGCTGTCGTCCTTGGTGCGGTAAATTTGAGCCAGGCAGATCTCTGCGAAATTCGTCGCCATGCCCAAAAACGCCGCGCACCACATCCAAAATATCGCGCCCGGCCCGCCCATCACTAACGCGGTGCTGGCGCCTACCAGGTTGCCGGTGCCTACTTGCGCCGCGATCGCCGTGGCGACGGCTTGGAACGAGCTCATACCGCTTTTGCCCGCAGCCTCGCCGTGCAGGGAGAAGTTGCCGAAAAGCTTGTGCGCACCCATTCTAAATTTAAAAATCTGCACCAAGTGCAAGCGCGCCGTAAAATACGCGCCGGTGCCGCAAAGTAGGGCGATTAGAAAGTACGGACCCCACAAAAAGGAGTTGATTGCGTCAATTGTGGCGGTGAGTTTGTCGAGAAAATTTTGCATGATCTTTTCCGTGAATTTAAGATGCGAAAATATATTTTAAAAACTCTTAAATTCCTATAAATCGAGGTAAATTTAAGCGAAATTTTAAAGCGTTTTTATAATTTTACTCAAGCATTAAGCAAAGCAGTATATGCCGTTTGCTCTGCATGCCAGCTTGCCAGATAAGCAGCTTAGAATTCCCGCCTTAGCTGTCGAAATTTGCAAAGCAATCAACTGAAATTTTTAAGCCTATTCATCACCGCCGATTTTGAAAACGAACATCTTGCAAGCGTTACAAAAGGCGGGAATCAGGCTAAATAGGCGCCCTTTGAGGCTCCAGTGGCTTTTATACATTTTCAGCATTGCAGCTTCTTTTATGAAGCGGATACGCGCAGGCTCCCAGCTCTGCACCTCTACGCCGCCGCCGATGCCCATTTTAAAGGGTGCGTTTTGCATGTGCCGCATCGCGTCGTGGCGCTTGGAGTCGAATTTCCTAACCGAAAACTCGCTCATAAAGTCGCTCAGCACGTAGCCGCTAAATTTTTGCGAAAGCGCGATAAAAAATTTTTTAAATTCCTCCTTTTCAAAATACATACTCACGCCCTCTAAGATGAATATATAGCCCGCGCTGCCGTGTTTTGCGGCTAGCTCGTCCATCCACGAGGGATCCAGCATCGAGTAGGGCAGACTGAAGTTATTCTTTGCTTTGGGTAACAGCTCGTCGCGTACGGAGATGACGTCGGGTAGATCGAGATCGTAAAATATGGCGCTCGGTAGGTTTTTTTGCAATCTAAGCGGGCGGGCGTCAAGCGCGTCGTCGCGTCGGCGGCCGGGTCGCCGAAGGCGTTGCC
>NZ_CALHII010000249.1 GCF_938030815.1 uncultured Campylobacter sp.
ATCGTAACACAACAAGAAATGCTACAAAAGGGCTATGAGCTTGTTTCTGAGTCCGATTGCATAGCTGAAACTACAAATTTGCACGAATTTAAAATATCCTGGGCGATGCCGTCATATCATTATGCAGGTGATAAGGAATATCTGATCTATGGCTCGATCGAAAATTTAAACCTAACGGCGCTAATTAACGATAAAAGGCGAATATGGCACAAAAAAGAGCACAAATGGGGACAGCCGGACGATTATGACCACGAGGTTATTTTTTATCCGAAACTTAATATAGTTCAAATAAATAAAATGGGGTATTAATAGCGTGCGCTAAATTTACTTATGGCCGATTTAATATAACGTTGCGAACTAAATTTAAAAGCTTTTGGGATAAAATTTAAAAATTTAGACTTTGGTCTTGCGGACATTTATCAAAGTAGATAAAATAACGATATAGTGGGTTTTTCATAAAATAGGAGATCACAAAGATAGAATGAAACCGGCTCAAATTTTATCGCTGCTTTCGCATATAGCTTTCGGGTCGCTTATAGGTTAAAATTCAAAGATAATAACCCGTGGGAGTTCGCAATCGCGCTTTTTGCCTACGCGATTTTGTTTGCTTTTTATCCACAGAGCTTGCTTAACGATAATAAAAAGACGATCGCCATACTGTTTTTTATGGCGCTTTTGATCGTGATCGTGTAGCGGCGCCTACAAATCGGTGGGATCGGTTGGCGGCGAGAGAGCGCGGGCGATTCGCTTTTGATTGCAGCGGCGCGTGCGAGCGAGACTATTTTTAAAATTTATTGTAAAATTAGAGCGTTAATTTATTAAAATTTAAAGGGTCGGTATGCAGATAAATTTAGACGCCGTGAGGATCGAGAGCGGCTGGAAAGAGGCGCTTAGGGAGGAATTTCTAAGCGAGTATTTTGCGAAGATCAAAGAAAACCTGCTCGCCGCAAAGGCGCGAGAGATCGTCTATCCGCCGGGAAATTTGATCTTTAACGCCTTCAATCTCACCCCGTTTGAGCGGGTGCGCGCGGTGATTTTGGGGCAGGATCCCTACCACGGCGCGCATCAGGCGATGGGGCTTAGCTTTTCGGTGCCGCGCGGCGTGCGAATTCCGCCCAGCCTCGTAAATATCTACAAAGAGATTAAGAGCGATCTGGGTATCAGCGAGCCTGAAAGCGGCGATCTGAGCTACTGGGCGAAGCAGGGCGTGCTGCTTCTTAATGCGAGCCTTAGCGTGGGTGCGAACCGCGCGAACTCGCACAGCGGCTTCGGCTGGCAAATTTTCACCGACGCCGTGATTAAAATTTTAAGCGCGAGGCGGCAAAATTTAGTCTTTATGTTGTGGGGAAATTTCGCCAAAGCAAAATCGGCGCTGATCGATGCGCAGAGGCATCTCATTTTAACCGCCGCTCATCCTAGCCCGCTAGCGGGGGGAGCGTTTTTTGGCTGCAGGCATTTTAGCAGATGCAACGAATATCTGCGCGCGCACGGTCTGGGAGAGATCGATTGGGATCTAAATCACGGCGCAGATTAAATGTATTTTAAATGAAATTTTCGTAAAATGCGCCGCGAAATTTCAAAGTAAAGAAATTTTAAAAAAATATTGAAAGGAGAAGTGAGCGAATAATATACGACCGGCTTAAGACGGCTTGCCGAAGCGACGCAGATGCGTGGCTAGGCTAATCATTGTAATTAAAGGAACGATATGAAAAAGATAATTTTGGGAATTTTATTGCTATTTACAAGTAGTGTAGTGGCAAATACCCTATCTGAGATTAGGCAATCGGGCAGTGTGCGCGTAGGCGTATTTGAGGCGCAACCGCCTTTTAGTAAATTTGAAGACGGCAAATTTCAAGGATTTGAGGTTACTCTAGCCGAGGCGTTATCAAAAGATATATTTGGCGGCAAGGCGGGCAAGGTGGAATTCGTACCCGTAAAGGCTAGTGAGCGTTTAAAAGCGTTGGAAGAGAATAAAGTAGATATGGTGCTTGCGACCTTTACGATCACAAATGAGCGTAAGCAGGTGGTCGATTTTACGACGCCGTATTTTGCAGTAAATATCGGCGTGCTAACTCGCAAGGGAGATAAGATCA
>NZ_CALHII010000250.1 GCF_938030815.1 uncultured Campylobacter sp.
TGCGCCAATATGCGCTCAATCCCGCTGACGCTAAATTTTAAAATTTAAAGCACCCACTCGCGCTGTTTGAGTTTAGCGCGCGTCTTTGTCAGCGAAAGCAACGATCATCGTGCCCAGAGGAATGATCGCAACGCCCAAGATAATAGCTAGCGGGTTTAGCAAGGACAGCTTGGCAAGCAGGTAGATCGCTACCACGAGCGCCGCGTAAGACAAAATTTTAAACGGAGAGAAAAACGCTCCCGCAAAATTGCTCCAAACCTCGCCTCTCTCGCACTCATCATCCCAATCATCAATGCTGCCGTCCGCGCCGTCGAAATCATCCTTTGATTTGTCGCACGCGGCGACAAACCCACCCCCAAAATCGCTCGTACCGTCGCCCCGCTCGCTGCTATCTACATCGCCGCCACGATTGCCGTTATCTGTGCTGTCGCCCAGGTCGCCACTCGCTCCGCTTTTGAAGTCGTCGCAACGTCCGCCTATGTCGCCTTGCAAACTATCGCTAGCTTCGTCGCTTATATCGCCGTGCGAGTTGCCGCAAGTCGCGCTGCCATTCATATTAAATTTATCGGCGGCATGTCCTAAAGCGGTCGCGTCGCAAGCGGAGGTTTTGTCGTCGCTCTTCGTAGAATTTACGTCGCGCTCGCCAGCGGCGGTTACGTCGCGCTCGGCGGTAAAATTTTCGGTATCTTCGTCGGCGGTAGAGTTTGCGGCGCACCTAGCGGAGCTCGCGGTACGCTCGGCAGAGTTTGCGGCACACTCGGCGGCGGTCTCGTCGTGCAGGGCGCGGCTATTGCCGTTTTCGATGCAGCTATCGCCGCTTGTGAAATTTACCGCGCCTTCGGAATTTCGTGCGTTTGAAATTTCGACGCCTGAATTTGCGCCCCTAAAGCTTTCGCTATTTAAAATTTCGCCGCCGCAAGTTTTGCTGTATGAAATTTCATCGCCGCTTGCGCCGCCTTGGTTTTCGCCGCGGCTTGTGGAATTCGTATCACAGGAGGAAGTTTTACCGCTTATGAAACCTGCGGAATTTTTAGAGCTTTGCTGTAAAATTTCATCGTATTTACCGGCTCTTAGCTCATATTCTATTTTGTTTCGGTAAGCGCGAAATGAAAAATATACCGCACCGAATGCGCCCAAAAACCCCGCTTCCAAGCTAAGAAGCCAGGCAAGCGCTCGCATGCCGAAAGAGCCCGTGCCGAAAAATCCGCCGCCGCAAAGCGCTAGCCCAAGCATGGCAAATGCCGCGTTTAGCGCGCAGTATATGAGCAAAAACCGCCTATTCAATCCCGCTCATCCCATTCATCGTCATCGTCGAAATTTTTCGGATCCGCCTTGTATTTCGGATCGTCCTCAAGCTCCTTTAGGCTCGAATTTAGCGCCTTACACGCACGGTAAACGTTCAAAAACGCCGCCGCGATACCGATGGCGATGCCAAGCCAGAGCAGGAGCAGCGAGCCCGTGAGGTGCCGCAGCCCAAGCCCGATCGCTACGCCGATGCCGATCGCTACGACGATCGAGATGCCTAGGCTGATGTCGCAGGCGCCCTTTACGATTTTATTTAAATTTTTGGTTACTCTCATCTAAAATCCGTAAAATTTTAAAACGCAGCTCTTAAAGCGCCGCCATCGCTTCATCCGCGGCGTTTAGCGCAAAGTCGATCTGCGCTTCGTTCATCGTGGCGCAGATGAAGCCCGTCTCAAACTGACTAGGCGCCAAAAATACGCCGCGCTTAATCATCTCGCCGTGGAATTTCGCAAATCGCGCGGTGTCTGCTCGCAAGGCGCCGCCATAGTCGCGCACCTCTTCATCCGCGAAAAAGTAGCCGAACATCGAGCCTACGCAGGCGGTTTGCAGCGCGATGCCGCGGCGATTTGCTATGGTGCAAAGCCCGTCCGTAAGCCTGCGCGCAAGCTCGCCGAGCCTTTCGTAAAGGTCGCCGCTAGCGTAAATTTTACTTAGGCTGGCTATACCCGCAGCCATTGCGACGGGGTTTCCGCTTAGCGTGCCTGCTTGATACACCGCTCCTAGCGGGCTTATCATATCCATGATTTCGCGCTTGCCCGCAAATGCCGCCACGCTCATACCGCCGCCGATGACCTTGCCGAAGGTTACCAGATCGCCGCGGACGCCGTAGATGCCGTAGCTGCCTAGCTCGCTCGCGCGAAAGCCGCTCATTACCTCGTCGATTATTAGCACGATCTTTTTCTCGTCGCACAGCGCGCGAAGCTCGGTTAAAAATTCTGGATTAGCCGGCACCAAGCCCATATTCCCCGCGATAGGCTCGATGATGATCGTGCCGATGTCGTTTTGCGCTAGGACGTCCTTTACGCTTTGTATGTCGTTGTATCTGGCTAGGTAGGTGTTTTTTGCGACGTCCTGCGGCACGCCCGCGCTGCTTGCGTTACCGAAGGTGCTTGCGCCGCTGCCCGCTTTGACGAGCAGGCTGTCGCTGTGGCCGTGGTAGCAACCCTCAAATTTTAAAATTTTATCCCGTCCGCTAAAGGCGCGCGCAAGACGGATCGCGCTCATCGTGGCTTCGGTGCCGCTGCTGGTAAAGCGGATCTTATCTAGGAAATCGAAATTTTTTAGCACGAGCGAGGCGAGCTGTGTCTCAAGCGGGCTGGATGCGCCGAAGCTTAGCCCCTTTTTGGCGGTCTGCACGACGGCGCGCTCAATGTCGGCATCTGCGTGACCGAAGATGAGCGGACCCCAGCTCTGCACGAAGTCGAGATATTTTTTGCCCTCGACGTCGTAGATGTACGAGCCCTCGCCGCGATCCACCATAAAAGGCTCGCCACCTACGTTGCCGAATGCTCGCACCGGCGAGTCTACGCCGCCGGGGATAAGTTTTTGTGCTGCTAAAAATTCGTCGTGATTATTCATTTTTTCTCCTTCTTTTTTGGTTGATTTATCGATTTTATATATTTGTAGATGATGATGATCTCGTTTTGCGTCAGGAAGTAGCTTGGCATCACGTCGCGCGAGCTACTGATCCCGTCGGCGAGCTCCTGAAGCGAGAGATTATTGATCGGCGGCGCGTTTAGGGCGCGCTCGTAGTAGGCGCCCGCGGTGCGGTTAAATTCTTTATACGTCGCGATCAGCGAGCCCTCACCCTTTTCGCCGTGGCACTTGTCGCAGCCGATGCCGCGGGGGTTTTTATACAGCATCGCGCCGTACTCCTCATCGGTGATAAAGCTCTCGGCTTGTGCGCCGCGAGGTAGAAAAAATATGGTCGCGTTTAAAAATAGCGCTAAAAATATGAAATTTCGCATCTTCTCGTTTCGAATTTTTGGCGCAATAATATAAAAAATGTGCTTAAATTTCATAACGCAGCTATCTTTTCGATCCCCTCGAAATAAAAGACGTTTAGCTCATCCTGCCTGCGGTAGAGGAATTTTAGTCCGTGTGCCTTAGCAATGTTATCGACGATGTAGAGCCCCAGGCCGAAGCTTTGTTTGGCGTTCGTGCCCTTGACGAAGGCCTCTTTGTAGTAGCTGAAATCCTTCTGTAGTGGCTCGCCTAAGGTTATGAAGTCCATCGTCTCGGCATTTAGGCGGATTAAAATTTTACCGTCTGCGGCGTATTTTACGGCGTTGTCGATTAAATTTTTAACCGCGACGCAAAAGAGCTTCAAATCGACGTTTAAGCTTAGCTCTAGCGGATTTTGCAGCGTGACGCAGCCGGGCTCGATCATCGCGATGCCGAGCGCTTCTTTTAAAATTTCATCCATGGGAAAAATTCCGCGTTCGATTAGCGCCGTGCCCGCAGTCGCGCGCTCGACCGCCGCAAATTCGTTGATTAGGCTCTCCAGCCGCTCAAAGACCGAGATGAGGCGCTCCTGGTTTTTACCGCGCTCGATCATCTCGACGGCGATGCGACCCTTTGTGATGGGGGTTTTGAGCTCGTGCATTATGTTTCGCAAAAACAGATGGCGCGATTCGTTAAGCTTATTTATCTGCGTGACCGCCTCGTAAAATGCGTGCGAAACCTCGGAAATTTCGTCGTTTCCTACGCTTACGTCCTTGATCTGAAGATCGCCTTTAGCAAATTTATCGATCTGGCGTTTGAGCTTGCGAAGGGGTCGAATTTTGCGGATGATAAAGATATACGCAAGCAGAATGATCGCCAAAATGACGCCGTAGATCGCTTTGAAAATATCGTAGCGGTAGGGCTGATACTCCTTGTCATTTAAAAGCCGCGTCTCGCCAGCGTGAGTAATTTTGAGATAGTGTTTACGCTTAAACAGCAAGATGTCTGCAGAGCCGATGTCTGCGGAGATGCTATCTAAAATTTCGGCGCCTTTGATGATCTCATCGCGCTTGGCTTCATCGCGGATGGTCGAAAACTCGAAATTTGCGACCTGGCGGTCGTATTCGACATCGCTAATGAGCTTGCTCATCTGATATAGGTTCGCGCGCGCGACGATGGAGTATTTGGAGTTTAGCTCGCGGGTGTAGTTTTGCTGATCGTAGCCGATGAGCCAGAGCAGAGCGAGCGAAACGCCCACGGCAGCGAGCGCAAAGATGAACGTGATGGTGTAAAAAATCGACGATCTTACTTTCATTAAATTTATATGATCCTTAAATTTTTAAAATTTCAAAGCTTTGAAGTCGCGGGCTTACTTTGCTTTGGCGCACGGAACCGGCTTGCCCTGCTTTAAATTTACGGCGGGTCTTAAAGGCACAGCGCGTAAATTTTAAAATTTTATCGCAAAGCAGGGCGCTTTTAAATTTAACAGCCGCATTGCTTTAAATTTTAAAATTTTTCCCGCTGTCCTGGGCTCTGCTTTTTACAACTCGCCTCGCGCGTAGAGCCGAATTGCTTGTCGAATTCGACGATAAAATTCCGCGCGCATCTAACTGCGCGCTAAATTTATAACTATAAAATTTTATCGTAAAATTTTAACGCTTCAGTTGCGGCGCCTTAAATTTTAATAGTAAAAGCGTGCGGAATTCGCGCTTTAAATTTCGCCGCACGGGCATCTATTAAATTTATAGCCGCGAGCATTTAAATTTCATCGCGCAAGCTCGTCTATAGTGCAAGTCCGCTCATTGTATCAGCTTATAACCTACGCCGCGGATGGCGTGGATGTAGCTGGGCGCCTTGGACGTTTCGCCAAGCTTTAGGCGGATGCGGCCGATGATGACGTCGATGCTTTTGCTCGATGATTCCTCGCTTATGGAGCTGCAGTTGTAGATGAGCTCCTCGCGGGTGATCGCGCCGCCTTCCTTTTTGATGAGATACGAAAGCACGTCGTATTCGGCGATGGTAAGCGATAGAGGCTGTCCTTTGAAGCTGATGACGTGGCGGAAATCATCCACTTCGAGGTCTTTTTTTGGCTTTGCGGCGCGCTGGAGCGAGTTTATGTCGTAGCGCTCAATATGGCGTTTGATGCGCGCTAAAAGCTCTTGCGGATTATAGGGCTTTGGCAGATAATCGTCCGCGCCGAAGTCAAAAGCGTTGATCTTATCGGTAAGATCGTGGCGGGCGCTTGAGATTATGATCGGTATATCGGTGTTTTTACGGATCTCTTTGCAGACCTCAAGCCCGTCCATCCCAGGAAGCGTGAGATCTAAAATCACGAGGTTGAAATTTTCTAAATTTAGCTTAGAAAGCCCCAAAAACGTATCGTCCGCGACGGTAATATCGATATCGTATTGCTGCAGATATTCGCTTAAAATTTCGGCGAGTTCTAAATCGTCTTCTATCATTAAAATTTTAGTCATAAAAAACCTTTGAAATTTTGCGCGGATTATAACAAAATATAGTTTATATATTTTAAAGTGGCAGGCTGGGGCGAAATTTTATAAAAATGAAGCTCGGGGAGGAGAAATTTTAAAATTTTTCAAAACTGGGCGAAATTTCAAAAATCAGCCCCAAAAATATGGCGGAATTTTGAAATTTAAAGAAGCAAAATCTGAAAAATTGACGAATTTGGGCTAAATTCGGCTAAATTTTGCCGATTTTTGCGTTTTTTTCTTAAAAAACTATTGTATTTTTTGCGAAACTATTGTAGAATACCGCCCAAACCACTTTATTTTAAAGGATTAGCATGAAAAAAGCTGATTTTATCCAAGTAGTTGCCGAGAAGGCAGGTCTTTCTAAAAAAGATACCGTTAAGGTAGTTGATTCTGCACTTGAGGCCATCAAAGAGCTTTTGGTAAAAGGTGATGACATAAGCTTCATCGGCTTCGGATCTTTCGGCATTGCAGAGCGTGCAGCTCGCGAGGGTAAAGTTCCTGGCACAAACAGAACTTACAAATCTCCTGCTACTAAAGTAGTAAAATTTAAAGTTGGCAAACAGCTAAAAGAGGCTGTTGCAGCTGCAAAAGGCAAGAAGAAAAAATAATTTTCTTGCGCCAAGCCCCGTCTTCGGGGCTTTTCTCTTTTAAATTTATACAATCATAACTTTTTAAATGCCCGAGTGGTGAAATTGGTAGACGCACCAGACTCAAAATCTGGCGAGGGCGACCTCGTGTCGGTTCGATTCCGACCTCGGGCACCATAAATCTTCTTTAAATTTTATCCGGAATTTCAACCGCCCTTCATGAATTTCAACTTGCTATAAAATTTTTTATACTATTATTACTGCGGTATTTCTTTAAAAGAGGCAATTATTTATGATACGTAAAATTCTTATCGCCAATCGCGGCGAGATCGCGGTTAGGATCATTAGAGCCTGCAGAGATCTGCATATCGGAAGCGTCGCGATCTACACCAAACCCGACGTCGATTGCTTACACGTAAAAATCGCCGACGAGGCCTACGAGGTCAGCACCGATGCGCTAAAAGGCTATCTGGACGCCAAAAAGATCGTCGAAGTCGCCAAAGAGTGTGGCGCTGATGCGATACATCCTGGATACGGCTTTTTGAGCGAGAATTTTGACTTTGCAAGAGAGGTCGAGGACGCAGGGATCATCTTTATCGGTCCGAAACCCGACGTTATCCGAAAAATGGGCAACAAAAACATCGCTCGCTATTTGATGCGCAAAAATGGCATTCCGATCGTGCCAGGTACCGAAAAGCTAAATCACGAGAACATGGATACGATCAAAAAATATGCGCGCGAGATCGGCTACCCCGTGATTTTAAAAGCTAGCGGCGGCGGCGGCGGACGCGGTATCCGCGAGGTGTGGGATGAGAAGGATATGCAGAGCGCCTACGACTCGTGCACGAGAGAGGCGAAAACCTTTTTTAACAACGATGAAATTTTTATGGAAAAACTCGTCGTCAAGCCGCGCCATATCGAGTTTCAGATCATCGGCGATAATTACGGCAACATCATCCACCTTTGCGAGCGCGATTGTTCGATCCAGCGCCGCCACCAAAAGATCATCGAGATCGCGCCGTGCCCTTCGATAAGCGAGCATCTGCGAAAGACGATGGGTACGACCGCAGTAGCTGCGGCAAAAGCGGTGAATTATACCAACGTCGGCACGGTAGAATTTCTACTCGATGATTATAACAATTTCTATTTTATGGAGATGAATACCCGTATCCAGGTCGAGCACGGCATCACCGAGGAGGTCACGGGCGTCGATCTCGTCGTGCGCCAGATCCGCATCGCAAACGGTGAAATTTTAGAGCTTGAGCAAAGTGATATCAAACCGCACGGCTACGCGATCGAGGCGCGTATTCCCTCCGAAAACGTCTGGAAAAATTTCACCCCCGTTCCCGGCACCGTTAGCGATTATTATCCAGCGCTAGGCCCTTCGGTACGCGTCGATAGCCACATCTACAAAGGTTATAAAATTCCGCCGTTTTACGACTCGCTTCTAGCCAAGCTCATCATAAAAACTACCGACTACGACCT
>NZ_CALHII010000251.1 GCF_938030815.1 uncultured Campylobacter sp.
GCAAAGAGGGGCACCGCTACAAGGCGCTCTCGTATATGATTTACAACTGGATCAGCATCAGATATGATCTTGCTGTGGTTTTTGAAATCGCGGAATTTTTACAAAATCAAGAACGATTTATCGATTCTTATGTAAATGCGCTCGTGGAGCGCTCTGGAAATGAGCGTATCGTCACGAAAGCTTTTGACGGCGCATTTATCAAAATCGTAGCCGATAAACTAAAGCGGGCGTACCCAGATCGTTTCGTGGGCATTAAATCCACGCGTAGCGGCAAAATCGTCATCGTAGACGAAAAAAGCTAATCGTGAGCGAGACTATCGCCGCTATCGCTACGGCTCACGGCATCGGCGGAATTTGCATAATTAGAATTTCAGGCGAGGAAGCGCTATCTATCGCTCTAAGCCTTTCACATCGCAGTTCTTTGCGCCCTCGCTATGCTACGCTTGTGAATCTTTTTGACGCGTTCGGCGAAGCGTTCGGCGAGGCGATTTTGATATATTTTAAAGCTCCGCATAGCTTTACCGGCGAGGATGTTGTAGAGGTGCAGACCCACGGCGGCTTTACGGCTTCGTCCTTGGCGTTAGATGCTGTGCTGGCTCTGGGCGCACGCATAGCAAATCCGGGCGAGTTTAGTAAGCGAGCGTTTTTAAACGGCAAAATGGATCTTAGTAAAGCCGAAGCCATAAGCGATCTTATAAATTCGCGCTCGCAAAGTGCGGCTAAAATTTTAGCTAGAAACCTGCGCGGCGAGCTAGCAGACTTCGTCGCAAATCTGCGCGCAGCTCTGGTTAAGACGTTGGCCTTCGTCGAGGTTTGCATCGACTACGCGGAGGACGATCTGCCCGAAGATGTGCTGCAAAACTCACAAGAAATGCTTAGCCAAAATATCGCTTCGCTAGAAAAAATCACTCGCATCAGCCGCAGCCGCAAGGGACTGATCGAGGGCTTTAAAGTAGCGATTGTGGGTAAGCCCAATGTCGGTAAATCAAGCATTTTAAACTCTATGCTGAGCTTTAGTCGCGCTATCGTGAGCGACGAAGCGGGCACTACGCGCGATCTTATCGAAGAAAGCCTGCAGATAGGCACTCATCTAATCCGTATAGTCGATACTGCAGGTATCAGACACAGCGACTCAAAGCTTGAAAGTATCGGCATTTCATATTCGCTTCGCGCTGCAAGCGAGGCGGACGTGATTTTGGCAGTGTTTGACGCAAGCCGCGAATGGGACGCCGAGGACGCGCAGATCCTAAAAATATTGCGCGAACAAAAAAGCAAAAAAATCATCTACGTTTTAAATAAATGCGACTTGCCGCGTAAATTTCATCTTAGCGTGGAGGATCTTGACGAGGATTTAGAGGCTTTTTCTGCAGAAAATTTCGCAGCTGAAAGTCCCATATCAGAGAATTTCACAGCCGAAAATTTAAAGCAAAGTCGGACCTGCGATGTTTTTTTAAATTCCTGCGCGCAGAATTTAAAAGCTAAAAATTTAAAGCGTGACTTAAGCGCGCAAAATTCTACTTCCACAAATTCCGCGCCTACAAGCCAAATAGCCCTTGCGAATTCCATAAATCTGATGGAACAGAATTCCGCTGCAAAAACCGGGCTAGCGTCGCCAAATACCGAGCGCACTACTGCAAGCTGTGCTGCGGAGAATTTTACTCAGGATGATTCCAAACAAAATTCTGCAAATTCCATCGCGCCTGGTAGCTCTGCAATAAATTCCGCTGGGCAAAATACCCAGGCAAATTCCATTTTTACGCCACTTGAAATTTCTGCAAACGAGGGCGTGGATCAAATTTTAACTGCGCTTGAGAGCTACTTAAATTCTCAAAATTTCGATGGCCTTATGCTAAGCAATGAGCGGCAAATTCTATCTTGCGAGAGCGCGCTTGCGGCTCTTAAAAACGCGAGCGAGCGCCTGGCTTGCGGCGAGCTTGAGCTTTTTGCATTTGAGATAAATCGCGCGATTGAGGCGATTGCACGTATTTCGCGTCCATTTGAGCGAGATGAAATTTTAGACGAAATGTTTAGCAATTTTTGCCTCGGCAAATAGCGTTTTAGCTACTAATTAGCCAAAATTCAATATAATCTCGCATTTAAAACGAGGTCTTTATGAAGGAAAAAATCCAATATTTTTTGGCGCTGTGTCTGATAAAATTTGCAAAATTCGCGCCGAAAAGCTTCATATTCGCATTTTTCGACAAGCTTGCACTTTTTGCATCGTGGAAGCTTAGCAGGCGCGTTAAAGTCGCGCAGGATAACCTTCGCGCCGCCTATCCGCAAAAAAGCGAAAGTGAGCTTCACTCTCTTGCGATCGAGAATTTTCGCAGTATCGCTAGGACGCTTACCGACACGCTTTTATTTTACAATGGCAGACTAAAATTTGATGATCTGATTTCAAACGGCGAGCAGGCGCTAGAGCGCGTCCGAAAGCTAAAAGGTGATAATCCGCACGGGATTTTATTTTTTACCGCACATTTTGGAAATTGGGAAATTCTAGCTAATTTTTTTGGCGCCAATGGCTTTCCTGTCTCGGTAGTCGGGCGTCGCAGCGATAATGAGTTGATCGAAGAGCGGCTAGTGGCGCCGTTTCGCGAACGCTACGGCAACGACCTCATTTACAAGGACGATGCGATGCGCAGGCTCGTGCAGGCGCTAAAGCAGGGGCGCAACGTAGGCATTCTGCCCGATCAAAAGCCAGGCCCTAAAAACAGCCTGATTACGACCTTTTTTGGACGACAGTGCTACACTACAAAGACTATCGCGTCGCTTTATTTGAAATTTCGCCCCGTGCTGATCCCGATCTTTGCGCGGCGCGGCGCGGATAATCGCTATGAGATCGTGATTAAGGATTTC
>NZ_CALHII010000252.1 GCF_938030815.1 uncultured Campylobacter sp.
CGCGCTCACGCCCGTCTTGGCGTCCTTCGCGTCGATCGTGACGGTAAAGGCGGTCTCGTGGCTCGAAGTGTTTTTATCGACCATCAAATTTAGATCTAGCTGCTGCGCAATCTGCGGGCTAAGCGCCACGCACAGCACTCCGCGGGCGTGCGTGATCGCGAAATTTACCTTCTGTGCGCTGCTAAATGTGCTCGCAAACACCAAATCGCCCTCGTTCTCGCGATCGACATCATCGACCATAACGAGCATCTTGCCGTTTTTCAGATCCTCGATCGCTTGCTCTACGCTAACCATCATCTCTCCTTAAATTTAAGATATTATTGTGCCGTTTTTATTCACGATCGTTTCGCGACCGTCTAGTATGATTTTGACGTAGTCGTCACTTAAAACTTTCACAAGTTCTACTTCGTCGTAGAACGCTGGCTTTAAAATTTCATTTTCCAAATCATCTAGTAATCCCCATTTGCCGTCTTTTTTGACCTTAACATATCCTTTATAATATATGACTTGATCATATATATCAAATAGGGTATCTCCTAAAACAAATATATCATCATAAATACAAGATGCAATCTTTTTTCCGGTTTTATCTATTAGACCTAATTTTTCATCTTTTTTGACCCAAACTAAACCTTCGTGAGAGCTTGTAATACCATCATAAATACAAGGAACGACTTCTTTGCCTGTTTTATCTATGAAGCCATATTTATATTTATTACCATATTTTGTGACCCGAGCTAAGCCTCCTTCACCAAAGTTACTGACATTACCACCAGAAAAACAATCAATAATACAAGGAATAATCTCTTTACCGGTTTCGTCTATAAAACTCCATTTGATACCTTTTCTGACTTTAGCTAAACCTTCATGAAAATACTCAGCATCATCATAAATACAAGGGGTGACTTCTTTACCGGTTTTGTCTATGAAACCATATTTTCCGTCTTTAAAGACTCTGAATAAGGCTTCACGAAAGTCATTTATATTGTCATATGCCCAAATACAAGGAGCAATATATTTCTTGAGGAATTCATCCCACAACCTCAATTCACCACCAAATTCAACCTTCCAATCTAAGCCTTCTCTAAGTCGAAAGCTCAGAGAGCTAGACATATTATAGTAATTGATCGTTTTACCGTTTTTATCTATGCTTTCTCGAACTCGAAAGTTCCAAGGTATATCGCAAATGCAGGAAGCGATCTCTTTACCCGTTTTATCTATAATACTCCATTTTCCATCTTTTTTTACTGCAACTAAAATCATCTCAATCCTCCGTTTTAAAATTTAATTTCCGCGTAAGCCGCTTTTAGCTTCTCAAAAAGCGGGGCGAACGAAACGCCGTTTACGCGGACGTTTGCGATCGTCGTGATAAAATTCGTATCGCGCTGCCACCGAGGCACGAGATGATAGTGCACGTGCTCGGCGATACCAGCACCCGCGGCGGCGCCTAGGTTCATGCCGATATTTACGCCGTTTGCGCCCAGCGTGCGCTTTAAAATCCCCACTCCGGCGCGCACGTAGCGGCTCATCTCCACCCACGCATCGTCGCTAAGACACTCGATATTATCGACATGCTCGTAAGGTATGACCATAAACGCGCCCGGGCTGTAGGGGTAGAGGTTCATCACCCCGAAGCAGTGCTGCGCGCGGAAAAGCACGCCGTTGCGATCATCGAACGCCGCATCCGCCGCCGCGTCACAGAAGGGACAGCCGCTTCTTTTTTCGGTAAAATACTCGCTTCGCCAAGGGGCGCAAAGATAATCCATCTCTTTTCCTTTCTGAAATTCCAAAATTCTATGGAATTTTAAAATTTGCGTTTCGCAAAATTCTATGAAATTTGGAATTTAAAACTTCTAAATTTCATAAAATTTTAAATTTACGCGTCTTGCGCTTGCTCGCACGACGCGGAGCTATGCACGTGACGGGACGGGACGCGCTTTGCAATCCTATAGACTGCGCGAGGCGCCTCCTCTGCGCGATATACGCTTTGCAGATCGAAGCCCGCGGCAGGCGTTAGTGCGCATTTGGCAAACACTCATCGCGCGGCAAACATAGCGCCTAATCCGCTCCGCAGCCGTTCGCGCGGCGTGCGATAACAAGCTCGCGATGCCAAAGTGCACGTACGCTTACGCGGCATGCGATTTAAATTTACGCGGTCATTTACGCGGCGCATTATAACAAAACTTTGACGCACTCACAGGCACGGTACGCGGTGCCAAACCTGCGCTGCAATCACCATCGCAACACGCGGTAAAATTTAACGCGGCGCGGTCGCGGCACAGCTGTAATACAGCCGAAGTTTAATCGCGGCGTATCGCAGACGAGGCGGCTTAGATCGCGAGCTACGATTAAATTTACGGCGCCGTATATAATCGCCGAGACTAGGCTTACGTAAGCGTACGACATGCGGGGCATTGCGGCAAATGTGCAATCCTAAGCAGTCAAATTCCGCAAGCGCAAACCCGCCTGTGCGAAGCTATGCGAAGCGTAAATTTAAACCTCGCTACGCAGCCGCTCGCGCAGCGCGTGATAATAAACTCACGACGCTAAAGCACAGCGCGGATACTTACGCGGCGTGCGATATTTGATCGCGTCGCAACCGCCAAATTTAAAGAGCTATTAAATTTTAAAGTCCGTCGAATTCTACGAATTTTAAAATTTACCGCCTTAAAATTTCACTCCCTTCGCTAAATTTAACTTCTCGTTCCGATCTGATCTTGCACGACCAAACGAGCGGGTTTAAATTTCGCCGCCCGCGCCGAGCTTTATCTCGCGCAGTGCCGCACCTACGTCATTTTGGCGCATAAAATGCTCGCCGATCAAAAACGCATCGACGCCCGCCTCGTGCAAGCTTTTAAGCTGTTCGTGAGAGTGCAGACCGCTTTCGGCTACGATGATCTTGCCGTTTGGAATTAGCGGGATCAGCCGCTCGCTCAGGCTCGTATCGACCTCGAAAGTCTCTAAATTTCGATGGTTGATGCCGATAATATCGGCGCCTGCAAAGATCGCCTTTTTCAAATCGTCCTTATCGTGGATCTCGCACAGCGCCCGAAGCCCAAGCCTGCGGGCAAGCTCAAGCAGTTCTCTTAGCTCCTTGCGCTCAAGCGCTTTGGCGATCAGCAGGATAAAATCAGCGCCGTAAACCAGCGCCTCGAGGATCTGATAGCGATCGACGATGAAATCCTTGCGCAAAATGGGCGTATGCGTGTAGCGGCGGATCTGCGGGATGAACTCCAAATCGCCTCTGAAATAATGCGGCTCGGTAAGCACCGAAAAAGCGCTGGCACCTGCATTTTCGTACTCCACCGCAAGGCTTAGCGGCTCAAAATCCTCTCGGATGATCCCCTTGCTCGGGCTTGCCTTTTTAATCTCGGCGATGATGCGAAGCGGATCCTTCTCGTCGCTTCTAAGTGCGCTTATGACGCCCCTCGGCTCGTAGGGATTAGCGCTTAGCGAGCGGCCGAGCAGATCCTCGGGCAGCCTTTCTTTGCGAAGCGCGAGATCCTCGCGAGTACGTTTTAAAATTTCATCCAAAATCATCGCTACTGCTTTGGTGTCTGGATTTTAGAGCCGGTGGGCTCTTTCGACGTAGAATTTTGCTCTGGCATAAAATCCTGCCTCGATACGGAATTTTGTCTTAACGAGGCAGAATTCTGCGTGGCGGAATTTATGGGCGTCGCAAAATTTTCAGATGCCGCAGAATTTGGTGTCTGGTTTTGAATCGCGGAATTTGCAGACCCGGCAGAATTTTGCGAAGCGGAGTCTTTTGGCGTTAAATCACTCGTTGCAGCGGAGCTCGGACGTGCGGAATCTAACACAGAGCTTTCGGGCGCCGTAGATTTTATGGAATCAGGCGCAGGGGTTTTTGTTGCCGGACTTTGCGGCGCCTGATCTTTCGGCGCGGAGCCTTTTATCGTAGTGGGGTTTTGCGATATAGAATTCTGCGGCGCTACGCCTGTGCCAGCGGCGCACGCATCGATCGCCTCTAAATGCTCTTTGCCTTCGGGGGAATTAAAAAATTCTGCGTCTTTGATCTTAGCCATTTCATTTTTAGCCTTGTCGCACTCGCCAAGCTTGTAGTATCCCCAAGCAAGCGAGTCCAGATAATACGGCGAGTCGGGGTCTTTTTGCAGGGCGCGGCGGACGAGCTCGATGCCCTTGCGAACGTCCAAATCGTGATCTATTAGGATGTAGCCGTAGTAGTTTAGGTGCACGGGGTCTTTAAGCTGCGGCGCGATATTTTCAAATTTTGCCACTACGCTAGACAGGGTTTTAGCGTCCACGTTTTTGCCCGCACTTTCATATTCGTAGATCGCCTCGATCGCCAAAAAGTCGTAATTTTTAGTCTTCATAAACTCATCGCGTGCCATTTTAATCGCGGTTTTATAGTCTTTTTTATGCGCGTAGGCATCAATTAGAAGCTCGCGCTTGTAATCGTATTTCTTTAAAAGCTCTATTATTTTATCAAAGTCGTTTGAGTAGTAATAAATCGCTATCATATCGTCTAAGAATTTATTATCCCCCTTGGCTTCATACAGCGCTTCATCGATCTTAGCGACATCCAAATAGCGTTTATTCGCGCGATACACATCAGCTAGCAGCTCGCACGCCATACCCTGGGCGCAGCCGTAGATGCGCCTGTGCGTCTCTATAATGCGGATCGCTCCGTCCGAATCATCGAGTTTATTTAGCAGCACGTCGCATAATCTGATGAGATTTTCGTCAGTTTTGTCTAGCTCATAGGCTTTTTCAAAGTAGGTTTTGGCTAAAGTAAAATTCTCCATCGCATAATATGTCGCCGCTAAGATCGCGTAACTACGCGAAACGGGATCTACGGTGACTAGCTTAAGAGCAGCAGTATTGGCATTTAGATTATCTTTAATGCCTAAGTAGTAGCCGATCTTTACTCGCAGATACTCAGAGTCTGAGCTTAGGCTCTTTTCGCCGAGCTTTAAATAGCGCGCCGTATTTTTACGATCTTTGATCGCAAAAGCAGTCTTTAGCGCTTCTAGCAGATAAACGGACGAGCCCGTTTTATTGTATGCCTTTTCGTATAAAAACATCGATGCGACAGGATCTTTATGCAGTAGCTCCAAAGCTGTAAGCAAATCAAAATTTAACTCGGCGTCTTCTTGCGCTCGCATCGCGTGGTTTAGCTTTTCTTTGGTTATACTTTTAGCGCTTACGCCGCGATTTATCAAGCTCTTTTTAATTGCTTCTTTTGCACCGTTTTTTGTGCCAATGCTGGAATTCTTATCAGACGCCTTTTTATCCGTAACGGACTGCTTCGCCGCTGCAGCATTCGTCCCACTCTCCGCACTTAGATACTGCGGCGCTAAAATCATCGCCGCGATTAAAATTCCGCTTAAAACCTTACCCCGATACATTCTTCCTCCAATTCTTTAGTATGCGTTTTAAAATATTCCCAAAACGGAAAGCTGCGGCACTGCTTCGGACGCAACTCGTAAATCCCGCAGTTGCGCTGCGCTTCGTCAAAAAACACGCACGCAAAACCGCCTTCAAAGGGCTTTTCTTTTACGCTAAATTTAGCGCCTATTTTTTGTAAATAAATTTCTTTAAGCCTTGCGGGCGAAATTTTAAATTTTACCGCTAGGACGCGGATAAGAATTCTAAAAAACTCGCGATATAGCCGCTCTCTCCTGTGCAACACTTGCCGCCGCAGCGCTCGCACGCGCTCGCATCAAAGCTAAAGCCGAACTCACTCATAATCCACGCTCGTTAAATCCGCGCTTTTATAGATCGCGTGGGCTTGTGCGGTGCGCCTTCCGTGCGCGCTAGCATAGATCGGAAGGACGATCTCACAGGGCGAGCGCGAGTTTTTACGAGCCTGCAAAAGCGCGAGCTTAGCGGGCTTTGAAA
>NZ_CALHII010000253.1 GCF_938030815.1 uncultured Campylobacter sp.
GATACGCTCGGTACATGACGACACTCGGTCGCGCGTAAGCCTCATCGGTAAGCTCGGCCGCTCGTCGCGATATAAAATTTTGATGCGCAGGGCGCGACGTAGTAAAATTTAAACGACGCGCCGATAGAGGGCACGCAGAAATTTTAAGCGGCGGCGTAGAATTTTACGCAATAGCTCGCTAATGGACGGCGCGGCGCAAGAGGCTTAAAATAGCGGTGCACTAGCGAGCGACGAGGCGGGCGCGGCGGCGGAAATTTGTGTAGCAGATGCGGTGCCGCGGCGGGAAATTTTAAAGCGACACGACTTAGGCCGATAAATCTTGGGCGATGAAATTTAGCGCAGCGTCTAGATCATAAAATTTTAGTGCGTTTCGGCGGTATAAAATTTAAAACGCCTTCGCGGTATAAAATTTTAAAGCGACATAGTGCGGATCCAATCGATAAAATTTACACAGTGCCGAGGTTGTGAAATTTAACCTTCTTCGCCGCTGCAAATTTAAAGCAACGGCGAATGAGACGCAGTTGCGGCGCCGATGGCAGATGAAGCAAAGCTCGTGAAGCAGTGTAAATTTAGCCCGCTACAGCGCTGCAAAATTTTAAAGCGTCAGCCCGGGCAACGTGGCTAGGCAAGCGACGCAATGTTTTCAGAAACGGTATTTGACGGCGCACCGATAAAAGGCGAGGCGCGATCCTTTATGCTTTTACAAACAAGCATTCCGATATGTCCGATCTGCGCTCACACCCGCGTTTAAGGCGCGCGGAGCAGCCCTGCTCTTTAAAATTTTAATCCTCGCAAATTTACTCGCTGCTTAAATACCGAAATATAGAAGCGTCATATTTTGAGCGACCGTATCCGCGTCCGCCGCCTTGTATCTTGCGTTTTTATATCTACTTTGCAGACTCGCGCTTTTTTTAAGCCGCGAATTCAAAAATACCCAATAGCTTTAAATTTACCCGCCGCGACCCGCTTTAAATTTTAAAATTTCGCCTATTTTTTATCGCGCTGAAAAGTATCACGCAGATAAAGCTCTCCGCGCTCCAGCGCCTGAAAGCGCAGTCGTAACAGCTGATTTCGCCGCCGCACGCCATCTCCTCTTCATCGTTATCTAGCTTAAATTTGGCGCAGTTTTCGGCGGTTTTGCGCGCTTTTTCGTAGCTGGATTTGCCGAATCTAAACTCGCCTTTTTCGTTAAAATTTGAGCGCATCAAAACCCCCGAAGCTCTTTTACGCTTAAGTTTCTAAAGCCGCCGTCCGCTTCTTTTTTGACGAGCAGCGTCGCCTTAAAATCCAAAAATACCGGCTTTAGCGCGCCGATCAAATTTACGCGTTCATTAGGCGAAAGAGGTATAAAATTTTCATCCGCGACCGCCTAGATAAAAATTTAATCCCAAAAGCTCGGCTACGCTCA
>NZ_CALHII010000254.1 GCF_938030815.1 uncultured Campylobacter sp.
TATTGGCTGCGTTAGGAGCTATAAGGCTGCCGCTTCCTTGCTTATTGATTAGATGAATCTCGCTGCTTGGATTAATCGGACCGCTTACTCCGCTGATATAAGCCGTGATATTGCTTACGTTGCTTAGATCGGTATTGGCGGTAGGATCGCTTAGATTAAGCACGCTATCGCTTGCTGCAATAGAGCTAGGAAGGAAAAAATTTAACCTGTCAAAGCCGCTAATATTTTTAGCGCTTAAGGAATTTACTGCCGCAGGAGAGCTATTGCTTGCTCCTATATTTAGGGTGTTGCCGCTGCCGCTTGCGCTTATTACGCCTACATTATGACCGCTGATAAAATTTAACGTATTATTTGCGCCTGCTGCGTGGATATTTCTAGCGTTAAAATTCTTATCCTCCCCCGCTTTGCCTATATCTATGTTATTTCCGTTAAGACCCCCAGCACCTAGATACTTCTGCAGCTCATCCGCATCGAAATCCTCATTTATGCTCTCGTTAGTCTTAATAAGCTTTTGAATATAAAGCTCCCGCTCATCCTCGCTTATATGCATACCGCCTATGTTTCTACTAAAGGTATTGGCATCCTTTATGACATAGTTTTTATTTAGCTGAGTTACGTAGCCCTTGTCTTTAAAGCGCGGATCATATCCGGTAAATTTACCGCTTCCGCTTTTATAGGCAAGTGTGTATTTCTTATTATCGCCATCTGGATAGCTTGCATTGTTTAAAGCATTAAATTCGCTTGTCGAGTTTACAAATATATCGGTACCGCTTAGATCGGTATTGCCGGAGCCGGTTAAGCTTAAAGCTCTTTTGGTACTAGACGAAGCATCGTTTTCTATCTCGCTAAGGGAGGCTAGGTTAAATTCCAATTTATTGAAATTTGCAAAATTCCCTGCATTTAGGCCATTGCCGGAGTTTGAAGATAGGATATTTAGGCTATTGCCCGAATTGCTAGCGTTTGCACTAGATACGCCGTATAACGTGCCCGCTACGCTGCCACTTCTGAAATTTACTACGTTGTTGCTGCCGCTAGCGGCTTCCGCTGCGTAGACATTGCCGGCGATCTGCGTGTTGCCGTTTAAATTTACAGTGTTGGAGGAAGCGGTGCCGCTAGCCTTTCCGCCGTATACGCTTCCGCCTACGTTTACCGAGTTAAGAGTTATGGTGTTGGAAATCGCGCTGTTTCCCTTGCCGCCTACTGCCATTGCTCCTACGCTGCCGTTGTTTATAGTTACGATATTGGATTTGGCTTCTCCGTTGCTAGTATTGCCGCCGTAAATATTATTGCGGATTATTGTAGCATTCGTAGTTACGCTATTATCGTGGACGTTGCCGCCGCCGCTACTACTATGAGTGATGCCCGCATTTACGTACCCCACGTCTATTCCGCTTGCTTCGAAAGTTACGTGGTTATTATAAATTTCTTGCGAGGTAGCGGAATTTGAGTATCCGCCATCGATCTCGCCTATTTTGCTTCCGCCCTTTATCTTGGCGTAGTTATCATGGACGCTATTGCTTCCATCGGTAGCATCATTTCTGCCCGAGCTTATGTTTTTACCGCCTAGATTGCCTGCATTTTCCTTTACTATTACGGTGTTGCCTTTATTGCCGAATAACTCAGTAGCGCCTGCGGCCTTGTTAGAATTTTGATTTTGCATTAGCTCGCTTTGATCGAAGTTGGGGTCTATCCAAGAGCGAGTTAGAGTGCCCTTTTGCATGATTAAATTCTTATTGTTTTCGACCTCAATCGTAGTGCCGGTGATTTGATAGTGGTCTTTGTCGGTAATCGTATAAATTTGATTATCTTGCACGGTTTGCGCGGCTCTAGTGATCGTGCCGCCGCCTGAATTATGTATCAGATAGTACTTTCCTTCGCCTAAATCGGATTTTATACCCTCTATCTTTGTGTCGTTTAAATTTGTATTGCCGCCAGTGGTTAGAGTAAGCGGCGCATCGGCTTCGGTAGTAGAATATAGATCGTGAAAATTTATAGAGCCGAAATTTTTAATGTCCTTGGCTTTTTTCACGCCGCCGCCGACCCAATTTTCTATATGCAAGGTATTGGTTTTGTCTGCGGAGCTATTGCTGCCCCAGATCGTGCCACTTATAGTGCCACCTCTAAAATTTACGTTGCTATTCTCGACGCTGCCGCTTGTAGCGTAGCCTGCAAAGACGTCTCCTGCTATCGTCGTTCTTTCTTTATTGATATAAACGACCGCGTTTTTGACGCTTCCCGCACGTGCGCCATAGACATTGCCGCCGATATGCACGCCCTTGTTAGAATCGAATGCCCCTAGAGTAACTCTATCGCCGTCCGATTCGCCTGCGATGCCGTTTGCTGCTGCAACATCGCCCTTTACGGTGCCTTTTAAAATATCAACTACGCTTCGCGAGCTTGAGGCGCCGCCCAAAGAGCCCGTGACGCTGCCTACGATCGCATCGTCGTTATTGATTTCTACGCGATTTGCGCTCATTGCGCTAGCGCTATTTGCTTGACCGCCTACTACTTGGTAATTTTGCGCTTTTAGCCTTGAGTTTATGGTTACGGAGTTTGCGCTAGAGTTTCCGCTTCCGCCCGCTGCGCCCCAAATTCTACCGTTTCCGTTTAGAGTGATAGTATTTGTGCTGCCGTAATAAGGCACCGTTATATTGACGCTATTGTAGCTACTTTTTCCCGCGGAGGATTGAGCGCCGAATATATCGAAGTTCCCTCTAAACGTACCGCCTTTGATAGTTATTCTATTTGATACGGCATCACCGCCGCCGCTTACTATACCGCCTACGATTACATTCGTAACGGAGCCGTTGCCGATAGTGCCTCCGTCGATCGTTACGGCGTTGGAGGAGGCTTTTTTATCCGCTCCACTTCTGCCGCCGATGATATTGTAATGTCTATTTGAGCTACCGCCGAAGTTGTCGGCATTTCCCGTAATTTCGGCGCCGTATTTTACAAAAACCTGATTTCGCGTCGCTTCGCCTTCGTTGCCCGTTTTTGACGCCGCTATGCCTTGTCCGCCCACGACCAAATTTACCTTAGAGCCGTTTTCTAAGCTCACATAATTATCTGATACACCCTTGGCTTCGGCACCTATTGCGATACCTACGTAAGCGTTTGCGCCTCTAATCGTAAGTCTATTGTTGGAGGCGGAGTTTAACTCGATAAAGCCCGCAATCCCGTCGCCGCTTCCTCCGCCGTAAATCACGCTGCTGGAGTAGTCCGTCCCGCCGCTTACAACGCCCGTAATCGTCGTAATATTGCCGTTTGGGCTGGTACTTCCGCTGCCGCTAGTATTGCCGCTAAATCCCGCCGAATAGAGGTTATTATGGGTATGGATAAGCGGCGGATTAGAATCTGCATTGCAAAGTGCTTGTGCGGGTGCTAGTGCGAGCACCGCTGCGAGGCTAAGCATAGAGGAGCAGATGGATTTTTTCATATATTGATCCTTTGAAATTCGTAAAGTTTGCGATTATACATAAAAATAGATCAGTTTGCAATATGAAAATCACTGATCGGTTTTTAAAAGAGGGGGGCTACATTTTTAATTTTAAGTAATAAAAATTTACTCTTTGTGCAGAATAAATTCTTGACTGCAAAATTTAACCCTTTTTTAGGGGGCATTTTGAGCGGATTGTAAGTGGTGAAAAAATCCCAGCAAGAGGATCTTTAGTAAAATTTGAAATAATAAAAATCTGAGCTAAATTTATTTTAGTAATTCCAAGCTACGGTAAAATTTATGCAAGATAGTTTTTAAACGAGCGGAATTTTATATAAATGCCATTTCGCCCGCGAAAAAGATTTTTTGAAAAATTTAAACAAGCAATATTGTGCGATAAATTTTATGTGATCCATGCTGCAAGAGCTAAAGCATAGCAAGCAGGAGATAGAATTTACGCGATAAATCTTGCGTGATAAATTTTAAAATAAGCCGCAAATCCTACAAGAAGCTGTAAATTCCATCTAGCAAGAAATATCTTTTATCCGCAGCACCGTGATAAAATGGATTAAAAGTTCCCTCGTATGCCTTTTCAAAAAAACCTTCTTTGCTTAGCTTTATAAGCTCTGCATTGACGAAATCCAGTAGCTCTTTATTGCCCTTCTGAACGCCAATACCCATGAAATCGGGCTTGCCTAGAGTTTTAAGCGGCACTTCTACCTCGCTATCGACTACCGGATATGCCATTGCGATGAGATTATCGGTCGCGTAGGCATCCACGTCGCCGTTTTTTAGCATGCGGTAGCACTCTCTGGCGATCTTGCAAAATGTAAAATTTCCAAAGCCTTCTTGTTTAAAAAACGCCTCGCCCGTACCGCCGCTTTCGAGTAAAATTCTCTTCTCTCGCAGATCGGCTAAGGATTTTATTCTATCGGCTTTGCGGGTTAAAACTC
>NZ_CALHII010000255.1 GCF_938030815.1 uncultured Campylobacter sp.
CGAGGATTTCACCCCAGTACCGATGAGGTAGTCGCCATCCGGCATCGGAATGAAGCGGCTGTTGGGCTCTTTGATTCCCACGACGTCGGCGTTTGTAAAATCGCGCAAGCGAGTTTCTTTTAGACGCTTGAAGCGGATCCACGAAAAATCGGGCACCGTGATCTCCTCGATATCGATAAGCGAGTCTTTTTTATATAAAAATCGCTCCAAAATATTTTCCATATCGGGACGCACGCTTATCGCCGAAAGCCTTTGTGCGGCGAGCTTAGAGGGTGAGACGATAGAATTTGCGCCGAGTTTTTTTAGCCTCTCGGTGTCGCTGTCATCATCGCTATTTGCCATGATGAAGTATGGGGTGATGCGACCAAGCTCCTTTTCGTATAGGCGCACGAGCGAGATTATCGCGATATTATCGGCTAAATTTGGACTTAGCGTGATGACGGATTTTGCAGATGACAGATGGGCTTTTAGCATCGTGGTTTCTACATGCGGTTCTCCTACGATGAAATATGGATAGCGGTTTTCTTCGGCGATTTTAGCTAGAGCGGGATCGGGGTCGATCACGACAAAAGGCAGATGATTTTCGCGAAACTGCTTGGCAAGCTCGGCGCAGTAGATGTTGTTGTAACAGATAATGTAGTGGTTTTTGAGCCTTGCGATTTTGTTGATCATTCGTTGCTCCCTAAGTAAATTTTGAAGTTTGCCGTTTTTTATGACCTCGACGACGACGCCCAGGCAAAACGAAAAGGTTCCAAAGCCCATGAGGATGAATAAGACGGTAAAAATTCTACCCGCGGGCGATATCGGCGCTACTTCGGTAAAGCCTACCGTCGTAAAGGTCATGCCTGCTTGATAAAAGGCGTCTACGAGCGAAAAGCCCGCTATAAAGACGTAGCCTAATGTGCCGATTAGCATCATCAGCACGATGGTTATAAGTGGTAAGCGAAAAGGTCGTAGCTGGTCGTAAATTTCTGTATAGAGGTTGATGTCCGGCTTAGTCGAGCCGGACCAGTCGAGGAATCGCTTGATCTTGTCCAAAACAGACATAAATTCCTCTTTAAGAGGTTATTTTGATTGTTTTTTCATAGTTCGTAGAGTTGAGGCGGCGACTTTGATTCGTCTGGTTGAGCCGTCTTGTAGCTGAACGCGGATGGTGCGTAGATTGACCTGGAATTTCTTTTTGGTTCTGTTATTTGCGTGGCTAACGTTATTCCCTACCATCGCACCTTTGCCGGTGATTGCGCATCTTCTTGCCATAATAAATCCTTGATGATTAAAATAAATGACGATTATATCGAAAAAATTTCAAATTATGCTTAAAATCCGCCGCGGTTTAAATTTAGCGAAATTTATGACAAAACTAAGTAAAATTCCGCATCTTGAAATTTTAAAGGAATCTTAATGTATGTCGCACCCAGCATTTTATCGGCGGATTTCGGCAGGCTCGCGGAGGAAATTCGCGCAGTCTGCGAAGTGGGTGCCGATCTCATTCACGTAGACGTGATGGACGGACATTTTGTACCTAATCTTACGATCGGACCGCTCGTAGCAAGCGCCGCGGCAAAGGCGAGTAGCAAGCCTTTAGATATCCATCTGATGGTTAAAAACGTGCCGTTTTTCGTCGATCTTTTTTTGCCGCTAAAGCCGAAATTTCTTAGCTTCCACATCGAGGAGGAGACCCATCCGCTGCGCCTCATAGATCACATCCGCCATAGCGGCGTCTCGCCTGCGGTCGTGCTAAATCCGCACACTCCGCTTAGCGCGCTGGAGTTTATCTTGGGCGAGGTCGATATGGTGCTTTTGATGAGCGTCAATCCGGGCTTTGGAGGGCAGAAATTTATCCCCTCGGCGCTTGAGAAAATTAAGCAGCTGCGCGAGCTGATCGATCGCAAAGGCGCAAAATGCCTCATCGAGGTCGACGGCGGCGTAAACGGGCTGAATATCGCAGATATCGACGAAGCGGGCGCCGACGTCGTGGTAGCGGGCAACTACATATTTTCTTCAAACGACTACGCGGAGGCGATCCGTGCGCTTAAAATTTAGGCGCGGCACAGGGGCAAAATTTTGACGCGCCAGATCGAAAATCTCATAAATTTACTGGCTCAAAAGAGCATAAATTATTACGATTTTATCTCAAAAGCAAGCGATATTGCCGAAATTACCGAGCTTTTCGAGCCCAAAGACCTCTCGATGTGGCGGGCGCTGGGCATAGAGATAATAAAGCTAGATAGCGGCAAAATCACACTCAAAACCCGTGAGACGGACATAGATGATCAGGAATTTTGCTTCGTGGACATCGAGACGAACGGTGGGCTCTCAAACGGCCAGATCATCGAAATCGGCGCGATAAAAACGCGCGGCACGCAGGAGTTGGACCGCTTCGAAAGCTTCGTTTACGCGCCCGTCGTACCCGAAAATATCACGGAGCTTACCGGTATCCACGCGGACGATCTTGTGGGCGCGCCGCCGCTAGCTAGCGTGCTGGAGCGGTTTAGGCTGTTTTTAGGAGATAGCGTTTTTGTGGCGCACAACGTCAAATTTGACTACGGCTTCATCGACGCGAGCCTGCAAAAATGCGGCTTCGGAATGCTTTTAAATCGCAGGCTCTGCACCGTCGAGCTCGCGCGCCGCACGATCGAGGCGCAAAGATACGGGCTCGGCTCGTTAAAAGAGCTTTTAGGCGTGCAAAACGTCCACCACCGCGCATTTAGCGACGCCGTTTCCTGCTTTGAAATTTTCAAATCCGCGCTCTCGCGGCTGCCGTGGAGCGTGCAAAGCACTGAGGATCTGATACTTTTTAGTAAGACCGCAAAGAGCCTGGCGCTGCCTAAGCCGCAGCTTTCGGGGCGTGGCGAGGGCGAAATTTTATAAATCGCGCGCCGAATTAGAAAATGAAATTTTAGCGAAATTTCACACCGCCGTTTGAAGGGTAAATTTTGCGCTTTTAAGCGGCGGGGCTTTAATCTGCGCGAATTGTGGCAGCGGTAAATTCGATCCGAGCGATTTTGGGCGGCGCAAATCGGCGCGTATGGGCCTAGATTTTGAAATTTTACCCTTGCCGTAGCGATTGAATGCGCACAAATCGCGGCGGCGCAAATTTAAAGCGCTACTGCGGCGAGATGTGATTGCGAGTGAACCGAAACGGCGCGAATTTAAGCAGGCACGGTTTTAAATCGCATTGCGATCGCACCAAATTTAAGTGTAAATGCCCGCAGCGGCGCCCTCCGCGTATGCCGGCTAGGCGGGATCATGCGATTTTAATTTGCTCGGGCGGGTGTGGCAGCGAATGCTCGCGGAGCCTTTTTGCTTTCGCGGTTTTGATCTTTGCGGCGATAAATTTTGCGCCCGCCCGCGGTTTTACAACCTTGCTTCGAGCGAATTTTTTAAGCGCTTGCAGTCACGCGGATGCGTCCAAGGCGTCGCGCGCTTTAAATTTTAATTTAGCCTAGGTGCGCGAATTCGATGCTTTAAACTCTAAAATCAATAAATTTTGCCCGCGCCTGCCCGTCTTTTGCGTCCTAAAAGCAATAAATTTAGCGCGCCCGTACCGCCGCCGCAGATATGCTAGACGCGAGTGTCTTATGCATTCGCCGCTTGGAATTTTGATTTTAGCTTGACGACCCGATCGGTACGTGCCCGTGCTGAAAATTTTAAAATGGAGATTTATAAAATTTTTTGGCGCCGACCGAAAATGAAATTTCATAAATTTTTATCGCAAAACACAGCGCGATCGGAGTAAATTTACGTAAACCCAAAATTTATCGTAGCGGCGTACCGTAGTCGCATATGTACTAAAATTTAGCGATAAGCGAATCCGCGATCCTAATAATACGAATTTTACGCAGACGCGCCCCGCTCCGAATCAAAGCGTCATCGGAGGGCTAGCGGGCTTTGTGAGCGAGCGGAGTAATGCGTCGCCGTTATCTTTGCAAGAAGCGCGATCTTGCGATTAGGCGGTCTTTCGCGCCTCAAAAAGGGCATATCGTGAGCTGAAATTCGAAACGGAATTTCATAAGACGGATCGCTGCTTTTAAATTTACGTTGCAAATTCCATAGGCTGCGAATACTGCGTTAAATTTTAAAATTCTGTCTGTTTTAGTCATGTCTTGAGGTATGTATTGCGAGGGTCCGCGAGCCACTTGATTGGAAAATGAGTTTTAGATCGCGCCTTGCGTATGTATCGCGCGGTAAAATAAATTTTTGCGCCGTAAAATTTCGCGCCGCTGCGTTACTGCTGAGCCGCCCGCTGTCTTAACTCCCGTCCGATCACTTCGTATCTTCAAACGCGCTAGAATTTCAGCAAAGCTACGTTTTAATGCAAAATTTATCTACTTACCGCGGTCTGTGGTGGATGAAATTTTACCGCTCGCCGCAAGCTGTGCGCGGTATTTGCTTGTCGTGCATGCGCGTCACGGCCCAGCGGGGTTTTTTCGTATCGGTTGTGCGGTTTGCTTACCGCGTATACGCGTCATGGACTAGCATCCGTCTGCCGCGAGCCGTCGCCGCTCGTCCGCCTCGTTACGCATATTTTTGTGCTGTAAGCTACGCGTCACCGCATCTGCGTCAAGA
This sequence comes from uncultured Campylobacter sp., assembly GCF_938030815.1. Classification (GTDB taxonomy): domain Bacteria; phylum Campylobacterota; class Campylobacteria; order Campylobacterales; family Campylobacteraceae; genus Campylobacter_B. The sequence goes on from NZ_CALHII010000255.1 coordinate 4,570, forward strand.
TCGCGCCGTGCCTTTAAAGCACGCAAATCTATCCTGCATAAAATTTCGCTTCTTCGCCATGCTCGCCTCCTGCCGCACTTTGTCGTACTTGTCTGCTGCGAGCCGTCGCCGTCTTATTTCGCAACCGCACCTACCGCGCATTATACCGCGCTCGTTGCAAGTTTTAGCGCCCGCGTCTTGAAATTTCAGTCTAAAAGCCCTATTTAGTGCCGCGTCCTAGCAGAAACAATCTCACCGCTTGTTCGGCGACACGGGCTAAATTTTGTGTCGCGATCTCTTTTTCCATCGCGTGCTCAAGGCTCATCGGTTCATTTAGGATGCAAAAAAATGCGCCTATGCCACGCTCGTTACAGCCGCCGGCACAGGGCGAGATACCGCCTGCCAGCGCGATTACGGGCACGCCGTAGGAAGCGGCGATCTTCGCAACACCGCAGGGGGTTTTGCCCATCGAGCTTTGAAAATCGAGCCTTCCTTCGCCTGTGATGACAAGCTCGGTGCCTTGCATATCGCGATCCAGTCCGATCTCTTCGGTGATGATGTCGATGCCCGGCTTAAGCGTTGCGTTTAGAAAGCTTACGAAGCCAAAGCCTAGCCCGCCGGCAGCTCCTGCTCCGGGGCTATTCCAAAGCTCGCGTCCGAGGTACTTACTTACGACGCTTGCGAAATTTATAAGCCCTGCATCAAGCTGCTTTACCATCGCCGCATCCGCGCCCTTTTGCGGAGCGTAAATATATGCCGCGCCGTTTTCGCCAAAGAGCGGATTATCCACATCGCAGGCGATAAGAAACTCGCACTCTTTAAGATGCGGCAGCACCGAAGTGCAATCTATCGTGGCGAGTTTAATCAGATCCTCGCCCGCTCCCGCAAGCTCTGCGCCATTTGCATCTTTAAATTTAAAGCCGAGCGCGCGCAGCATACCCATACCCGCGTCATTCGTAGCACTTCCGCCGATGCCGATGATAAACTTTCGCGCGCCGTGCGCAATCGCATGCGCTATCATCTCGCCAAAGCCGTAGGTGCTCGTTTTTAGCGGGTTGCGGCGCGATTTTTCGATGAGCGGCAGACCCGATGCGGACGCCATTTCTAAGATGCCTAGCTCGCCTTTTAAGGCGTAGCGCGCGGGCGTTTTTTCGCCTAACGGATTTGCTACGATGACGTCCATGAACTTAGCTTTTAGCGCGTCTGCAAGGGCTTCAACGCTTCCTTCGCCGCCATCTGCGATAGGTTTGACGAGCACCTCGCAGCCTAGCTTTTCGATGCCTGATTTTACGGCGTTGCCCGCCTCAAGCGAACTAAGCGAGCCCTTAAACGAGTCGATCGCGACTAAAACTTTCATATTTTTCCTTTAGCTGGTATTTTAAAATTTTGGAATTTTACAGCGCGTAGGCTAAATTTACGATGACAAGACTGAAGCAAGAGTAGAATTTTAAAATCTCGTTGCCGAATTTATGGGGTAAATTCTAAAATTTCATGTCGTGGAATTTTAGAATTCTGTAAGCCACAGAATTTCGGCTAAATTTTAAAATTCCGTAGCGATAGAATTTTAAAATTTCGCTCCTTGAGGCTTTGTGTGTAAATTTAAAACTCCGCTATACGAAATTTTAATACTAGGGCATTTGCGCGGTACGGCTAGCTACGTAAATTTAAAGAATTTTATGTAGCTAGCCACTGGTAGATACCGTATTGCACTCTGCACTGATTTAGCGCTGTAGCGGCTAAATAAGCAGCCTAGATCAAAAACAGCGACAAAATCCACACGCTGATCATACCTGTAATGCCCATAATTAGCGTAAGCATGGTTTGAGTGCGGTAGCCTTGCTGCGGGTTCATCTTGCTAAAATTCGTAACGACCCAGAAGTAGCTGTCGTTAGCGTGCGAAACCGTCATCGCGCCCGCTGCGATCGCCATTACCACAAGCGCGCCGGACATTTCGGAGGTGAAGCCCAGTACCTGCATCAGCGAACCATCCACGTTAAACGCGCCCATGATCGAAGCGGTGGTGATGATCGCAACGGTGGAGCTTCCTTGCGCGGTTTTTAAGACGGCTGAGATTAAGAACGGGAAGAAAATCCCAGCAGCTTTAATTGCGGTCGCATTGTCCTTGATGTAGGTTACGAAGCCGGCGTCGGTGATTACCTTGCCTAGCACTCCGCCCGCTGCGGTGATGAAGAGGATCGGGCCTACGATTTTTAAGGATTCGTTGGTGATCTCGCTAAATTCGCCTAGCTTGCCGGTTTGTGCGAGCAGAAATACCGCAAAAACTACGCCCAAGGCTAGCGCGATGATAGGATTTCCTAAAAATTGTAAAATTTCGCCCGCAAATCCGCCTACTTTTAGGATCTTGGCGACGGAGCCCAGCGCCATAAATAGGATCGGTACCAAAATAGGGGCTAAGCTCAAAAATCCGCTCGGCAATTTGCCGTATTGTTTAAGCAGATCGTCGTAGCTTTTTGCGATAACCTCATTCGCTTCAGCCTCGCTTATATGCACGCTCTTGGCGACTTTTTTGGAAAAAAAGTATGTAGCGATCAGCACCGGCAATGATACTACCGCGCCCATTGCGATTACGAGTAGCAGATTGCCGCCTAGACCCACGGCGCCTGCTGCGGCGATCGGTCCCGGAGTTGGCGGGATGAATACGTGCGAGGCATAAAGTCCGCCTGAGAGCGCTACCGCCAGGGCGACCGGGTTTTCGCCGATTTTTTTACTGATCGCTTCTCGGATCGGGTTTAAAACTACGAAGCCGCTGTCGCAAAATACGGGGATACCTACGATCCAGCCCATTATGAGCATCGCAAGCTCGGGGCGCTTTTGCCCGACTACGTTTACGACCATATCGGCGAGTTTTAGCGCCGCGCCTGTCTTTTCGAGCACGGTGCCGATGAGCGCGCCGAAGATTATGACGATACCGATACTCTTAAACGTGCCGCTGAATCCGTCGCCGATAATTGCGGGGATCTTGGCTAGCGGTATGCCCGCGACGATCGCGAGCGCCAGGGAGATAAGCATTAGCGCCAAAAACGGGTGAACGCCTGCTTTGGAGATCAAAAAAATCATCACGACGACCGCTATGGCGAAGCAGATGATTAACGCAACACCGCTCATAAAAGCTCCTTGAATGGATTTAATTTGCCCGCAAGCGGTTTAAGCTTAAGCTCCGTTTGCGCCTCAAATTAATGCGGTAATTTTAGCGAAATTTTAATATAAAGCAAGAAAGGCGGCGTTAAATTTATGGAAATTTATGATTTATGCGGAAATGATGGACTAGCTAGCGGAATTTGTCGGTTGGAGTTTGTCGGTTGGAGTTTGTCGGTTGGAGTTTGTCGGTTGGAGTTTGTCGGTGCCGCGCGGCGAGAGCGGTTAAAATTTTAAAATTTACGTCGTTTGCTTTGATATGCTGTTTGTTTTAATGCGTTGCGCGGCGGCGGAAATTTTATCGCTATTCGACGTCGTGGCGCAGCAATGGCGGCGGTGTGCTTGCGCTTTACACGCGGGTTTGACAGCTGGGCGGCGTTAGCGAGGCGGACGGCTTTGGGGTGCTTGCTGCGGCGGAAGCAGTGAAGATAGAGCGCAATAGCCCCGGCGGCGATAGCGGCGATGAAAGGCGATAGTATCGGCAGCGGCGGGATTTTTGATATATAATCGGCGATGATAGAATTTTTGATTGGAATTACTCGCGCGCGGCGATGAAATTTTAATCAAAACTATCGGCAGAAGCGGCGAAATTTTAATTGAAAGCAGGGAACATAGATAGAGCTTCGATCAAAATATCGCGCGTAGCGGTTCTGATAAAAATCGGCGGCAATCTGCGGTAGAATTTTGCGGCTTTTTATATAATTTTTCTGCGAGTTTTCCGTGAACTTTTCTGGATTTTTCAAAATTCCTGGCGGTCTTTGCGCGGTCTATCTGCGGCGGGATTTCGCGGCTTGGCGGAATTTACAGAGCCATTTTAAATTTAGAAGGTCGTTTAAAATTGTGCAGAGGATGCGGTAGCCTAAGCAAGGTATCCGGTTTTAAATTTGCAAAGCCGTTTAAATTTGTAAAGTTACTTCCCGCTGTGCCTCTTTTTGAGCGCTCTTTGCGCGTGTAAATTTTAATCGGCAGCTCTATCTGATCCGCAAAATTTTAGTTTTTGAAATTTTATAAATTTTCGAGCTTACGTTTTGGCTGAAATTTTGATCTACGACCTCGTCCGCCGCTGCTTTCGCCCAGGCTTCGTCGAAGTTTTGCCCGTTTAAATTTGCGCTGCTGGAGTAGAGCCAGTCAAATTGCCTCAAAAACTCCTCATGAGCGCACTCTTTTACGACGCGCACGGCTTTGGCGTTCGGATATAAAAACGTCGTTGTCCTCGCGCGGCGCACTAAATTTTTAAATTTAGCGGGCACGCGAGCGAGATTTTTTAGCTCGCTAAGCTTCGCCGTCGTTATGAGGCAGGGTTTATCCGCGGCTCGGCCTTTTAGCGCGTTTATCTCGCGAAAATCCTTACTCAAAAATCCCGCCGTCGTATCGGTCTGCGCCAAATAGATCATCTCTCCTCCAAATTTACGCCTTTTTCCTATCTTTGGCTAGCAAAAATATGCACGAGATAATGAGAGTAAAGCCCGCAAAATCAAGAAACACGAACTCCGTCCCCAGCCAAAAATAGGCAAACGCCGCAGCGCTTACAGGCTCGATGCACGCTATCATGCTCGCCCTGCTAGCGCCTATTATCTTTAGCCCCGTCATGTAAAAGCTAAACGCACATATCGTGCCTAGGATCACGACTGCGGCAAGCGCAGCAAAGCCCTGCGCGTCGCTCACGCCGCCTAGCTGCCAAACCCGCGTGTAAAGCGCGAGCGCGCCGCCGCCGATGACCATACCCCAGCCTAAATTTAGCGCGACGGGGTATTTTTGATTTAGCTTCGTTGGGATGAGACTATAAATCACGACGCCAAGCGCGCTAATGAGGCACCAAACCAGCGCCTCCGCGTTGATAACCAGCGAGCCAAGATCGCCGTGAGTGGCTAGCAGCATGACGCCCAGCACCGCGAAAATGAGCGCGATGAGCTCGACCTTTTTAGGCACGCGCCGCTGTGAAAAGCAAACGACGGCAAGGATGAGCGCGGGCGCGGAGTACTGGATCACGGTCGCGACGGCGGCGTTTGAGAGCTCGACACCGCAAAAGTACGAATACTGCGTCATCATAAGCCCAAAAAACGCGTAGATGAGCAGCTGCGGCAAAAGCACGCGATCTTTTAGCGGCGCAAAGGCTAGGCGCGGCGAGCGAGCGATGTAATACGCTACCATCGCAAGCCCGGCGAGGCCTAGGCGGTAGGGTACGAGCCAGTCGGCGCTAACGCCCTTTTGCGTGAACAGATACTGCCCGCAAACACTGCTAAATCCCCATAATACGCCGCCAAGAAGCGTGATGAAAACGCCGAAAAATTCGCTCTGTGATCTCATTTGCCGCCTTAAATTTAAAGCCAAAGTATACAAGCTTATGCTTAAGCTGGGGTTAAATTTGGGGTTTGGGCACGGCGCGATGAGCAAGGTAGGCAAAATTAAATTTAGGCAAATGCAGCAAAAATTGACAAAGATTTAAATTTGGACGCGTCCGGGCGTAATATGCGGCGGCTAAATTTTGACGAAATCGGCGAGAATTTTAAATTTGAGCGGATGGATAAGGAGGGCATTGCAAAATAATCTTCGAAGTTGTATTGTAAATTTTGAACGCGACAAGATGAGTGAAAATATCGCATGGCTGATGAGGCGGTTTTAAATTTAATCGCACGCAAACTCCCGTCCTTACTTCATGCCTTACATTCGCAGCTTTTTAAGAATCGGCTCAAGCCACAGCTTGGAGTTTCCTCTTGCTCGCAAGCTGCTTTAGCGGAGTGAAAAAGACGGTAGCAAACGCGGCGAATAACAAATAGCCTGCGAAGCTTAAGATTTTAAAACTAGCAACGTATATTTCTTTTGCGGGTTACAAATTTGCGAAGCAAAAAGCGCACTAAAATTCAATGCTTAAATTTTAAAATTTCAAACTTTCTTGTTCTAATAGTCGCAAATCCGCAATCTTTCGCCTAAATTTGGCGAAATTCGCGTCCAGCTCGCGTTTGCGTTTTACGGCGATATCTATAAACTCGTCCTCTTTTTCGATACCTACGAATTTTCGTCCTAGTAAATTCGCAGCTACGCCGGTCGTCGCAGAGCCTGCAAAAGGATCACAAACGACGCTATTTTGAGTGCTCGCCATTAAGATTAACCGCACCAAAAGCGGCAGTGGTTTTTGCGTCGGATGCTTGCCGCACGCCTTCTCCCACGGCGCGATCGCGGGCAAGCTCCACACGTCGCGCATCTGCTTGTCGCCGTTTAGCTTTTTCATTAGCTCGTAGTTGAAAATATGCTTAAATTTCTCGCTTTTTCTTGCCCAGATGATCTGTTCCGAGCCGTGCGTGAGATAGCGGCAGCTGAAATTCGGCGGCGGATTGGTCTTCGCCCACGTGATGACGTTTAGGATTTTGTAGTCCAGCTTTTGCAGCGCCCGACCGATCGAAAATATATTGTGATACGTCCCGCTTATCATTACGCTGCCGTTGTTTGCGAGTGCATCTTTGGCGAGCGCGAGCCATTCGAGATTAAATTTATCTATCTCGTCAATGCCGTAGCTTTTGTCCCACTCGCCCTTGTTTACGCTTACGATTTGCCCGTTTTGAATACTGAGTCCGTCGTTTGAGAGAAAATAGGGCGGATCGGCAAAAATGAGGTCAAACTCGCCTTTAAATTTAGGCAAAATATTGAAGCAATCGCCTTTAAAAAGCTTAAAATCATCGGCTAACTTAAACATTTTTAAGCTCTTTTATAAAGTAATAAAGCGTGGCGAGATTATAAATTTTAACGCTTTTGTAGGCTTCTTCCAGTTTGTTTTTAGCCGCCAGCCACCCCTGTCCGTCGGTTATCCAGATAAATTTAAATCCGCCACAAAGCGCGATCTTTTGTGCTATTTCGATATAAGACCTTGCGACTTCATTTAGCTTCGAGCCGCCCGTGCCGTAAAAATTCGCCTCGATCAGATATGTTACGCCGCCTGCGCTAATGACGAAATCGAAAATCTTTTGATCGCTTCCTAAATTTAGAGCAAAATTCCTACTGCTGACCTCGGTTTGAAAGCAGATATTTTCACTCTTTTCGGGCAAAACAAATGGTGTTTCGATGTGTTAAATTTACTCATTGCCGTTCGCGATAAAAACACGGACGTGATAGCGACTAGCGGTGAGCTAACGAAACTCGGAACGTATTTTAAAAGTCCCGAAAAAATTTATGAGTTTTGCCAAGAAAGCGGACTAGATAAAATTTTTACGGACGGAAAGGTTAAAAATTTGCACGATTACGTATTTGGCGTGGAAGTTGGACTCGATACAAATGCGCGAAAAAATCGCGGAGGCGTAAATTTCGCACGAACGATTTCAGAGCATCTTAAAAGTGAAAATATCTGTTTTCAAATCCTTTGAACCGAGTAAAAAATCAAGCGTGTGAAGCTTGATAGAAACGGCTTTTAGATTTTTGCTGCATTTTTCAAAGTCGGTAAAGTAGTCAAGGCTTGCATTTGTTTTTCTAAGCGAGCGTAAAAA